>CAZCLX010000021.1:0-19690 GCA_964499615.1 uncultured Oscillospiraceae bacterium
CCCACAGGGTCGCCCCCCTCATGGAAGGTATCCGGGAAGAAATAGGGCAGGAACCGACCCTCGGTGTACCTGACCCCGGGAATGTCAGAGATCAGCCGGAGGGTGGAGCCGTTGCCTACGCTGCCCACCACCGCGTCCAGACCGATGGACTTGAATTCCTCCAGGAAAGGCTCTGTGCCGATCCAGTGATCCCCCAGGAACATCATGGCTTCCTTCCCCAGCTCGTGGGTGATGTCCACCATTTCCTTGGCAAGCTTCGCTACCTCCCGGCGCTGGAACGCCAGGAAGTCCTTGAACTGAGGGGAGGGGATCCGGTACTGGTTGTTGTAGTAGCCCTGATCAATAATATATTCGGGGCGGAAGGGGTAGCCCGCTTCTTTTTCAAACTGCTCTAAAATGTAAGGAGACACCGAAGCGGAGTAACCGTACCAATCCACATATTTTTCCCGCCGCAGCTCGTCAAACACCAGTGTAAACTGGTGGAAAAAGGTGGTGTAACGGATGACATTGACATAAGGATGGTCAGCGATGAATCCGCGCAGACGCTCCATGGTAAAGGCGTGGGTCTTCGGCTGACGAACATCAAAGGTGATCTGATGTTCAAAGTTCTGCCAGTTGTTGGTAACGGCATTGTACATGTGCACCGGATCCCAGATCAGATAGGCCAGAAAGGATACGGTGTATTCATGAAAGGGCTGGGGAGAATCGATCACCACGCAGCCTATTTTCCCGTCATAGCGCCATTGCTCAGGGGGCACCGGCAGCCCGGTGGTTCGGTCCATGACCTCCCACCAGCGCTGGATGTCGTCCCGGGTGTTTATCTGCATCAGTTCCGGGGAAATCCCTTTCATCAGAGCAATGGACAGTGGGCCAACCGTGGCCGTATGGAAGCCTGTCATAATATAACATTGCTGGATCTCCTCCGGATGAGCCTTGGCCCAGGCGTTATCCTTGCGGGTGGTATAGTAGGTGGAGTACACCTTTGCCCCTACGTCTTTCAGCGCCTGGGGAAAGTCGGTTCCATCGCAGTCGCGAATGGCGTCGGCGCCCCAGCGACGCATCAGCTCCAGAGTTTCCGGAACCACATCCAGGTCGGTGGGGATGGTGACGCGTCCGGTTGATTTCGTGTCGTTCATGTGGATTCTCCTTGCCAGTTTAATCCTCAAAGGGGGCATTGTAGATCATCAGCGCCAGCAGCACTGACAATGTTCCCAGGCACATCAAACCCAGGCCTTTCAGCGCTCCGGTCATTTTCCAGCCCAGGATCACCATGGCGATCCCCGCGGCAAAGGAAAGGGCGATCAGGAGGATCCGGAGAACCGTATGCTTCTTCCAAAAATGTGCCATAACAATCTCCATTCTGCCGCAATCATGTGGTTACTGTTTCATGCGGAGATCCCGACGCGGCGTTTGAGGAAATCTCCGCCTGTGTCGCCGCGAAAAGCGGCTCATCGGCTTGCGCGTGGTTCGCGGGATCACCCTTTCAGACCGCCGACGGTCATACCCTGGGTCAGTTTCTTCTGCACGCAGATATACAGGATCAGGGTGGGAAGCATAACCATGACAAGTCCTGCGTACATCATCCCATACTGTGCCGCCGATTGCTGAGCCTGCATCAGATTCAGCAATCCCACTGGCAGCGTTTTGGTTCCTTTTGCGGAACTCATCAGGGTCATGGAAATGATATACTCATTCCAGAAGGACAGAAAGTTAAACAGAATGATGGTAATGACTGAGGGCTGAGCCATAGGGAAAATGATCTTCACCATGGCTCTTCCGTAACTCGCTCCGTCAATGTAGGCGGCTTCTTCATAGTCGTGGGGCAGGGTGGCAAAGTAGCCGGTGAGCAGGTAGATGGTGAAGGGCAGAGCCGTTGCGGCATATACCACAGCGAGAACAAACAGATTGTTCAGCAGAAAACCGCTGCCCAGAACTTTTTTCAGCCATGTGTCACCGTCCCGGAGCATCAGGAAGATGGGCACGACAATATAGTTGACGTTGATAAACAGACCGGCCATGAAGGCGGTGTTCAGCAGTTTCCTCCCACGAAACTGAAAGCGGGACAGACAGTAGGCGGCAGGCAGCGCCACCACCAGCAGCAGAGCCAGAGCCAGAGCGGTCACCAGGACGGAATTGATCATGTACTGCCCCATTTTCGCGGCGTTCCAGGCATCCACAAAATTCTGCCAGTGGACGCCCATGGGCAGCGCCCATGGATTGCCGTAGAATTCGCTGTTTTCCTTGATGGAGGCAAGAAATACCCAGGCCACCGGAACCAGGATGGAAATGGCAAGCAGGATCAGGATCAGGTAGATAAAGGTTTTATAAAGCGCTTCGGAAGCGCGGCTTTTTTCCGGTTTCATTTCGGCACCTCCTTAGAATTCCAGGGGTTCCCGCTTGGTCGCCCGGTTAACCAGTGCGGACAGGGCAAAGGAGAACAGGAAAATCACAACGCCCGCGGCCATGGAGTAGCCGTACAGGCCGGCATCCTTCTGGTTGTACATAAAGCTCAGCGCCACCTCGGAGGCTCCGCCGGGACCGCCGGAGGTCATGGCCTTGACAAACAGGAAAGCCATGTTGATATTGGAGATGATAAAGAAGGTCAATGTGGTGCGGATGTTGGTCCAGATCAGCGGAATGGTGATCTGGAAAAACTGGGTCAGACGGCCAGCACCGTCCAGACTGGCACTCTCATACAGGCTCAGGGGAACGCTGGACATGGAAGCCATATACATGACCATGTAGTAGCCGACAGCCTGCCAGACCATGGCGATGGCAATGCTCACCATGACCAGTTTGGCGTCCTTCCAAAGCACCTGGACGTTGTGTCCGGAGAAAAAGGAGAGCAGGGTGTTGAGCATTCCGTTCTCCGGCTTATAGATAGCGGAGAAAATGCCGGAAATGACGACGATGGACAAAATGTTGGGGATATAGAAAATGACCCGGAAGAAATCCTGCCCTTTCAGTTTTTCCCGGGTGAGAATGGCGGCAAATGTCAAAGCAAAGAAAAAAGTGATCACGGTCACAACGATGATCAGCAAAATGGTATTCTGCATGGAGCGAATGAACTTGGAATCTTGAAACAGCGTCCGAAAATTGCTAAGACCCACAAAGGTTTCCGTGGGGGAATAAGCGCCCCGCTCGTACAGGGACATGCGGAATACATTCAGAGTGGGGACGATCATGAAAACGACGAACAAAACCACCGCAGGAGCAATGCACAGGAATAGAAAACGGCTGCGGCCTTTGCTTTTCAGCATAAAAACAGCTCCTTTCTGCCGGAAGGAAAGGGCGGTGAGCGATTTGCGCTCACCGCCCAAGGTTACTCTATTTTGTCTTGGCTATCAGCCCTGAAGGTTGGCTCGCATCAGATCGGAAGCGGCTTTGATGGACTCGATCCATTCGTCCTCGGTCAGTTCGCCGTTGACCAGGGAGTTGATAGGATCCTGGAACACTTCCCGGACGGTGCCCAGGCCGGCAACGGAGGCGTAGGAAGCGAAGCTGCCCATGGCAGCCTTGGCGCCGGTGTCGTAGATGGAGTAGAACAGTTTGTTGTCGCCCTCCAGCATATCGGAAATGCCCAGCACAGGCTGGATAGCGCCCGCTTCGGCAAAGATGGCACAGGCAGTGTCGGAGTACAGGAAAGCGATGAACTGCTTGGCCTCGTCAATGTGCTCAGCGCCGGCGGGGATCCAGGACTGTTCAAACCAAGTGTAGGCGTAAGCATCACCGCCCTCCGCTACGGCAGGCAGAGCGGTCATGCCCCACTCAAAGCCGTCTGCCCGTGGAGCATCCGCCATCTCGCCCACAATCCAGGTGCCGTTGGGCATGAACAGAGCCTTGTTGTCCAGCACCAGCTGCTGGTTCTGAGTGAAGTCCTGATCGTTTGCCTGGGCAGGAGTGATGGGATTGGTATAAGTAGCTAGCTTGGCGATGATGTCGAAGCAGGTCTTGGCCTCATCGGTATCCCATATGCCCTCCTCATAGTGGGTGGCGGATTCAAAGAATTCCGGGCCGCCCACGGAGTACATCAGAGCGTACAGGAAGGTGTCAAAATAGCCGGTGGTGGGGTAAGTGAACAGGTAGATACCTTCCTCCATAGCCTTATCGCCCAGCTCCCACATTTCGTCCCAGGTAGTGGGAACAGTCCAGCCCTTTTCCTCGAAAAGGCCGGCGTTGTAGAACAGGCCGCAGGGGGAGTAGAACATGGGGGCAAGGTAGGTCTTGCCGTCGCTGTAGGGATTGGTCAGGGAGGTGTCGGTGAAGCCGTCGGCGATCTTTTCGGAGACCAGCTTGTCTTCGCCAGGCACGGTCATGGACAGCACATCGGTGATCTCAGCGATGTTCTTGTCCTTGATGAACTGTTCGGTGAGGCCAGCCTCACGGCCGGTAGCCAAGTGGATCACATCGGGGAATTCGCCGCCCTGCATGGACGGCCCGATCACATCTTCCAGCATCTTATCGGTGGTCAGGTTGACCTGGATGCCGGTCTGGGCGGTGAAAGCTTCGGCGACCTTCTGCCACATTTCGGCGCCGTAGGCGGTCTCGATAGCGGCAACCGTGATCTCCGCAGCTGTTTCCGCAGGAGCCTCGGTGGGAGCCTCGGTTTCAGCGGGAGACGCGGAGGCTGTGCTGGGAGCCTCGGTTTCAGCGGGAGTGGTGCTGCCGCAGGCAGCAAGACCCAGCACCATTACGCAGGCGAGAAGCAGAGCAATGAGCTTTTTCATACTTTTTTCCTCCATACATGATTTCGATTTGGGTACAGACCGTACCGCAATATCGTCAATCTAAGTATAGCAAACAACACTGCGGGTTCCAAGCTTCTGCTTGCGTTCTTTTTTAGTGTAATTGTTCTAATCCAATAAAATATGACAGAAAACATTTCCGGATCCCGAAACAAATTGTCGGCAACTGTCCCAAAAGCAATTTTTTAACCTTTGGAAGAATGTGCAGAATGCATAAATCTATGGGTTAAATATCGTTAAAAATGACGTTTAATCGGAAAACGCAATTGTAAAAAAATTACGCTGCCCCCTTCCCAAAACGCGACGAAGCGTGTAAAATATAGGCAGGGAGGTGGAAAGCATGAGCAATCGCCGGTACGACTTGCCCGCCGTGACGCCAAGTCATATTCTGAACGCCCAGCGGGAGCTGGAGTTTGTCTACACGCCAACCGGAGACGCCCCGGAGGAAGGATCGCTTCGAGCGCGGCTTTTGTATGTGACCTCGGCCAAGTATGAAGGGGACTGGCACAGCATTACCCATACCCACACCTTCAGCGAACTGTTTTTCATCACTGGAGGCAGGGGGCAGTTTCTGGTCAATGGGCACTACTGTCAGGTGCAGGAGAATGACCTGATCATCATCAATCCTCTTGTGGAGCATACGGAGTTGTCTTTGGCTTCCATGCCGCTGGAATACATTGTCCTTGGCATCGAGGGAATGCGCTTCGTTGGGAAGAGTACGGTTCTGGATGGGGACGAGATCCGGATTCCCTGCTCCACCGGCAGGATCCGGCAGTATATGGCGTTGCTACTGGAGGAAGTGCAGTGGAAGGAGCCGGAGCACGCGTCCATCTGCCAGAATTTGCTGAACATCATTCTCATTTGCATTCTCAGCTACCGGCAGGTGGGGGTATCGCCTGCGGCAGCCGGATACATCAGTCCGGAATGCGCCGCGGTGAAAAATTATATCGACAGCCATTTCCAGGAAACCCTTACCCTGGAGCAGCTTGCGGAGGCTGCCCACCAGAATAAGTATTACGTTGCCCATACCTTCCGGGAGAGCTTCGGCGTTTCGCCTATTCGGTATCTGACAGAGCGCCGGGTGGAGGAAAGCAAAAGTCTGCTTCGCATGACCAACCATCCCATCGGGGAGGTGTCCGTGCTGTCCGGATTTTCTTCCATCAGTGTTTTTTGCCAGACGTTTAAGCGAATTACCCATATGAGCCCCCGGGAGTACCGCAGACAGGCGGCGAAAAGCGGGGAGACGTGATAAGCGGAAGCGAGCAGTTAAAATGCGCAGGGTGCGACGACTTGGCGCGCCCTACGCATTCTTCCGATTGCGTCCCGTAAACGGCGGCGCGGCATAGCGGGAGCCGCGTCACCATCTTCCCATCGTGCGGATCTGAGTCAGATCATAGTTCCGGAGGAACCGCCGGAGGGAGAGGCCGCCCTCTAAGTAGCGGATCAGCAGCTGGGCAGCGGCGGAGCTGTCGCTCTCCGCTTTGTGGTGATCCAGGGGGATGCCGCAGAAATCGCACAGCGTATTCAGCTTGTGGTTGGGAAGCTGGGGGTAAAACGCCCTGCCCATTTGACAGGTGCAGAGATATTGGGCAGCGGGCTTCCAATGGATGCCATAGCCCTGGAGGCACTTTGCCAGCACGCTCATATCAAAGGGGGCGTTATGGGCTACCAGGATCCCGCTGTCAAAGATGGGTTTCAGGGTTTTCCACACCTCAGGGAAGGGAGGCGCCGCCCCGGCCATTTCCGGCGTGATGCCGGTGAGGTCAATATTAAACTGGGCAAAAGGGCACTCCGGGTTTACCAGGGTGCCGAATTCTTTTACGATCCGGCCATCCTCCACCACGGATACGCCAATGGAACTCATCCGGTGGTTCCGGGAATTGGGGGTCTCTACATCAAATACAATGTATCTATCCATATTAGCCTCCAGCCATATATTGCTGTTTCCACTTGCCCCCAGCCATGCGGGTGATGAAGAAGACAGTGCGGCAGATCCAGTCCAGCACCATAGCGATCCAGACACCCACCGCGCCCATGCCGAAATGGACGCATAGCAGCCAGGAGGAGCCTACCCGCCAGAATGCCATGGAGACAATACTGACAACCATGGTAAACCGGACGTCGTTGGCAGCCCGAAGGGCGTTGGGCAGGACGAAGGACGCGGGCCACAGCACAATGGCGCATCCGGCGTGGATCCGCACCAGAGTCCGGGCGAGAGCCACCGTCTCCGGAGAGAGGGAGCTGTACAGACCAATCAGAGGATTTACAAACAGAATCAGCAGGCTGTTTACAACGCCCTGGATCAGGTAAACCCAGAGCAGCAGCTTTTTGGCGTAATACACTGCCTGGCGGGTGTCCCCGGCGCCTATGCACCGACCCACCACCGTCACCATGGCAAGACCCATGGCCTGACCGATGATAATGCCCAGAGAGTCCAGGGTGTTTGCCACCGCGTTAGCGGAGGTCTCCACGGTGCCGAACAGAGCGATCATGCTCACTACAACTACCCGTCCCAGCTGAAACAGGCTGTTTTCAAAGGCGGAGGGGATGCCTATGTGGAGAATTTTCTTCATCATGTCTTTCCGGAGAGGCAGCAGGTTTCCCTTTTCCACCCGGAGAGGCTGTTTTTTCCCGGCGGCAAGGCCCAAAATGACAAAGGATGCCACCGCCCGGGAAACGAGGGTGGGGACAGCCACACCGGCGACTCCCATGTGCAGAGCATAGATGCACAGGGCGTTTCCGAACACATTGATGGCGTTCATCAGAAGGCTGACCTTCATGGAGACCTTGCTGTTGCCGATGCTCCGGAAAATTGCCGCGCCGGCGTTATACAAAGCGATGAAAGGGAAGGACAGAGCGGTGATCCGGAAATAGATAAGCCCCGAATCCATCACATCCGCTTCAATGGAACCGAAAAACAGCTTTAGAAGCTGCTTTGCCAGCATAAGGCACAGCCCCATGACGGTAAGTCCAAACAGAAAGGCCATGGTCACCAACTGTCCAGCGGAAGTCCGGGCACTATCCTGATGCCGTGCCCCCAGGTATTGACTGGTGACTACCGCGCCGCCGGTGGCCAGGGCGGCAAACAGGTTCAGCACCACGTTGTTGATCATGTCCACCAGAGACACGCCGGAGATGGCTGCCTCCCCTACCGAGGACACCATCACCCCGTCGCACATACCCACCAGAATGGCCAGCCCCTGCTCGATGACCAGGGGAAGGATCAGCCTGCAAAGCGTTTTATTGGTAAAGAGCGGCGATTCAATTTTTTCCAATTTCCCGCCTCCATAACATATTTCCGTAATACGATAACACAGCGGGGAAAAAAAGTCAATTTGACGCGAAAAAAATACCGGGCATGGCCCGGGGCACGTGCGTGACGAAACCGGTCGGATCTCTGGAAAAGATACGCTCGGTAACGTTTCAGACAATATTAGGGAACCTCTGATTAAATCGACAAGAGTCGATGGCGAGAGATTTGGCCACAGTCGAAAGTGTTAAAAGTGGGGGAATACTGTATGTATTTCCCACTTTTAACACTGCACGAATGGGGCAAAAGATCCGCCATTCGACCGCAGACGATTTATTCAGAGGTTCCTTAGGTCGCATATACATAACGGGCATGGCCCGGGTCCCAAAAGAAATAGGAGAAAAAAGAAATAACCCCTGACTGTTTTCCACAACCAAACAGCCAGGGGTTACTTCTGTTCGCTCTTATTATCTAACATCCTTGGTTAACCTCTCTTTCTATAGATTTTTACGGCTCATTTCCTTCCTGCCAGCGCCTTCCATCCACATCCATTTCATCTTTCTCATAAGCGAGAATCACCGTGTGTGAAGCTCTGCTGAGTTTCGGAACTGCCGCCTGGAAGCGATTTGATTTGCTTCCTGAGCGTTACCTGTACATTGGTATCACCCTTTCTGACTATAATTTAGCACAAGCATTTGGATTTTTCAAGATGGAAAATTATATAAAATCAATAAAAATATTTTGTGCAATATGCAATAATTGTGCAAATCTGCTATATATCCGCAGCGACATTGCTGGGAAGCGGCATGCGAAGCTTTCCAGCAGGGAAGCCGGAAAAACGGCTTCCCAGTATATGTCCATGCCGTGCCCGGCGCCTCCAGGAATGAAACCGTAGCGGAATTCGTGCGCAAGCTGAGGAAGTTAAAAAACTGGGCTACCAGGTAACAGTTGCCACACCTGTTCTGACGGCCTGATTCCATGCCGCAAAACGACCTTCTTTTCTACCATACGGATAGTCTGCCTTTTTGGAAGCGTTCTCGGAAGAAGGTTTCACAGTAAATTAGGGTTGCAATTTGACCGGAAAGCAAGTAGAATATAGGACAGGATGCTGGATAAGAATTAGGAAGTGATTGTGTGAGCACCAAAAAGAAGCGCTTCGGGATTCTTGCGTCCCTGGTTTTGTGCGTATTGTTTTTCGCGGCGACCTTGTCGCTCTATGAAATCGTCCCAAAGCAATACCGGACGGGGCAGGCGGCAGGCGCGGATGCGGATTCGGAAATGATTCTCATGGGACGGGAGTTCCTGCAGACAGTGCCTGTTGACAGCCCAATTGTAGGAATGAACCTGTTTTTCACGAAACCGGATGAGCAGGGAGCGGATACGATACGGATAGAAGTATTGGGCCAGGAAAGCGGTCAGGTCTACTATGACGGCGCGGTCTCCCTGGCGGAGCTGCCGGAAAACGGGGAAGTATCCCTGGAATTTTTATTTGCGGCAGAAGCGGGACAGGAGGCGTTCCTGGAGATAAGGATTACCTCCGCTGAACAGTCTAATTTTGGAATTTTCTGTTCCGAAAAAGAACTGCTGCGCTATGGGGCCCTTACGGTGGACGGCGCGGTGTCGGACAGCAGCCTAATATATCAGTGTACGCTGCTTCGGGAATACTGGACCTGGCGCAGGACGGTGCCGCTTGCATACGCGGCGGTGTGTCTGCTGCTGGTGAAGCTGGCGTTTTTGACAAAGGCATGGTACGAAAAGAAAACCGGAAAGACGGTACGCTTTTTGCAGGATGAAAAATGGTGGCGGCAGGTCGTTTGCGGAGGTTTTCTGCTGGTTTGCGGGATCTTCTTCCTGCGGGCCGCAATTTATTTCGGGATTGTCTGCGTCAGGACAGAATGCTTTAGTCAGGTTCACCTGATCTCCGCTTTTTCCCATTGCGTCATGGCTCTGATGAACCTGGCGGTCATGGGCCTGATTTCATGGATTGTGCTGGGCAGACCGAAAATAGAGAAAGCCGCGGCAATATCGGTGCTGGTGATCGGTATTTTTTACATGATGGCAATCACCCCCTTGTCGCCTCCGGATGAGGGATACCACTACCAGTCGTCATACAAGCTGTCAAATTACCTTATCTTCCGGTGGGATGACCGTTCGGAGATGGGAGATGCGGCCCACTTTGACTATTCGGAGCTGACACCTCATAAAAATGCTTCCAGCGCGTATCTGCGGGCTATGACAGAGGATCTGACGCTGAACCCGGAAGGAGCGCAGATTCAGATCCCCCAGCCGAGATCGGGACTTTCCTATCCCATCGAGTATCTCCCCCAGGCCATCGGCTTGGCGATTGGCCGTTTGCTGAATCTGAATTTTCTTGGAATTTTTTATTTGGGGAGACTGACGAACCTGATCTTTTTTACGGTTTGTATCTATTTTGCCGTGAAGCGGATCCCCAGATTCAAAGCGTTGATGGCACTGGCGGCACTGCTGCCCATGACGTTGCAGCAGGCGGCATCCTTTTCCTATGATACCTTTATTAACGCAATGGCGTTCTTGTTTATCGCGTCCCTGATCCGGGAGTATACCGCCGAAGGGAAAATGACAAAAAAGGATTTTCTCTGGCTGCTGATCCCCGGCGTGCTGCTGACCCCGGCAAAGGTGGTGTACAGCGCGATGCTTCTCCTGACGTTCCTGATCCCTGCCCGACGGTTTGGCAGCGGGAAGCGGAAATGGGGCATGATTGGGTTTGCTGCGGCGATTTGCCTGGTGACGCTGGTTGCCTTCAACTTTACGTCCCTGTATAATCGGGTGATGTCGGCCTTCCCCGGTCACGCGATCCAGTCTTCAATAACCGGAGGCAACTATTATTCGGTAAATGATATCCTGCGAAATCCTCTGGAAACCCTTCGGATATTCTGGCGTACATTAAGAAACGATTTGCTTCAATGGATGTGGTGCATCATCGGCTACGCGCTGTCCGGGCTGTCATTGCCGATTCCAATGCTGTATGTTTATGGCTTTGCCGGACTGCTGGTTCTGTCGGTGGTGCCGCGTGGGCAGGAGGAAATAAAGATCCTGCCGGGGCAGAGGGCGTCGTTTGTTGGATGCTTCGCCGCCATTGTTCTGCTGACGATGTTCGCGATGCTGATCGGATGGACATTGGCGGGAGACAGCGTGGTGCAGGGCGTCCAGGGACGGTATTTTCTGCCGGTCCTGCCGCTGCTATGCATGGCCTTTAGCGGGACTGTCCGGTGGAAGCCTGTCTGGATAGAGAAAGCGCTACTCTGCGGCGGACTGGTGCTCCACGTGTATACGGTATTGTGGGTTTTCACCTGGACCATTGCCCATTAACCGAAGAAGGGAAAGTTTAAAACACCAGGTTAACAAGTCGCCACCGAAAAAGGGCATAACGACAGCGCCCCCTGAAAAGCGGGCGTTTTGAGGGGTATTCAAGTAAAAGTGAGGCTAACTTGTATCGGCTCAGGATTTCTTCAATGTGGACATCCGGCAAAATCGAGTCAATTTTGGAAGAGATAAGTTTACGGGCTACTTGTTTGCGCCAATCGTTGATGCCTTTACAGATGTCCGAACCATATAAAAATGCGAGGTCGCCGCTATACAGCCCCGCCACTTACCTCCACGAGTTGTTGTAGTTTGCCGAACATCCCTTCAATCGTATAGCATATTTTTACAGCGATTGCACCACAAGTTTCATAACCTCGTCGGTGCCTTTTGCAGAAAGGCGGATTATAAGAATGAAACAGAAAGTATTATTGATCATCCCCGCCTATAATGAGCAGGAAAATATTCTGGGTGTGCTGTCGGATATTCAAAAGTATGCTCCGGAAATGGACTGTCTTGTAATAAATGACTGCTCGACGGACGGCACCCGGGAGGTGCTCCGCAGTATTGGTGCATGTTATCTTGACTTGCCAATCAATCTGGGAATTGGCGGCGGGGTTCAGACGGGATACCGATACGCATTGGAGCATGGATATGACATCGCGATCCAGTTTGACGGCGATGGGCAGCATGACGCCCGGTATCTCCACGATTTGATCGCGCCCATTGAAGCGGGCACGTCAGACGTGGTGATTGGATCCCGGTTTTTGAAGGGAGAGGGGTTCCAGTCCTCCGCGATGCGGCGCTTTGGGATCCACTTTCTCAGCCTCCTGATTCGGATGTTGTGCGGCGTTCAGGTGATGGACGTGACCAGCGGCATGCGGGCGGTGAACCGGGAGCTGATGGAATTGTTTGCCTGGGAGTATGCTCAGGACTATCCGGAACCGGAAGCAATTCTGATCGGTGGCCTGTATGGGGCACGGATCGTGGAAGTCCCGGTGCAAATGCGGGAGCGGAAAAACGGCACCAGCTCTATCAGCCCGGTGCGGTCAGTGTACTACATGATCAAGGTTTCCCTGAACCTTGTGCTTGCCAGAATGTCCGGAAGGAGGGAGAGAAAATGATCGGTGGAAAATCCCAAATTATCATGCTGCTTGCGGTGATTTGCTACTTTTTCCTCCTCATTCTTCTGCTGCGGAAAAAGATGCTGAACCTCAAGTATGGGCTTCTGTGGATCTTCTCCGGCGTGCTTATGCTGATCCTTGCTGCCTTTCCCGGCATTCTCAATGCATTCTCCAGCTTTGTGGGCATTGCTAGTCCCACAAACGCCCTGTTCGCGGTGATCATCTTTTGTATAATCCTGATACTCATGTCCCTGACAGCAATCGTTTCCAGCCTGAATAACAAGGTAAAGCGGTTGGCTCAGACCATTGCAATGCTGGAAAACCGGCTTAGAGCGGTGGAGGCCAGCGGGGAACCGGAGCGGGAAAGCGTGGTGGAAAGGTGAAAAGAATCTGCATATTCGCGGCGAACTTTATTCCCAATTTGGGCGGCATTGAGCGGTACACCCTCAATCTCGGGAAAGAGCTGCTTCGAATGGGAAACCAGGTGACGGTGGTCACCTCCAATGTTTTTCATCTTGCGGAAAAGGAAACGGTGGAGGGCATCCGGGTCTACCGGCTTCCCTGCTATAATGTGCTGGACGGGCGCTTCCCGGTTCTGAAACCAAACGGGACGTTTCGCAAGCTGCATAAGGAACTGATGGGGATGGCTTTTGATCTGGTGATGGTTCAGGCCAGATTTTACGTGCACTCCCTTTACGCGGTTTCCTTTGCAAAAAAACGGGGAATCCCCTGCATTGTAGTTGAGCACGGTACGAACCATCTGTCGGTGAACCAGCCGGTGTGGGACTTCCTGGGACATATTTATGAGCACGGGATCACGGCACTGGTTAAGAGAAAGTGCAGCAGCTTCTATGGCGTGTCCAAGGACTGCTGCAAATGGAGCGGTCATTTTGGGATCCAGTCCAAGGGAACGCTTTATAACGCGGTGGATCTGGCGGAAATCGAATCGCTGCAAGATCCTCCCGTGGAGGATTACCGGAAGAAATACGCCCTGGAGGATACCTTTGTTGTGACCTATACCGGACGGCTGATCCGGGAAAAGGGGATCCTGAAGCTGATTTCCGCCGTGCAGCTACTCCGGGACGCAGGAAGAAACGTTACCCTTATGGTGGCGGGGGACGGCGGGGAATATGAGCAGCTGAAAGAACAGAATTTGCCCGGAATCTATCTTCTGGGAAAAATTGATTTTCCCCATGTGGTGTCCCTGCTGAGCGGCACAGACGTGTTTTGCCTCCCATCAGGCTACCCGGAGGGCTTTCCAACCTCAGTGCTGGAGGCTGCGGCTTGTGGGTGCTATGTAGTGACTACGTCCCTGGGGGGCGCCAAGGAACTGATCCTTGATGAGAGCTATGGCAAAATCCTGGAGGAAAATTCTCCGGAAACCATAGCGGAGGCCATCCGCCGCGGGATGGATGACCCTCAGTATCGAAGGGATGCCGCAAAAAAGGCACGGCAATACCTTTCGGAGCACTTTACATGGGAAGCCACGGCCCAGCGGGTTTTGGAGCTGTGCGGGGGCGCTCTAGAAGAATTTTAAATGGACAGCAAACAGAGAAAGGAATCATAATGGACAGACAGTTTTTGCAATACGATGAAGAAACGCTGCGGCGCCTTCAGCAGACACTCCTGGAAATATTTTCGGATTTTGCCGCTGCCTGTGAAAAATACGATCTCCGATATTTTATGTTTGGGGGAAGCGGGATTGGAGTTGTGAGGCATCAGGGATTCATCCCCTGGGATGATGACATTGATGTGGCGATGCCACGGAAGGATTACGATAAACTGCTTGAAATCGCTCCTCGGGAGTGGGCGGGAAAATATAAGATCACTACGCCTCTGACAGATAGCCAGTACATCAGCACGGTTACAAAAATGCAGAAGCTGGGGACAAAATTTGTTCCGGAAATGTCCCGGAATATGAAGTGTGAGCTGTGCATAGCTATTGACATTTTTCCATGCGATAACGTTCCAGATAACCCATTTCTGAAAAAAAAGCAGCTTTGGGTCACATGGTTTCTATCAAAGTTGATTTTTCTGCGGGGAAATCCCCATCCAATTATTCCACTCCAAGGGTGGAAAAAGACAGTTTCCAAAAGAATTTGTGAGCTTGCCCATTTCCTGACCGTTCTTTTTCATATTTCCCCCCGTTTCCTGTATCGGTGCCTGATTAGGGAATCAACGCGGTACAATGCAGAAGACACATTACAAATGAATGTGTTTATTTCTACGAATCCTAAGAAAACATATGCGACGCGAGACGAGCTTTTTCCGCTGGTGGATATGCCATTTGAAAACACCACTGCAAAAATGCCAAATCAGTATGATGCGTGTCTGCGAAGAATTTTTGGCAACTATATGCAGCTTCCGCCGGAGGACAAGCGAGCAAACCATTGCCCCGACATACTTGATTTTGGTGAACAGAATGAAACAGACAGCCACTGATCGGAAGAAGTTTTTCTGGAATATGATGGGCAGTTTGGCAAACGCGGTTTCATCCATTGTACTGTCTGTTTCGGTAAATAGAATTCTGGGAGGAAGCAGCGGCGGTGTCTTTGCCCTAGCGTATTCCAACGCGCAGCTGATGCTGACCATTGGAGGATTTGAGGTCAGACAGTACCAGGGAACGGATGTAACGGAAAAGTACAGCTTCTGGACGTACAGACATCACCGGATCCTGACGTGTGTGCTGATGTTGCTTGCCACGCTGGGTTACATGATCGTGAACCGTAATGTGTTCACGCAAGAGCAAAGCACAGTCGTATTTTGGCTGGCAGCGTTCAAAACGGTGGAAGCTTACGCAGATGTATACAGCGGACGTTTTCAGCAGGAGGATCGAATCGATCTGTCGGGAAAGATCTTCTTTATCCGTGTGGTGGTTTCCACTGTGTTGTTTATAGCGTCTCTTTGGATCGGCAAAAGCCTGATGCTTTCCTCCATTGTTCTGTTTGCGTCTTCCTTTTCCCTGTTTTTCCTGTACGACAGAAAATATATCCTGCCGAAAAAGAGAGGACAAGGAATGGGAACCGGAAAAGACATTGCCGGTCTTACCCGGGATGTGTTTCCACTCTTTGTGCAGGCATTTTGCCTGATGTATATCAGTAACGCACCTAAGTACGCCATCAGCCATATCTGCAGTCAGGAAATTCAGAATATATATAGTATTTTATTTATGCCTACCTTCGCGATCAACCTTTTTGCGCTGTTTATTCTTCGTCCCATGATGCTCCAAATCGCTAGTGACTGGAATCAAGGGAGAAATAAGGAATTTGGAAGGCGGATTTTTATTATCTCCGGGCTGATTCTGGCATTTGCCTGTGTGGTGCTGATCGGAACCTGGCTTGTAGGAATTCCAATTCTGTCTGCGCTGTATGGTGTGCGTCTGGAGGAATACCGGACGGATCTAGTGGTCGCAATGGCAGCGGGCGGCATCAATGCGCTGAGCACATTTTTTTACTATGTCATTATTGCCATTCGTTCCCATAAAATGCTGCCGCTTGGCTATGGGGGAGCGTTCCTGTTTTCTCTTTTGGCGGCGGAGCCTTTTGTGCGGCATTGGGGGATAAGAGGAGGAATCCTGAACTATCTGTGCAGCGTAGTGATTTTGAACATCGCATACCTTTTGATTTTCGCTATTGCGTGTGGAAGGAAGATGCGGCGTAAATAATCTTTATGGAAGCATAAGCTATACTTGCTGCCAGGATGGGGAAGCGACGAGGTTTGCCTCATTTCTTGCTTCCTTCCGGCAAGTGCCGAGACAGTATTTGCAAAAAATATTCTTGTTTTCCGACATTTGGGATCCGGGGAAGAGATTGTGACACACGAGGCGTCGAATAAAAATAGTGGGGTAATGGTATGAATGTAGCAATTATTATCGCAGGCGGTTCTGGGCACCGGATGGGGCAGGATATCCCCAAGCAGTTCATTAATGTCTATGATAAGCCTGTCCTGATTTATACACTGGAAGGGTTTCAAAGTCATCCTCAGATTGATGCTATCGAATTGGTTTGCCTGGATGGCTGGCATGATGTTGTTTGGGCGTATGCTAAGCAATTTAATATTTCCAAGCTGAAATGGATCGTTTCCGGAGGGGCAACTGGGCAGGAATCTATCCGGAATGGTGTGTACAATCTGGAAGGAAAGTGTGATCCGGAGGACATTATTATTATCCACGACGGTATTCGTCCGCTGGTGGATAAAACGGTTTTGTCTGATGTAATTGTAAAATGCCAGAAGTATGGAAACGCGGTAACGTCGCTGCCGTATAATGAGCAGATTTTTGTTGCAGATGATGATATTTCCACGGTTCACTACATCCCCAGGGAAACTCTGCGCAGAGTTTCTACGCCCCAGGCATATCGGTTTGGAAAGCTGGACTGGGCATACCATGAGGCCTTTGAAAAGGAGATTGGGATCTACGGATCCTCTTACACCAATACAATGATGGTGGAACTGGGCGAAAGGCTTTACTTTGCCGCAGGATCGGACAAAAACATCAAATTGACAACAAAAGATGATTTGGAGATGTTTAAGGCGTATTTGAAAGCGGACAAGGATAACTGGCTGAAGTGACTTTGAGGATGCTCTGATTTTTGACGTTGAAAAGCGAAAGCTTTTGCCGGAATGTCATTATTTCCCAAACAGGGAAGGAGAGAATACAATACCATGAGTCTGTTGAATACAATATACCGGGAAGACATTGATTACATAAGGAATTTGGACTTTCCGTGGGAAAAGATGAGTGGAAAGACGATCCTCATTTCCGGAGCTAACGGATTGATCGCCAGCTGCCTGATTGATGTCTTAATGGAAAAGAATGTCCGTGAGATGGGCTGGAAGCCGTGCCATGTAATTGCTATTGGAAGAAACACCGAAAGGGCAAAGCTTCGCTTTTCTCAGTGCTGGGAAAGAGAAGATTTTACGTTTATCTCTCATGACATCAATCTCCCTTTGGAGATTCCTGTAGGGACAGTGGATTATATCCTTCATATGGCAAGCAACACCCATCCGGTTGCATATGCTACAGACCCCATTGGGACGATTACGACCAATATTATTGGAACGAAAAATATGCTGGATTTTGCGTGCAAGCATAATGCGGTTCGATTTGCTTTTGCGTCTTCCAATGAAATCTATGGAGAAAACCGGGGAGATGCCGAGTTTTTTGAAGAGGACTATTGTGGATACATTGACTGCAATACCATGCGTGCCGGATATCCGGAGAGCAAGCGGTGCGGAGAGAGCCTGTGTCAGGCGTATAGGAAGCAGTGCGGTTTGGATGTGGTAATTCCAAGATTTACCCGCACTTATGGGCCTACGATGAATCCGTCAGACACAAAGGCGATTTCTCAGTTTATCAAGAAAGGCATTGCGGGGGAGGACATTGTTCTTAAAAGTGCCGGAACGCAGTATTATTCGTTCTGCTATGTGGCAGACGCGGTATCTGGACTGCTGACAATCCTTCTGAAAGGCGAGGCAGGCAATGCCTACAATATCGCTGATAAAAAATCGGATGTTATGCTGAAGGACTTGGCAGGGATGATTGCGGAGATGTGTGGAACGAAGGTTGTTTTTGAAGTTCCGGATGCGGTGGAGAAAGCGGGCTACAGTACGGCTACAAAGGCTCGTTTGCGGGGAGAAAAACTAAAGACACTGGGATGGGAAATGCGCTATGACATGAAAACAGGACTGGAGCGGACTTTAGATATTTTGAGAAGATGATTTTGCAGGAAAGGAAGGGAAACTATGGACACCTGTTTTCGTACCGCGCGGATCCTGCTGCCTGGGGCGGAGGTCAATATGAGCAAGTGGGCGGTGGTTGCCTGCGATCAGTATACCAGCCAGCCGGAATACTGGCGGGAGGCGGAAAGCTTTGTAGGGGAGGCGCCATCCACCCTTCGTCTGATTCTGCCGGAAGCGTTTTTGGAAAACGGGGCGGAAAAAATTCCGGAGATCCATAGAACCATGAAGGACTATCTGCGCCATGGTACAGTCGCGACCGCAATTGAGGACGGCTTTATCCTGGTGGAGCGGGAGACGGAATCCGGCACCCGGCTGGGCCTTGTGGGCGCGCTGGATCTGGAAAGCTATGACTACCGTCCCGAAAAAAACGCCCTGGTTCGGGCGACGGAGAAAACGGTAGTGGAGCGGATCCCAGTCAGAATGACCATTCGGGAGGGAGCACCCATGGAGTTGCCCCATGCTATGGTGCTGGTGGACGATCCGGAGAAAACCATCATTGAGGAAGCGTACGCCCGGAAAGACGTGCTCCGCCTGCTCTACGATACCCAGCTGATGCTGGGCGGCGGACATATCCGGGGCTATGCGATAGAGGGCAATACTGCCAGGGCACTGCAAGAGAAAATCGCTGCCGCCCAGGAAGCCAGCGACGGATTCTTCCTGGCGGTGGGGGACGGGAACCACTCCCTGGCTGCCGCAAAGGCGTGCTGGGAGAAGAAAAGGAAAATGCTGACCCAAGGAGAAAACGACCCCGCCAGGTTCGCCCTGGTGGAGATGGTGAACCTTCACAGCGACGCGCTGCAATTTGAGCCGGTTCACCGGATCCTGTTCCATACCTCTCTGGAAGCGCTGACAGCCGCGTTTGAAAAGTGGCTTTCTTCCCAAGGCATTTCTTACCGGGAAGGGGAGCAGATCCTGTTTTTCCAGGGGGAGAAACGCAAGGGCTATACGCCGGAGGGACTCCCAGTGGCGGTGCTGCAAACGTTTTTGGACACGTATCTCCAGGATCATCCGGACGCTTCCATCGATTACATCCACGGCGAGGACGCCGTGGAGGAATTGGTGAAATCCTCAGGCGGCTGCGGCATTCTTTTGCAGTCAATGAGAAAGCGGGATCTTTTCCCTGCCATCCGGGCGGGAGGAATTTTGCCAAGAAAAACCTTCTCCATGGGTAACGCCTGGGAGAAACGATACTATCTGGAGTGCCGGAAGATATAGGGGGGATTTCATGCTGATATCCCATGATATTCCATAAAAATGTTTGATTCACCGCATGCCTGAGCGGCTTCCTCCGTTATTGAAAATCTTTCTCTTGACTTTCTTTTCCTTCCGCGCTATAATACCCTAGGTTGGTAATGGGCCTGTAGCTCAGCTGGGAGAGCGTTCGGTTCGCATCCGAGAGGTCGAGAGTTCGAGTCTCTTCAGGTCCACCAAAAGAGACCCAGGCGAACACCGCAACAGTTTATTTGCTGCAATGCGGTATTCTCCTGGTTCTT
>CAZCLX010000022.1:0-19188 GCA_964499615.1 uncultured Oscillospiraceae bacterium
GCAGGACTTGTAAGCTGTTTGGACTACTATAGTGAGCGTCACGCTTTGAAGTTACGTTGAACCGCCGTATGCCGAACGGCATGTACGGTGGTGTGAGAGGGGAGAGAAAATCTTCCCTACTCGATTGGAAAGAGAAACCCACAAAAGTTTATCCATAGGGTTGTTTGCACTGATCTCTTTATAACCATTCAGGCAAGGCGGTCGGTCTCGAAATGAGATTGACCGCCTTAGTTTACAAAAAGGTTCAACAGAATTGCTTACCAGAAAGTAAGTTTTTATGCGCATTTTGCACAAAAATGGAAGCAAAATGTTGTGGAGCTTACATTAAAGTAGGTAATTGAAAAACCTCAGGAATCCGGTAAACTTAAATCAGTTGATGTTGATGCCCTGAGCATAACACAGTGAAATCATACAAAGGAGAGAAAGACAATGAAAAAAGTTCTGGCAATGGTACTGATTTTCGCTATGCTGCTTTCCCTGGGAGCTTGCGCCCCAAAAACTGAGCTACAGCCTACAGCAGGAACTCAGGCAGCAAACCCTCAGCCCCAAAGCACCACGGCACTGGAGGAACAGCCAAATGACCGGGCCAAGAGCGCCTGTTATATTTCCAATAAGGCGATTTCCAGCGACTGGGATTTGCTGATCTGGAAGGGCTTCCAGTATTTGGAGATGGAAGGCTGGACGGTTAAATGTGTTGAAGCCACAGACAGCGCGGAATGGGCGGAAGCAATAATGGCAATGGGGGAAGCTGGCTATGGAATTATCTTTCTCAGGATCGACTCCATGGCCCAGACCTTCCAGGAAATCGCGGAGGAGTTTCATTCCCTCTATCCAAACACCTATGTGATCTACATAGACAGCTATCTGGAAAACGATCTGGACTATGCCACTGCCGTCCCGTGTGATCCATGGGAGCCGTCCTTCCTTTCCGGCTATATCGCAGCGAAAACCAGCAAAACGGGTCTTGTTGGCTGGATCGCTCACACAGATACTGTCAATATGCGCCGCTTCCAATATGGCTTTGAGGCTGGAGTAAAATACGCCGACAACGGTACGGAAGTGGTCACTGCTTTCACAGGAGACGCGTTTGATACCGAAGCAGGTTACAATACCGCTGTTGCCATGATGGAAAACTATAACGTGGACGTGATACAGCAGGCAGCTAACCTATCCGGCTTGGGCATCATCCAGGCGTGTCAAGAGCGGGGGATCAAGTGCATCGGAGTCGATGACTGGCAGGGTGACGAGGCTGAAGTTGTCTTCTGGAGCACCATAAAGGCGATGGATCACATGGTTCACACCGTTGCCAACAAATGGTATGCGGGGGAGGATCTGCCTTGCCGTATGTCCTTCAACATGGCAAGCGGCAACGTGCCCTACGATTCCCGGGATTTGAACAATCTGCCGGAAGATCTTCGCAATGAGGTGCTGGAGCTGTGCGACGGAATCCTGGACGGAAGCGTAGATGTGTTCTACGGAGACTATGCGGAATACTATCTTGGGTACTGATTAGACGGATTTTTCGTGAGGATACTGCCGAAGGGACTGCTAAGCACAGTCCCTTCGGTTCCAATTAGAGGTGACTAGATGGAAAAGAATCAAATCACGCAGGATGAATATATTCTTAAAATGGTGAATATCCGGAAGACCTTCGGAGATCTGGTGGCAAACGACGGCATCCATCTGAACGTGAAGAAGGGGACTGTTCACGCTTTGGTGGGTGAAAACGGCGCAGGGAAATCCACCCTTATGAACATTTTAAGCGGAATGCTCAGACCGGACAGCGGGGAGATACTTCTTGGCGGGAAACGGATGTTTTTTAAAAATTCTCTGGACGCAACGAAAGCGGGGGTCGGGATGGTCCACCAGGAATTTATGCTTTATGGCAAGCTTACCGTACTGGAAAACATTATTCTTGGTTTTGAAAAGCGGGTCGGCCCTTTCATTGATCGGAAGGCGTGCCGTAAGCAGGTGGAAGAGATTTGCCAAAATTACCGTTTTAACATTCCACTGGATGAAACGGTGAAGGAACTCCCGGTAGCCATGCTTCAGCAGGTGGAAATCGTGAAGGCGCTCTACCGCGGCTCCGATATTCTGATATTGGATGAGCCAACCTCGGTTCTCACTCCCAGCGGTATCGAAGGATTGTTTGAGGCAATTCGTTTCCTGATTGGCAGTGGAAAAACGATCATCCTGATCACCCACAAGCTTCGGGAGGTTTTTGAGATCGCGGACAATATTACAGTCCTGAAGGATGGGAAGGAAGTGGGGACCATTTCTCCCAGGGATACCAGCGAAAAGGCGCTTGCGGGAATGATGGTAGGCAGGGAAGTTTTTATGCAGGCAAACCGCCGTCAGCATCCCTTCGGTGGTGAGCTTCTCCGCGTTTCCCACCTGAGCGTCAAGGACAAGGACGGCATTCTCAGAGTTAAGGATGCAGAGTTCCAAATACGTGCCGGTGAAATTGTCGGGGTCGCGGGCGTTGCTGGTTCCGGCCAGCAGCAGCTGGTGGAAGCCCTGTTCGGTTTAAGAGAGCCGGAGCCCGGCAGTGAAATCCAATTTGAAGGAAAATCACTTCAGAAAGTTACACCGGCACAGCGGCGGAAAATGGGGATCGGCTATGTACCTCAGGACCGAATGAAGGAAGGAACCAACCCGAACGCCGCTGTCTGGGAATCTGCCATTATGGGTTATCATATTGCTCATGGCTTTCGTTCTAAATTCTGGCTGGATCGAAAGGCGATTGATGGATTTACCGACAAGGTGGTGGAATCGTTTCGTGTCAAGCGGCAGAAAAATACAGATAAGGTACGTTCCCTTTCCGGCGGAAATATTCAAAAGCTGGTAGTTGGAAGAGAATTTGTGCAGGAAAACAAGCTGCTGATTGTAGAGGATCCCACCCGGGGAATTGATGTGGGAGCAATTGAGTTTATTTGGGAAAAAATTATTGATCTCGCGGCACATGGCGCAGCGGTTCTGTTGGTCAGCCATGAGCTCAATGAGGTCCTCCAGCTCAGCGATCGGATCCTGGTAATCTACAACGGGGAAATCACCGACGGCGGTAAAAATGGGCAGTATACGGAAGATCAAATCGGATGCCTCATGCTGGGAGGTAGCGTATGAATCGAAAATGGAAAAAAACAGCAGACATTCTGAAAAGTGACAATGTGAGGATTGCTCTGCTCAAATACGGCGCGTCTCTTTTGGTTACGGCGCTGCTGGGGTCTCTGCTCATCTATGCCCAAGGGGTCAGCCCTGCCTATGCCATGGCAGAAGTTGTAAATGGCGCATTCGGAAACTTGTATAAGGTGGGAAATACCCTGCGGTGGACGGCGCCTTGTTTGATGCTTGGAATTGCCGCGTCCGTTTCTTTTAAGGCCGGCGTTTCCAACCTGGGCCTATCTGGGCAATGCGCCATCGGCGGATTGGTTGCCGCGGTGATTGGCTACACTGTGGAGCTGCCTCCCGTTGCCCATGTTCTGCTGTGCGTATTTGCCGCTGGCTTCTCAGGAATGCTGTATGTCCTGGTCCCGGCAATTATGCGGCTATTTTTTGGGATCAACGAATTTATCGTCACATTGATGCTGAATTTTGTGGCAGAGATCATGTCGGAATATACTGTTGATATGATCCTGACTGCCTCGGGAGAATACACTTCGGCAACCTCCACCCCCAGTATTTTACCCAGTGCTCAGATTCCGATTATGATTCCCAATACCAGCGTTTCCTATTCTTTGCTGATTGCTGTCTTGGTTGCGGTTGCCCTATATGCGCTGTACAAATATACCATTCCAGGGTATGAACTGAAGCAAACTGGTGAAAATCTCCGCTTTGCCAAGGTGGGCGGAGTGAAGGTGGTGCGCAATTTTCTGCTGATTTTCCTGCTTTCCGGATTCATTGCCGGAACCAGCGGCGGCGTGGAAGTCCTGGGCGTCTACAAAAAATTTAACGTGGGTTTTGCCGCCAATCTTGGCTGGGACGGAATTATGGTAGCCCGTATTGCGGAAAGTAACCCAATTGCCTGCATTTTTGTCGCGTTTATCTGGGCCGCGCTGAAAGCCGGATCCCTGCAGATCGAGCGGGTCACAGAGCTGAACCGGTTTACAGTGGAATGTATGAAAATGTTCTTTGTATTAATGGTATCCATCGATTACGAGCGGCTTTACTACTCCTGCAAGTATGCAATTGCCCGTAAAAAACGTACAGGAGCCGCGAAGGAGGCATAACGTATGGTACTGGAAATCTTAAAAATGACCGTATACGCATCCACTTTGGGTATCACCTTTCGTTCTGCTGCCCCGTTGCTTTTTGGATCTATGGGCGGTTGCTTTAATCAAACTTCCGGGCATAATAACATTGCCTATGAATGTGTGATGCTGTTTGGCGCACTGATGGGGGTGGTTGGCAGCTATTACACAGGCAGCCCGGTGATCGGTGCCTTGAGCGCAATGGTGGTTGGAATTTTTATCTCTCTGGTTTTTGGGCTGTTTGTAATCGTGTTTCACTCCAATTCCATTGTTGTAGGCGTGGCACTGAATTCCGGCGCGTGGGCAATGACCACGCTGCTCATGGTGACTCTGTTTGGAACACGGGGCTCGGTAACCGGGCAGGGAATCATCAGTTTCCCCTATGTCAATCTTCCCTTCCTGGAAAACATTCCTTATTTGAACACCGTATTCAATCAAAAAATTATTCTGGTATACCTGGCGTACGCAATGATTTTTGTTTCCTACGTAATCATGTTCAAAACGCCCTTTGGCCTTCGGATCCGGGGTATTGGGCAAAATGAGGCGGCAGCGGAGTCGGTGGGAGTCAGCGTTGCGAAGTACCGAATCATTTCGCTTGTATTGATGGGAGCGTTTGTCGGACTCAGCGGAAGTTGCCTGTCTATCGGAGGACTGTCTCTTTTCTCCGAAAGTATGACATCCGGACGGGGTTTTCTGTGCGTTGCGTCCATGATTATCGGCGGTGGAAATCCATTGAAGATTGCGCTTGTGGCGCTTCTGTTTTCCTTCTCCGATGCCATGGCACAAATTTTGACGACTCTGGGACTCAATGGATTGCTGGTTAGCACCATCCCATACATTGCGGTTATCGTTGTC
The DNA here is from genome assembly GCA_964499615.1 of uncultured Oscillospiraceae bacterium. GTDB lineage: Bacteria > Bacillota > Clostridia > Oscillospirales > Oscillospiraceae > Faecousia. The sequence goes on from CAZCLX010000022.1 coordinate 5,103, forward strand.
CTTTTTATTTCAGGGCTCAAGGCATTTAAAGGAACGGCTGAACTGGAATAACGGAGGCGGCCTTACGCTTCACAGGAGGGAAAATGCGAAACGGAAGAAATAAAGATGAGGCGATCCATTACGAGGAACTCATCTGGGCAACATTGTCCAATAAGTGGAAGATCTCCATCCTGTTGAACCTCGCAAAGGGGCCGGTTCGGTTCAACCAGCTTCAGCGCCGTCTTCATGGCATATCTGATAAGGTCCTTGCCGCCGCACTGAAGGAGCTGGAGCGAGATGGACTCGTCAAAAAAGAATTTTTCGAGGAATTGATTCTCCGCAGCGAATATAGTTTGACGGAAAAAGGAACAGCCTTACTGCCGATTATACAGCGGCTTGTGGACTGGTGGCAAAAATACTAGGCCTTGTTTGAAAATTGTCAACACACCCAAATGGCGGCTCTTTTTCCGCCATACTGCGTTGATTTTCCTTGAAATACAACAAGTATTCTTGCTTCAAATCGCCTTGTCTGGCGAAAAAATTTCTCGCCCTTGGGCATATTGTCAATTATCAAACAAGGCCTAATGATTCTAAAGTGAGGTAACAAGATGAAATATTTTTCAGCCGGGCAAACCTCGGTGGACAAAACCACCTTTGCAAACGGTCAGGTGAACGGCCCCTATCTGGGAGGCACGGGAGTTTTTGGATACGGTGGAATCCGGGTCTGGACGGACAACGTATCGCCGGTCCTGAATATTGCCTCCGATTTTTACGATTACTATGGAGCTTGGATCAAAGAGAATCGCGTTGATAAGAGCTACCTTAGTCTGGCGTATGATAAAACGTTTTTTGTGGATATGGTGTACCAGGAAAACGGCTATTATGAATCCATATATACCATTCAGGAAAAAATAGATAACGCATTTCTGTACGGCTACACCAACTGCCGACTGGAGCAGATCCGGCGGATTGCCGGGGAACAGACAGCCCTGTATTTGTACTATGAACCGATCAACGCCGTATTTTGGAAGGAATTCCGGGAAATTCGGGATGCATCCGGGCTGAAGGTTATGTGGGAACCGGGTTTTTCCGTCTGTGACAGCGGATTCCGGGATATTTTTGTGAAGATTTTGGACATTTTCCGTCCGGATATGTCTACACTGAACTGGTTTGAGGCATCAGCAATGTTTGGAACAAAGGACGAAGAGACGCTTCTGCAAATCATAGAAGGCTTTCAGATCCCCTTTTTCTTCTTTCGATGCGGGAAACGGGGCGCCTACGCCCTTGCTAAGGGGAAACGGTTTTTTGTGCCCAGTATTGATATTGCGGGATACCAAACAGTAGATCCCACCGGCTGCGGAAACGCGTCTACGGCAGGCGCGATGTACGGCTGGTTAGAAACCGGTGATCCTGTTATGGCGGCAATTATGGGAAACATTTCCGGCGGGTTTAACGTAGGGCAGTTCGGGATCATCCCAAGATTTGACGAAGAAATGAAAAAAACAGCGCTTACCACGGCGGAGGCGGTTTACAACAGGCTTTTGAGGGAAAACCCATCCTGGGAAAAGGACTTGAAAAGCTTTTTGCGGGATTAAATACGGAGGGTGACGATATGGGCTATAATTTATATGATCGTGTGTATGGATCCCTTATGGCCGCGGCATTGGGAGACATCATCGGCGGTCCTTCGGAGACACAATCCCGGGAAGAGATCTATAGGAATTTTCATGGCAGGATCTGTTCTCTCCGGGACGGCAGACGGTTTGACCGCAGTACATACGGGAAAATAACAGACGATACCTCCCAGCTGTACATGATGGGTAAGGCGGTTATCCGCTACCACGGAGAGATGACTCCGGCGCGGGCGGCAGAAGGAATTCTAATGTGGGCCGATGAATGCCCGGAGTATTATCCCCGCTGTGCCGGTCCCACTTCACGCTATGTTATTGACGCATTGAAAAGCGGCCTAGATCCGGAAACTGTTGGAAAACGTGAATTGAAATTTCAGTTCGGAACTTCCAATGGGGCGGTCATGAGGATCGCTCCCGCAGGACTTGTCCATCCCGGGGATCCGGAGGGGGCAATTCAGACAGCCATTGCCATGACAAAGCCATCCCATAATACCCATCAGGCTTATTCCGCTTCCTGTGCGATTGCCTGTGCCGTCGCGGAAGCGCTTACGGAAAACGCTACGATTCATTCCGTTCTCCGTGCCGCTGTATTCGGCGCAAAGAAGGGAGAACAGATTGGGCGGAGGGAAGCGAGAATCGCGCCAGGTGGTCTGATCACTCCTGCACTTTTGGAGGCGATTGATATTGTATACGACTGCGCCACAGCGGAGGAGGCGGAGATCCGTCTTGACCGTTCGGTGAATGCCAACATCTGCACTGCGCGGGCGAGCGTTCCAATGGCGTTGGGGCTGTTCGCGATTCATGGAGGAGATCCTCTCCAGACCGCCTTCAGCTGCGCCAACACGGGAGGCGACACCGATACCTTTGGCTGTATGGCAGGCATGATTGCCGGCGCGTTTTCCGGGATTGAAGCCATTCCCCCAAAGTGGCGGGAGTTATATAAGCAGTACAATGCCGATTACAATTTGGAGTGGATGGCAAGAGAATTGACATATCTTGCGGCGGGAAGTGTATAAGGGGTTGAATATGAAAACACTGTATGATCAAATCCTTGGCAGCCTATATACAGCGGCAATGGGGGACGCCCTTGGCGCACCCACCGAGACGATGAGCGCACCGGAAATTGTAAAGTACTACGGTGGTAGGATCACCTTTTTTGTGGATGGCGCAGTCAATCCCGCCTTTCACAACGCTGGAATTGGAGAGATTAGCGACGACACCTCTCAGCTTTACGAAATGGCACAGGCAGTCATTGCTTCCGGAGGTAAATTTACAGAGAAGGATGCTGCCCAGGGGCTTCTCAACTGGGCGGACCGCTACCCAAGGTACTACCCCATCTGTGCGGGGCCAACCACAAGAAATGTGATTAACGAGCTAAGGGAAGGGAAAGATCCTGCCGAGGTGGGGAAAAACCGGGGGATCGGGATGCCGGAACGGGGCTGCAGCAACGGAGCCGCTATGCATGTGGCGCCTGCTGGCCTGATTCACCCGGGAGATCCGGCAGGCGCACTGGAAACCGCCATTACCATGACAAAGGTTTCCCACGGAACACAGATCGGATATGCATCCGCCTGTGCCGTTGCCTGTGCCATTGCGGAGGCGCTTGGTCCCCGTCGGGATGTATATCATGTGCTTCGCGCCGGCCTGTATGGGGCAAAGGAGGGTGAGCGGAGAGGGATGCTGGAGGGAACCTCCGCTCCGGGAGCTTCGGTATACTCAAGGATCCGGAAGGCTATTGCGATTGCCTATGACTGTGAAAGCATGGAGGAAGCGGAACAGCGCCTGGACGAGCGTCTTGGCGGTGATTCGTCATCGGCTGCCCCCGCCGTCGCGGTGGCGTTTGGCCTTTTCGCAGCGTCGGATGGAGACCCCCTGAAGACGATCATTAGCGCCGCCAATGTAGGGGGAGATACGGATACCATCGGCTGTATTGCTGGGGCAATCGCAGGCGCGTTCTCGGGTTATCACGCGATCCCCTCCTCCTGGTTCGATTTTTTTGACCAGGCAAATCCGGAAATTCAGTTGAAAGATGTCGCACAGGGGTTGTTTGAAATTGCTCAGCTTTTGATTTAGCGGGAGGCTAAAATGATAGGAAACGGCTTTGTGATACCGGCAGTAGCAATAACGTTGGTTGCCTCCACTATGTGGGGCAGCTGGATGCAGATCATTAAGCGCTGCCCCAAATATCCCGTCTACGGAATCACGATGGTGATTTATACCACTTCCTTTCTGGTGCTTGCGGCCACTTGTCTAGCCGCCGGAGATCGGTTCTTTCCCCAGGGCTTCCCAGCCTATCTCCGTGCTTACGCCTGGGAAATTCCCCGGATTGCCCTGGGTGGCGGCGCGGCGGCGCTGGGTGTGCTGGTTTCTCTGAAATTGATGCGTAATGCCGGACTTGTGGTGGGAACCGCGGTCAGCGGAGCAGCAGGGAGTATTACCGGGGTACTGGTAGCGGTTGCAAAGGAAGGTTTGCCCCAAATTCCCTACGGAGGACTTGCCCTGGCAGTCTGCACGGTTGTGACGGTTCTGGCCGGGGTGCTTTGCAGCTTGGCGTCGGCAGCAAACAGCAGTGAGGCCAAAAAGCTTCCAGCGCAAAACATCATTCTTCTGATTGCTTTTGTTATTTTAAGCAACGGATACATTTATGGCACCTCCACAGGTATCCGTTCCGGTATGGATACCTTGCCGATCTGTCTGTTTTTATCCTCCGGCGCATTTGTGCTTACCTTCCTGATCGGCGGAATTGCCGCCACTGCCCAAAGGCAGTGGAAGCAGATTCTCTGCATCGGCAGCTCTAAAAAGCCCCTGCTTCTGGGGGGAGTATCCGCACTGTTCCACTACGGAGGCAACTTCCTCTCCGTACTTTGCATGCCTGTGCTCAGCGCCACCCTCTCATTTTTGATTGGAAGGAGCGCAAATATATGGACATTTTTCTTTGGCATATATTTAGGGGAATTCAAGCATTCTGAAAAGAAAGTTCATGTCCTGATTTGCTCGGGAGTAACAATGTACATTATGGGAATACTGCTGATCGCTCTGTTTTTCTATTGACAAATTTTCTCCGCATATGTGGCGGATCGCATGTTCTGTATATCCGGGCGGGATATTCAGATTCCATCCCGCTCCAGCTCCTCACGGAGTTTTTGCAGGGCGCGCTTTTCGATCCGGGATACATAGCTTCGGCTGATGCCGATCCTTTGGGCAACCTCCCGCTGGCGGAGGGGCTCCTCGCCGGTTAAGCCGTAGCGGAGGGTGATCACCGTCCGCTCCTGGTCGGTGAGGCATGTGGAGACCGCCCGGCGGAGGCGGCCCGCTGTCTCCCGTCCGGTGACCTGCTCGAAAAGATCCGTATCTTCACTGATCACGTCCATCAGCGCCAGGGGCGTGCCGTCGGCACCGGTTTCAATGTAGTCGGACAGGGAAACATCCTGTGCGCTTTTCCGCTGGGAGCGGAAGTGCATCAATATCTCATTTTCCACGCACCGGGCGGCGTAGGTGGCGAGCCTTGCCCCCTTGGAGGGGTCGAAGGTGGAGATCCCTTTCATGAGGCCAATGGTGCCGATGGAGATAAGATCCTCCTGATCCGAGGTCAGGGTGTAGTACTTTTTCATAATATGGGCGACCAGACGCAGATTCCGTTCCACGAGGACGTTCCGCGCATCCAGGTCACCCTTTGCCGCAAGCTCCAGGTAGTGGCTTTCTTCCTCCCGGGTCAGAGGCCGGGGGAAGCTTCCGGAGGATAGCTGTAAAGAATACAGTAGGCTGCTGAGCATCAGCCATGGGACGGCGATCATTGCCATCACCTCCGATGCTACTGTATTCGCCCCGGCTCGTCCATATGCGTCCGTCGTCTTTGTTAGCATGATAACGCTTTGTTTGTATAATGTCGGTAAAAAAGTTTCTATACTGCTATAAAAAAGTGAGTGGAGTGTTATCATGGCGACGAACAAGGTACAGACAGGGTTCCGTTTTGAACCGGAACTGCCCTATAAGATTACTTATGTTGCCAGGGAGAATCTGAATGCCCGGTTGGAATATCTGGCTCAGGTTTGTGTCCGGGCGTATGAGGCGGAAAATGGCAGCATTCCCGGGGATGAGAAGAAGCTATACAGAAAGAAATCGTCGGGGAGCAGTTTGTCAAGACTTTTTTTCTGATTTTTTGAAATGGAATCAGCATGAGGCAAAATCAGGGGTAAAACGGCTTGGACTGACCTTGTGAAACCTCCGCTCATGTGCTATAATCAGGACAGTTCGACAATCGGATTTTTACGGGAGGCTTTTATGAATGAAATATCTCTATGTGTGATGACAAGAGATCTTTGCCATATATTATATCAGGACTGGGAAAACGACCCCGCTATATATATGGATATGAATCTGTTTACACCTTACCTATATAGCGAGGAAGCTGTAAACAGATATTTTGATTCAAAGCAAACCCAATGCCGTGTTCTGTTTGCTATTATGAAAGGTGGTAAGCCAATTGGAGAACTTCAACTGAAACAGATTGATTACGAAAGTAAAGAATGTGTTTTAAGTATTCATTTACAAAACGATACTGTAAAAGGGCAAGGATATGGAACCTGCGCAGAGCAGTTAGCCTTGAAGTACGCCTTTGATGTTTTGGGAATGGCTGCGGTCAACGCTGACACCGTTATAAAGAACACGAGAAGTCAGCATGTGCTTGAAAAAGTCGGCTTTCAATATATAAAAGAGGAGAACGGCTTTAAGTATTATCGAATTGTGCGATAGCTATCGGTTTATCAGACTAACTCAATATGTAACGGCGGCGTTTCACTCGCCGCCGTTCCTTTTATCCGGCTACTGGATAGTCGCTGTTCGCAAAGCCCTCCGCCAGACCTCCTTGATAACAAGCTCACGGATTTTTTCATCCAGCGTTTTCTTGGCAGTCTCGGACTGCTTCAGGCTGACGATATAAGTCATGTTCCCGATTCTTTTGGTATGATATTCAATCAAAATGTTCAATCCTCCGGATTTAACATTTTGATTGAATATCAGTATAAGAAACCATACGAAACGCATCCACGTGCCAGTGGATGCGTTTCGCACAATTTCATATTTTTAGTTGGCGAGGCTGACCGTGAAGGGTGTAGGTCAGAAGAATGCCATTATCGGCGCTGACATGAATGTTTTCCGCCTTCCGAAGCTCCAAAAGCTCCCGGTAGCGCTTTGTCATGGCGGGGGTGTATTTGGAAGGATCGTCGGAAGTGAGGAAGACACCCCCCAAAAGGGCGTTTATTTGGGCAAGAGCTTCCTTCTGCGGCTGGGTCAGGTTCAGGTTTTCCTCCCGGAGGAAAAACACATCTGGGTCACTGAGGTAGGCCCGGCCGTTTAGCTGGCGGCGGAACACGGTGTTGCCGATGGCCTGCTTGGTGGATACCCGCTCCCGGTGCATCAGACGCATGTACCACACATCGTCCCAGCTCAGGCTGACGTCGCAGCTGATCCGGCAATAGTCCACCAGACCGAAAGCGGGCATCACCGGGACGCCACAGCCCAAAATCCGCTTGTCGCCGCACCATTGGCGCAGCAGCTTCATGGCTCGGATCATCCGTCCCGCCCGGCTCTCCCGGGAGGAGCCAACCGGTGCGGCGGCGTAGAGAAAGTCCAGCTTCACCAGGTCGAAGCCCCAGTCCTTCAGCACCCGGTCAAAGACTCCGGCGAGATAACTCTGAACCTGGGGGTTGTCCATATCCAGGGCATAGAATCCGCTCCAGTTGCAGCCGCAGTACCAGGGCTTGCCGTCCACCTTCAGCAGCCAGTCCGGGTGCTCCCGGTAGAGGGCGGATTTCGTCTCGCACACAAAGGGCGCCAGCCACAGCCCCGCCTGGAATCCGGCGTCGTGGATTCTGCTTGCCATGGCCTTCATCCCGCCGGGGAACTTTTCCTTGTCCCCTTCCATCCAGTCGCCCACGAAGGGTTCCCAGCCGTCGTCCACCTGAAAGAGGTCGCCGGGGGTCAGAATGGCTTGACAACCGGTTAAGTCAGAGACGATAGAGGTTTCCCGGATGTCCTGATACCGGTTATACCAGCTGGAATATCCGGCGACAGGCACATCCGTCCGGGGCAAAACCCCCAGGCTGGAAAACCAGCCGTCAAAAACTTCCTGTTCGGAGCCTTCTCCGTAATAGAGGTCAAAGGCGTGTTTTTCGCCGCCGGAATGCTCCACTCCGGAGCAGTCCCGCTCCAGGGTGAGGAGGGCTTTTTTACTGTCGTAGCGGAAAATGGTGTAGCCCGGTGTTTCGTCCAGGGAGCCAAACAGTCGAAATCGGTCTCCCTTGCGGAAATAACAGTAGGAAAAGCCGTGGAAGCACCCCCGGCGGCTGGGGTAGTCTACAAAGAGGTAATCCCCATACCGGTCAAGCCCAAACCTGTTTCTCACAAATTTGGGAACGTAGTTCAGCCCCCGGAGCCTGTCCCATTTTTTGTATTCCGGGCAGTATGTCCAGGTCTGGTAGCCGTTCAGGAACAACCGCTCCTCCTCCCCCATTTCCAGGGGGAGGGAGGCGGTGACGGACTGAATTACCCCGGCGGGAGCGTTGCAGCGGATGCGGTGGATCCCAGGCGCGAAATCCTCCGTGCCGGAAACGGACTTTCCGCCAACCGTCACGTTCCAGCTCAGTTTAGCCATGGCTTTCCTCCCGGGCACGAAGCTCCCTGCCGATTTCCGCTACCCGGCTGTCGGAGAGAAGGAACTTTTTCCGGAACAGGATCAGGGCAATTGCCAGGACGATCATTGGCAGCACCGTCATCATCAGCCGCAGGCCAAGAAGTGTCCCGGCGCTCTGGGCGGCGATGGGGCCTGTTTCATCTGTGTTCCCCTGCAGACCAATCAGGTCAAGACCAATGCCGGTGAGGAACACCGCCACGCCGGAGGCGGCCTTTACCACAAAGGTCTGCATGGAGAAAATCACGCTTTCCTCCCGCCGTCCGGTTTTCAGCTGACCGTAGTCTACGGTGTTGGAAAGGAACAGGGTGGTGAGAACGGTCAGCATACCGTTGCAGGCAAATACCAGCACCCCGGGGATCATCAGCACGATCAGGTTCCCGGAAAGTCCCAGCAGGCACAGGAGAAGCAGCAGCCCATAAGCGCCCAGCCCGGTCAGGAGGCTCAGAGTAAACACCTGGGTGCTGGAAAGCTTTTTCCGCAGCAGGGGATACAGCACCATCATGCCCAAAATCTGGGCCGCGCCGCCCACGGTGGAAAAGAGGGTGTAGTCCCCCTTCCAGCCCGCGCCGCCGAAGTCATATTTAAAGAAGTAGATGATAAAATTGGATGTCAAGTACAGGGCGGAGTTAATGAGGATGATGGACGCTACCACCACCATGGCCTGATCATTCCGGAACAGGGCGGTAAACATTTCCTTTACCCCGGCGGTTTCCATTTCCACCTGGGATTTTTCCTTGAAGAACAGGCAGCACAGCACCTCGGCGACTACGAACACCCCGGATACGATCAGCGCCACCCGGCGGAAGCCCAGCCGCTCGCTGTCGCCGCCCAAAGCGCCCACCAGTAGCATGGTGAACATGGCGATGAGCGCGCTGCCCACGCCGGCGCAGGTGCGGCCTACTACCGACAGATTTTCCCGATCCGCCGGGGTCTTGGTGACCGCCGGGATCATAGACCAGTAGGGAATATCCATCATGGTGTAGGTCACGCCCCAGAGAATGTAGGTGACGGAGAAGTATACCATCAGCCCCGCCTCTTCCAGCGCTGGTGCGGCAAACAGAGCGTATAGTACCAGCGCGTTGAGGACGGAGCCGCTGAGGAGCCAGGGGCGGAAACGGCCCCAGCGGGTTCTGGTTTTCGCCACCACGACCCCCATGAAGGGGTCATTCAGGGCGTCGAACACCCGGGCAATCATCAAGATCAGCCCCACAAAGGTGGCTCCCAGGCCCAGCACATCCTGATAATAGTACATCACATAGGACGCGGACAGGGCGTAAACCATGTCCTTGCCCACCGCCCCGATGCCAAAGGCGGCTTTTTGCTTCCGTGTCAAATCCATGTTTCTTCCTCCTTGATTTGAATGGTGAATGCTATCTTTTCGTCCTCCGCCAAATCCGCGTGGACGGTTAGGACTGCGGTTCCGGGGGTACCCAGGGTGCGGACGTAGGTTCCGCACATCCCGCCCTCGGCGGTTGCAGTGTCAGGCCCTGCCAGAGCAGCCGGCCCCGTGAGGGTGAAGGTTACCGGCAGCTGGGCGTAGGGGGCGACAGTGCCGTTTTCGTCCAGGAGTCGCACCCGGACGGATGCCATATCGTAGCTGTCCCCCTCGGTGAGGAGGGTACGGCTGACCTTGACCTCCAGGTGAAGCTTGTCGCTGGGACGGCAGGTGACGCTCGCAACCACCTTGCCATCCCGGATCCCGTCAAACCGCCAGGAGGTGGCCTCGCCGCCCCAGTTGGCCACGTATTTCCCGTAGAGATCCACCCCGTCCTGGAAGGTCAGACCGTACCGAGCCATGCACCACAGCATTTTCGCTTTGTAGCTCAGGGGCAGTCCCGCCAGACCGTATTTTCCCGCCGCCAGCAGGCACTGCCGGAGGATTTTGCTTTTGGCTGGGGAGAAGCCCTCCTGGGTTTCCAGCAGACCGCCAATGGTGTCATCCACCACAAAGGGCGGATGGGGCAGCCGGTTCCACTGGCTCTTTTTCAGGTCGGTGACAAACACACCGTTTTTGTACAGCGCCACCCGATCCGCGTTGGCGAACACGTAAATTTCTCCCAGATGCCCGGCGGGGTAGTCTCCGATGTCCATGGTGGAGCCAACGGTAAGCACCGGGGCCTTATCTTGCTGGCTGGCATAGGCCGCCGCCGCCAGCTTGGGATTCCGGAAGGCGTCCATCACACCGTGGTAGCAGATCCGATCTCCGGAGCCGAAGTCCTTGTGGGTGGGGTAGTCGAACATACACCAGCCAAAGCAGCCCGCGTGCTCTTTCAGCGCCCCGTTCTGAACCCGGATATGCCGCAGAGCGTGCTCCTGCCGCCGCTGCCAGGTGTCGTAGGGCTTGGTGGGGAACATATGCCCGTTGCACTCGGAGACCAGCAGCGCCTTTTCCATGTCCGGGGTCACTTCCTTTTTCGGCTTGACGCCGGGAGCGACGCCGTCGTGGGAAAAGTCGTTGTAGGCGTAAACATCCTCCAGCAGATGGCTTTTTTCCAGGAACCGGACGCCGGAGGTTTGACGGCTGGGATCCAGCGCATGGGCAATGGCATTGGTGCGGGTGTAAAATTCGTCGTTGTCCCCGCTTTCGTTGATCCGCACCCCCCAGAGCACAATGGAGGGGTGGTTCCGGTTTTGCAGGATCATTTCCCGGACATTTTCACAGGCCTGATCCTTCCAAGCATCGTCCCCGATGTGCTGCCAGCCGGGTATCTCGGTGAAGACCAGCAGCCCCCGCCTGTCACACTCGTCCAGGAAATATTGGCTTTGGGGATAGTGGCTGGTGCGTACCGCGTTGCAGCCCAGCTCCTCCTGGAGGATCCGGGCATCCTCTCGCTGGAGGCTTTCCGGGGCGGCATAGCCGATGTAGGGGTAGCTCTGATGGCGGTTGAGACCCCGTAGGAAAACCTTTTTCCCGTTGAGGTAGAAGCCGTCCTTCCGGAAAATGGCAGTACGGAAGCCGAAAACCGTCTCCTGGCAATCCAGTTTCAGCCCTTCCCGGCTCAGCAGCCGGACGGCGCAGCGGTAAAGATTGGGGTGCTCTGTATCCCAGGGCGTGGCATCCGGCAGAGAAATCTCTCCCGGTGCGCCGGTATAGACCGCATTCCCATCCTTATCCAGAATGGATACCTCCGTTTTCGCTCCCTCCGGTGCGCCGTCAGTAGTCACCTGCACCATGGCTGTGGTGAGGGTGGGGGTGGTGACGAAAATATCGGCAATCATCCCTTTTTCCCGCACATCCAGCCACGCCTCCCGGTACAGTCCGCCGTAGGTCAGGTAATCCACCACAAAGCCGAAGGGAGGAATGGCCGGGTTTTCCGTGGTGTCCAGCCGGACAGCAAGAAGATTTTTCTTCCCCGGTTCCGCCAGCCCGGTCAGCTCCACCCGAAAAGCGGTGTACCCGCACCGGTGGGTGGCGGCTTCTTTTCCGTTTATGTACACCGTGGCAATGTGCCCTGCCCCATCCAGCTGGAGAAACAGCCGTTTGCCGCCCCACTGCGCCGGGATTTCCAGCACCCGGCGGTAGCCGCAGAGCATTTGATAGCTCTCCGGGTCAATGCAGTGAAGAGGCAACTCCCGGCAGGTGTGGGGCAGACGCGCCTTTGGGAAATTTCCATCTCCCGCCAGAAATTTCTTGCTCCACCTTTCGGTAAATTCCCAGCCGTCGCACAGACTAAATTTCATCGTCACGCCTCCTAATTCCGTTCATAATAATGTCCATCATCCCGTCCAGGGTCTCCCTGTAGCTGACATCCCCCAGCCCTCCCAGCAGGAAGCCCTCAATGGAAGAGGTGATCATCTGCCGCAGCACCGGAATGGACACCGGACGAATTTTCCCCTGGGCAATGCCTTCTTCCAGCAGAGTGATAGTAGGCTCCCAGTTGGTTTCCAGGTGCTGCCGAACCCGGCGGCCCACAGCCGGATATTTTTCGTCCAGAGTATCCAAAAGCCGGAAGTCCAGCGCCTGGTATCGCTCCGGAAGCGCGATCATGACCGCCTGAATCCGATCTTCAATAGGGCCGGAGGACTCCATCTGCTCCCGCTTTGCCCGGTGTATGTCGGCGAACAGGTCGTCCACCATGTCCAGCAGCAGCGCTTCCTTGGACGGATATCGGGTATATATGGTTTTTTTGCTGATGTGCAGGGTGTCGGCAACCTGCTGCATGGTAAATTTCAGCCCTTCCCGCTGAAACAGAGCGATGGCGGCATCGATCACCCGGCGGCGAAACTCCATAGCGTTCCCTCCCCTGGAAACCGGATTTTGGCTTCTGGTTTCCATTATAGAGCAGGAAACCGGAAACCGTCAAGCGGTTCCCGGAAATTCTGTTTTTTTCATAGTTTTCATGGCCTGTTTTTGGTGAATCTGTTGCATGCACTGAAATCTTCTTCCACCGCGTAGGCAGCCGCGCCGCCGTCTCCTACGGCGGTGACGATCTGGCGCACGGACTTTGTCCGGGCGTCTCCGGCGACGTACACCCCGGGAAGACTGGTACGGGTAGATTCCCCGGCGACGATATAGCCGTCCGAATCCAGATCCAGAACGCCTCGGAACAAATCGGTTGCCGGATGCATTCCAATGCTGACAAACAGTCCGTCCAGGGCAAGTGCCGATTCCGCCCCAGAAACGGTGCTTCTCAGAATCACACCGGTAAGGGTCTGCCCATATTGCAGCCGGGAAACCGTACAGTTCCAGAGAATTTCCACGTTCCCCGCATGGATCAGGGCGTCCTGAAGGGCTTTGGATGCCCGCAGGGTGTCTCGACGGTGGATCAGGTAGACCTTTTTCGCTAACCGGGAGAGGGTGACGGCGTCCCCGGCGGCGGAGTTTCCCCCGCCCACCACCGCTACCGTTTTCCTCCGGTAGAACATCCCGTCACAAGCGGCGCAGTAGTGCACCCCTTTCCCGGTGAGGGAAGCCTCCATGGGCAGCCCCAGACTGCGGTGCTCTCCGCCGGTGGCAGCAATTACGGCCCGGGCGTGAAAGGTTCCGGATGAGGTTTCTACGGTTTTCATCTCACCGTCCAGGCGGAGGGACAGGGCCTCAGCGGTGAGGATCTCCACGCCAAATCGAGCCGCCCCCTCTTCCATCCGCTTCCCCAGCGCCGCGCCGTCGATTCCCCCCGGAAAGCCGGGGTAATTGTCGATTTGACCGGTGAGCGCCATTTGCCCGCCGGGAGCGAGCCGCTCCACTACCAGGGTGGAAAGACCTGCCCGGGCGGTGTACAGGGCGGCGGTGTACCCGGCGGGGCCGCCGCCGATGACGATAACGTCGTACATTTTATTAAAGCATCTCCAAAATCCGGTTCTTAGGCATTGCTCCGGCGCTCTGCCGGACAAGCTCACCGCCTCGGAACACAAACAGGCTGGGTACGCTCATGACTTTAAATTGCCGGGCAAGGGCCTCCTCTTCGTCAATGTTCACTTTTCCCACCTTGATATCCGGATTTTCCCGGGCGATTTCATCAATCACTGGCGCCAGGGCGCGGCACGGCCCGCACCAGGAAGCGTAAAAGTCCAGCAGAACCGTCTTTTCCGCCTCCAAAACCTCCTGCTGAAAGTTTTCTTTTGTAATAGCCAAAGCGTCCATGTCGTTTCCTCCCAAAAGGCTGTTATGGATGTAGGATGCCCGGTTTTCTCTGTATCATTCCAGGGAACCTCTGAATAACGCGTTAAAACTACCGGTAGAAATCTCATACTATTTTTTGATAAAATGGTTTCATTTTATCAAAAAGACATCGCCTTGCGGCGCTGTTATTTTTGGTATTTTCGGAATAGAAAATACCAAAAA
>CAZCLX010000023.1:0-18870 GCA_964499615.1 uncultured Oscillospiraceae bacterium
CACCTGCCATTATGACGTGATTTATATGTCCGCACAGAAGCTGGTGCAGAACTCTTTGGAGCACGGCTATCTGGTGGGATCCCGTGGTTCCGTCGGTTCCTCCATCGTGGCGTATTTATCCGGAATTACTGAGGTCAATTCCTTCCCGCCCCACTACCGCTGCCCCAACCCGGCGTGCAAAAACACCATGCTGGATGTGCCCAAGGGCTATAACTGCGGGCCCGATCTGCCGGATCGGATCTGTCCGAAGTGCGGGACAATGATGGAGAAGGACGGCTTTAACATTCCTTTTGAGACATTCCTGGGCTTTGGAGGCGACAAGGTGCCGGATATTGATCTGAACTTCTCCGGCGAGTACCAGGCTCGAGCCCATGCCTATTGCATTGAAATGTTCGGAAAATCCCATGTGTTCCGGGCGGGAACCATTGGTACCGTGGCGGAAAAAACCGCTTTCGGCTATGTGAAGAAGTACCTTTCGGAGCGGGGAAAGACCGCGACCCGGGCGGAGGAAGCCCGGCTTGCCTCCGGCTGTGTTGGCGTCCGCCGAACCACCGGTCAGCATCCCGGCGGCCTGGTGGTCATTCCCCAGGAAAATGAGATATGGGACTTCTGCCCGGTACAGCACCCGGCGGACGATCCCAACGCCGACCAGATCACCACCCATTTTGAGTACCACTCCATGGAAGAAAACCTTCTGAAGCTGGATATGCTGGGTCATGATGATCCCACTATGATCCGGATGATGGAGGATCTGACCGGGGTGGACGCGAAAACCATCCCCCTGGACGATAAGAAGACCATGTCCATTTTTACCTCCTCCAAGGTGCTGGGCTACGAGGACGATCCGATTCTCGGCCCAACTGGGGCTGTAGCTGTGCCGGAATTCAACACCCGATTTACCCGAGGAGTGCTGCTGGACACCATGCCCACCAAGTTTGATTTCCTGGTGCGGATCTCCGGCTATACCCACGGCACCGACGTGTGGCTGGGCAACGCCCGGGATCTGATCACCTCCAAAACCGCCACGGTGGACTCCACCATCGGCTGCCGGGACGATATTATGCTTTATCTGATCTCCCGTGGCATGCCGGAAAAGCGCTCCTTTAAGATCATGGAGTCCGTCCGTAAGGGCAGGGGACTGCCGGAAGGAGCGGAGGAGGAAATGATTGCCGCGGGGGTGCCGGATTGGTATATCGGTTCCTGCAAGAAAGTCAAGTACCTGTTCCCGAAAGCCCACGCGGTGGCCTACGTCATGATGGCGTTCCGGATCGCCTGGTTCAAGGTCTATTATCCCCTGGCGTTCTATGCCGCCTATTTCTACCGGCGGAGCCAGAAGGGCGGGTTTGACGTGGCGCTGATGACTCAGGGCATGGATTCCGTGGTGGCAAATATCAAAACCATCGACGGCAACGAAAACGCCACGGACAAGGACGAGGATCTGCTCACTACATTGGAGGTGGCGTATGAATACTACCTTCGGGGCTTTGATTTTCTTCCAATCGATCTGTATAAGAGCGACGCTACCCACTTTGTGATAGAGGATGGAGCGCTCCGTCCACCCTTTGTGGCCATCTCCGGGCTGGGAGAAAACGCGGCTCTGGATCTTGTCCGGGGCAGGGAAGGAAAGCGTTTCCTGTCTGTGGAAGAGGTGGCAGCCGCTTGCCCCAAGGTCTCCAAGACCCATATTCAGATGCTGAAAGAAGCCGGCGCGTTCGGCAAGCTGCCAGAGGCCAGCCAGCTTTCCCTGTTCTAGGGAACCTCTGAACAATTCGACCTCGGCTGGACAGCGGATCTTTTGTCTGCCTCTTGCAAACCATGGAAATATGTGTTATAATCAATAAAAATCTCAAGAAAAAGGGGAGATCCTTTATGCAAGATACCGGTCATCAATACCATATTCACTGCGTCCCCGGTGACGTGGGCAGATACGTTTTCCTCCCTGGGGATCCCGGGCGGTGCGAAGCCATTGCCGCCTTCTTTGATCATCCTGTCCATATTGGCATGAATCGGGAGTATAACATTTACACCGGCACCCTCCTGGGAGAGAAGGTATCCGTCTGCTCCACCGGCATTGGCGGCCCTTCCGCGTCAATTGCTATGGAGGAGCTTGCCGCCATCGGTTCGGATACTTTCATCCGGGTGGGCACCTGCGGCGGCATCGCCATGGATGTGCAGCCTGGGGACATCGTGGTCGCCACAGGCGCGATCCGATTCGAGCATACCTCTCTGGAATATGCCCCCCTGGAATTCCCGGCGGTTGCCGACTTTGATGTAACGACTGCCTTGCGGGACGCTTCCGTTGACCTGGGTTACCGTACCCATACCGGCGTTGTTCAGTGCAAGGACTCCTTCTATGGGCAGCATAGCCCGGATAAATCCCCGGTGTACTATGAGCTGCTGCAAAAATGGGAGAGCTGGAAGCGGTTGGGTGTCAAGGCAAGCGAAATGGAGTCCGCTGCTCTGTTTGTTGTAGCCGCCGCCTTGGGCGTCCGGTGCGGAAGCTGCTTCCACGTGGTGTGGAACCAGGAGCGGGAGAAAGCCGGCCTGGAAATGCCCATGACCGAGGACACCTCCGGCGCGATCCGCGTCGGCGTCGAGGCGATGAAGCGTCTGATCGCCGCGGACAGCGGTCGCGTATAATACTGATATTCAATTTTCTATGAAGATCATACCCTGACACGAAAAAAGGTCTCCCTTTTGGCGTGTTGACATTTTTCAAACAAGGCCTAGTCAGCGCTTTGAAGCTTTATTACTTTTCAGCTGCTGCCAATGTTTCAGCTTCGGCAGCTACTGGGGAAAATACGCCCGGATCTGTTCCGGTGGTCAGTAACCGTATATATGTGGATAATGAACGCGGGATTCAGCAGATGCGGATGATTGGGATCCAGTATATTGCTTCGATTTTGTGGAGGATACCATCTTTTTCGCCGAGAGGATTCTTCGGACATAGGGTATTCCGACATTTCGGATAGGGCGGTAGTTACCGCAGAATAAGGCTAACCTGGGATAAAATGCTTTCTTTTATACCAGGTTAGCCTTTGATATGTGTTTTTACAACCCAATTACATATGTTTTTCCCGTTTTTGTTGCTGCCAGGTGGCGTAAATTCGCACCGAGGTGGAGACCAGCAGGATCCCGACAGCTATGACACCAGCAATGGCGGCGGTGAACATTCCCTGAGTGGCAAAAGCTTCCGTTTCTCCTCGAACCGCGTAATTCATGGTGTAGTAGACCCCCGCTCCTGGGATCAGGGGGAAGATAGAGACAACCAGATAGGAAATGGCGGGATATTTTCGAATCCGAGCCATGATTTCAGAGTAGGCGGCAGAGAAAACCGCAGCAAGAAAATAGCCGATGATTTCCGAAGCGCCCCATTGAATGCTCAGGTAATACACCGCCCAGGCGATCACCCCGCCCAGATTGCACAGAAGCCCGCCGGGGCCGTGAATATTAAACTGGATGGAAAAGCCCATGCAACCGATGAAGGTGGCGATGCACAGCACGAAAAAGCTATGCTGATAGGAGGGAAGCCCCACAGGTTCCTTCCATAGCACCGTGGTGATGTTCCACGCCACAGCAGTTCCCAAAGCGATGGCGGCGGCGATCAGCAGCACCTGAACGATCCGGTTAGTGCCGGAGTTCGTGTCTCCAAAAATAATATCCCGCATGGCGTTGGTGAACAGCAGCCCGGGAACCAGGATCATAAGTGCGCCAATGATTACCGCGTCTGGGCGGGAGACGATGTGCAAATTGGTTATGGCGTAGGCGGAGAGGGACATGAGAAACGCCGCGATCAGGGTGCTGAAAAAGGGATTGACTTTCAGCCGGTTCATTTGCCGGTTGACAAGACCGATCAGAACGCCGCAAAGGCCGGAGCAGAGGGCATCGATCCAGCCGCAGCCAAAGAGGATTCCGTAACCGAAAGCCCCAAGGAAATGACCCAGAAGAAATACTGCCGGGGAATATTGGGGCTGGGTTTTGCGAACCTGCTCCAGACGCTCCATGGCTTCCTCGGGAGTGGGATGCTCACAGCAGATGGAGCGGCTCAGGCCGTTGAGCCGCTCCACTGCGGTGAGGTCGTTTCCGTGGAAGCCGATACGGCGCATCCGGGTGATGGGCTTGCCGGTTTCCGTAACAATGCTGACTACCAGATAGTTGGGAATGGCGAAAACCTCTGCGTCGACCCCGTAGCTTTTTAGAATCCGCTGGATGCTTTCCTCCACCCGGAAGGTTTCCGCGCCGGACATAGCCAGCTCGTAGCCCATATCCGTTGCCAGATCCAGAAGCAAATTATAGTCCATAGCGTCACCGCCTGAGAAGAATCTCCGCTCAGTATACCATATTTTCCCCGGAATGCAAGGGGAAGAGAGGATAATTTACCGGTTTCGAACAAACAGCACGCCCAGGGTGCCGGGGCCGCAGTGGCAGGAAACGGTGCAGCCTGCGTCGGTTTCGTAGATGTTGTCAAAAGAGGCGCTGGCGCGGACGGCATCCCGCACCGCCTCCATGCAGACATCAGATACCGGGGTGTGGGTGATAAACAGGGTGCCACTATCCAGGTCGTCCCGATGGCTCAGGCGGTCCTTGACGTAGTTATATAGGCAGCGGTCATATTTTCCGCGATATTTCTTGACCACAGACATTTTGCCGTCCTTCACTTCGATGCAGGGCTTTAGATTGAGAAGGTTGGCGCCCAGAGCGGCAGCGCCGGAGCAGCGGCCACCCTTTACCATGTAGTCCAGGCGATCCAGAACGAAGCTGGCTTCTACCCGTCCGGTAAATTCATCCAGCGCGTTCTTCAACTCATCCAGGCTCTTTGCAGTCTGTGCCAGTTCCCAGGCTTTCAGCACCACGAGGCCCTGACCGGTGGACAGGTTCCGGGAATCCACCACCCGAACGTTATCAAAGCCCTCAGCGGCAATGCAGGCGTTTTGGAAGCTGGAAGAAAAATCGGAGCTGATGTTTACATGGAGTATGCCGTCATACTGGTGCGCGTACGTGGAAAACATTTCCTGATAGACCGCCACACTTCTGGCGGCAGTGGTGCAGAGGTTACCGCCTGCGGCAACGTGGGCAAAAATGTCTTTTGGGCTGATGGTGACTCCATCTACGAATTCTTCCCCGTTTTTCACCACGATCAGCGGTACAATCCCAATGTCGTAACGGGCGATCAATTCGGGGGACAGGTCACAAGTGCTGTCAGAGATAATCTTAATTCTCATATTCCTATTTCTTCCCTTCCAATCCGCAGGCGCAGATAAGATCGCTGTGCATCATAAAACAGTTTGGCTCCAGATTTTGTCCCCGCAGGTACTCCGCGCCCCAGTCCCGCATGGCGGTGAGCAGGGGAACAAGACTTTTTCCCACATCCGACAGGGAATATTCCACCTTTGGTGGGACAACCGGGAATACTTCCCGATGAATCAGCCCGTTTGATTCCAGTTCCCGCAGCTGCTGGGTAAGCATTTTTGGGGTTGCGCTGGACACAGCGCGGTGCAGCGCGGAAAAACGGAGCGGCTCTTCCGCCAGATGCCAGAGAATCAACGCCTTGTATTTGCCACCGATCAGATCCAGCGTTGCTTCCACGGGACAATATTTTTCTGCCATAAGCGACTCCTCCCTAATACGGTATCATAATGGGTAGTATTGCACAAAATAGTGCGTACTTGTTTTTTTAAAAGGAATTGATAAAATAATATCATATAGAAGGGGATGTGTCAACTAGAAAACGGTTGACATCCCTATGCTTTTCGCGGATAATGTAATAAGGCAGGTGCTGAAAGTTGAAGCAGAAATATACAGTTACGGGCATGACCTGCGCTGCCTGCTCCGCCACGGTGGAGCGGGTGACAAGGAAGGTGCCTGGGGTCACAACGGCGGAGGTAAACCTCCTGGCTGGCTCTATGATGGTGGAGTCAGAGGGGGATGTGTGCGCCGCCGTAATGAAGGCCGTCCAGGAGGCTGGCTACCAGGCGGCCCTTCCCGGGGCGGAAAAGAAGGAAACCACTCCGGCAGATAACGCACTGGCGGAAATGAAAAAGCGAATCATCGGTTCGGCGATCTTCCTTGTGGTACTAATGTACTTCACCATGGGCCATATGTTGGGGCTTCCTGTGCCCATGTGGTATCATGGGGTAGAGAACGCTATGACGGCGGCGCTGCTGCAATTTTTCCTCACCCTCCCGGTTGTCTACTTAAACCGGTCCTACTATTCCCGGGGACTGAAGGCACTGTGGCACCGCAGTCCCAACATGGATTCTCTGATTGCTGTGGGATCCCTAGCGGCACTGTGTTACGGTGTTGCGGCCCTGTTCCGGATGGGCTGGGCCATGGGCCACGGTCAGTGGGATGTAGTAAAGCACTACAGCGAAAATCTGTATTTTGAATCCGCCGCCACCATCCTGACACTGATCACCCTTGGAAAATTCCTGGAGACCCGGGCGAAGGGTAAAACCGGTGATGCTATCCGGGCACTGATGGACTTGTCCCCCAAGACGGCGACTGTTCGCCGGGATGGACAGGAACTGACGGTTTCCGTGGAGCAGGTGGTGCCCGGCGACGTGGTGATCGTCCGCTCCGGCGGAAGCATTCCTGTGGATGGAACGGTTCTTTCCGGGCGTGGCTCTGTGGATCAGAGCGCCCTGACGGGAGAAAGCGTTCCTGTGGAGAAGCAGCCGGGGGACACGGTGGCGGCGGCAACCGTCAATCGGGAGGGCTATCTGGAATTCCGGGCGGATAAGGTAGGGGAGGACACCACCCTGGCACAGGTGATCCGTATGGTGGAGGAAGCCGGTGGCTCCAAGGCTCCCATCGCCCGGCTGGCGGATAAGATCGCCGGGGTATTCGTGCCGGTGGTGATGGGCATTGCCCTGGTAACCTTCCTTGCTTGGATGGCAGCCGGCTACGGCCTGGAATTCAGCCTGACCAATGCCATTTCCGTTCTGGTGATTTCCTGCCCCTGCGCTCTGGGGCTTGCCACTCCGGTGGCGATTATGGTAGGCACGGGCCGGGGTGCGCAGATGGGCGTGCTGTTTAAAAACGCGGAGGCACTGGAAAACCTCCACCGTGTGGATACCGTTGTTTTGGATAAAACCGGCACACTGACCACGGGGAAGCCGGAAGTGACGGATATTTATCCTGGAAAATGCGGAAAGGATCGCCTGATGGCGGTTGCCGCCAGCCTGGAAAGCCGTTCGGAGCATCCCTTCGCCAAGGCAATTTTGAAAGCGATGGGCAGTGCCCCATATCCCCAGCCGGAAGGCTTTGAAACCCTGCCTGGCCAGGGCGTGGCGGCAACAGTGGAAGGCAAACGTTACTACGGCGGCAACCGCCGCCTGATGGAAAAGCTTCATGTAAATCTTCCGGATCTTTCCCACCTTGCCCAGGAGGGGAAGACACCCCTGTATTTCGCTGGAGAGGATGGGGAGTATCTGGGCGCTGTGGCAGCGGCGGATGTTTTAAAGCAGGATTCCAGTCAGGCAGTAGCGGCCATGCGCGAAATGAAGCTGGACGTGGTGATGCTGACTGGTGACAACGCAGGAACGGCGAAGGCCATTGCCGAAAAAGCAGGGATCTCCCACGTAATTGCCGACGTCCTGCCCACAGATAAAGCCGGTGCCGTCCGTTCCCTCCAGCAGGAGGGACACCGGGTGCTGATGGTAGGCGACGGCATCAACGACGCTCCCGCCCTTGTCACCGCCGATGTGGGCATGGCAATTGGCGCAGGTACGGATATTGCTATTGAATCGGCGGACGTGGTGCTGATGAACGGTTCCCTTATCTCGGTGAGCAGCGCCGTGGGCCTCAGCCGCGCCACGATACGCAATATTCGGCAGAACCTGTTCTGGGCATTTTTCTATAACACCCTTGGTATCCCGGTAGCGGCTGGCGTTCTGTTTATTCCCTTTGGTCTAAGCCTCAGCCCCATGCTGGGAGCTGCCGCCATGAGTCTCAGCTCCGTGTTTGTAGTGACAAACGCCCTGCGGCTGCGGCTATACCATCCGAAGCCCATTTCCGGACAGCCTCAGAAGGCCAGCCCGGTGGAAATTACCGTCAAGGAGGAAAAACAAATGGAAACCGTGATCAAAGTAGAAGGTATGATGTGCAATCACTGCAAGATGCATGTGGAGAAAGCATGTTCCGCTGTGCCTGGCTGCACCGGAGCGGTGGTGGATCTGGCGGCTAAGAATGTAACCGTTACCGGAGACGCCAAGCTGGAGGATCTGAAAAAAGCAATCGTGGAAGCCGGCTACGAAGTGGTGGACTGAAATGACACAGACGGATTCTTTTGTAGATTCCTTGGGGGCAGGCAGGATCCACGTCTGCCGCTGGTTCCCGGAGGGACAGCCCCGGGGAATCGTGCAGATCATCCATGGGATTGCCGAGTATGTCCGGCGCTATGACGAGCTGGCAGAGTACCTGAATTCTCTGGGGTATCTGGTGGTTGCCGAGGATCACATGGGACACGGGGAGTCGGTGAATGGGGATGGAATCCAGGGCTACTTCCACGGCGGCTGGTTTACAGCGGTGGAGGACAGTTATGGCCTCCTGGCCCGGACCCATCAGGAATTTCCGGAGCTTCCCTATGTGCTTCTTGGCCACTCCATGGGCTCCTTTATGGCGCGAACCATTCTCTGCAAGCATCCCGACAGCGGCATTTCCGCTGCCGTGATCTGCGGAACCGGGTGGCAGCCCAGAGCCATGCTTCCAGCGGCCATTGCCCTGTGCCAGGGGGTGTGCAAAGCATCCGGCGAGACGAAGCCCAGCCCCTTCCTGGAAAACCTGGTGTTCGGCAGCTACAATAAGCGGGTGGAGCGCCCCAGGACGGCATTTGACTGGCTGACCCGGGACGCGAAAACCGTGGACGCGTATATTGCCGATCCAATGTGCGGCTTTACCGCCACGGCAGGACTTCTCCGGGAACTTCTGGTGGGGATCCGGTATGTTGAAGATCCAAAGAACCTGGCTGCCATGAACCAGGAGACCCCGGTATTGTTTATCGCCGGAGGGGACGATCCCGTGGGTAACTACGGAACCGGCGTCCGTCGGGCGGCTGAAGAATTCCGGAAGGCTGGCGTAAAAAATGTTGCCGAACGAATCTATCCCCTGTGCCGCCATGAGCTGTTCAACGAAATCAATCGGAGTGAAATCCGGGAGAATCTATCCGACTGGATGGAGAACGCTTTGAATAAGTCCTAATTATGGGACTTACCGCATGGTATACTGTAGCTATCAAAAGAAAGGGAGCGATGGCTATGTATTCCATGCGGTACGTTCAGGGACACGTGCAAGTTTATGATTTGACGGGACGCTTCCTATTTTCGGCAGATACCGAGGCGGAGGCGCGGAAGGAGATGGAAAAGGATGCGGAATTTGCGGCTTAATATTTGTTATGACGGTACCCGTTACCGGGGCTGGCAGCGTCTTCCCGGTCGTGGCGATACCATCCAGGGAAAACTGGAAGATACTCTCCAAAAGATTCTGGGAGAGACGGTTTCCCTCATCGGAAGCGGACGCACGGATGCCGGTGTCCACGCGTCTTGCCAGGTGGCGAATTTTTACACGTCAAGCAGCATTCCCGCTGAGAAAATCCTTTTGGAGCTTCGCCGGTATCTTCCTGAGGACATTGGCATAATCTCCTGTATGGAGGTTCCGGAGCGGTTCCACGCCCGGCACAGCGCGGTTGAGAAGACCTACTGCTACCGGATTTGGAACAGCAATGCGCCCTGCGTCTTTCAGCGACGGTATGTCGCCCGGTTCCCGGAACCGCTGGATGCGGCCCAAATGGAGGCGGCAGGGGAGCTGCTGCTGGGAAGCCACGATTTTGCCGCCTTTTGTACCAACAGCAGAATGAAAAAGTCTACGGTTCGGGACATTTATTCCCTGCGTCTGGAGCGTGTAGGGGAGGAAATTCGGATTACTGTCACTGCGGATGGGTTTTTATACAACATGATGCGGATTCTGGCGGGAACCCTAATCGAAGTGGGCAGGGGGGAGCGATCGGTGGAGAGCATTCCGGCACTGTTTGGCGCCCAGCGCCAGGAGGCGGGATTCCTTGCCCCGGCTCAAGGACTTTGCCTGATGGAGGTAGTCTATTGAACATACAGATTTTTGGAAAAAGCAAGTGCTTCAATACCAAGAAAGCGGAGCGCTACTTCAAGGAGCGCCGGATTCCATTCCAGTCCATCGATATCGTTCGCTACGGACTCTCCGGACGGGAATTTAACAGTGTCCTCCGGGCGGTTGGCGGGGTGGACAACCTCATCGATTGGGAAGGGAAGTCCCAGGAGATCACTAATATGCGCTACATGTCGGATGCCGCCGCAAAGGAGGATAAGGTCTTTGAGGATCAGAGCCTTTTGAAAACACCTATCGTCCGCAACGGCAAACAGGCAACCGTTGGCTATTGCCCGGAGATTTGGAAAACCTGGGCGTAGAAAATGGTTTTTATAATAATATTCAATCAAAATGTTAAATCCGATGGATTGAATATTTTGATATGAAGATCATAATGAGACGAATTTTTGGTATTTCCTATTCCGAAAATACCAAAAATGACAGCGCCGCAAGGCAATGTCTTTTTGATAATGAAACCATTTTATCAAAAAATAGTATTACGAAAGACAGTCCCATGTTTGGGGGCTGTCTTTTGTGTTTTTGATGAATTTCTACTTGCCTATTGACGGAAAAAATGATATTCTAGGAGGTATGTATGCACAGGATACTGATTGCGGTCCACAGCACGGTTTGGGGTATCCCAGGGCTGGTTCTGATCCTGGGGGTGGGAATTTACCTCACGTGGATAACCGGTTTCTCCCAACTCACCCTGTTTCCCCGGGCAATCCGGAAGTTTTTTGAAATGCTGCGGGGCGGCGGAAAGCAGGAAGGAGTTTCTCAGTTCCAGGCGCTGTGCACCGCCCTGGCGGCGACGGTGGGAACTGGAAACCTGATCGGCGTAGCGGGAGCGATCTGCCTTGGCGGCCCCGGGGCGATTTTCTGGATGTGGATCTGCGGTATCATCGGAATGGCAACAAAATTTTCGGAAGCAGCGCTGGCTGTGCGCTACCGTGTCCGCCGGGGAAGCGAGTATGTGGGTGGCCCTATGTACACCATTTCCCGGGGAATGGGGGAAAAGTGGAAGCCTCTGGCGGTTGTCTACTGTGTCTTCGGGCTGCTGGCATCCCTGGGCGTGGGAAACGCGGCCCAGGTCAACGCGGTAATTACCGGGGTCAATTCCGTAGCTACCCGGTTCGGCGGGCAGGAAAGCCAGAAGGGAAATCTGCTGATTGGCGCCCTTCTTGCTCTGACAGTCGGAATGACCCTTCTGGGTGGGGCGGCAAGAATCGGCAGAGCGGCGGAAAAGCTGATTCCTTTTGCCTCCGCTGGGTACATTCTGCTGTGCGCGTTTCTTCTGATTCGCCGGGCAGAGGCGGTTCCGGCAGCGTTCCTGACCATCTTCCAGGGAGCCATTTCCCCAAAAGCGGTCACCGGGGGGATTCTCGGATCCTCCTTCCGCGCCCTCAGCGTGGGGTGCTCCCGGGGCGTATTTACCAACGAGGCGGGCATGGGAACCGCATCTATTGCCCATGCATCCGCTCAGGTAGACAACCCCGGGGAACAGGGGCTAATGGGTATTATCGAGGTGTTCCTGGATACCATTGTCATTTGCACCATGACCGCTCTGGCGATTCTTGCCAGCGGTGTGGCGATTCCTTATGGCAGAGACGAAGGGGGAAAGCTCACTACCGCCGCCTTTTCCTCTGTCTATGGAGACTGGGTGAGTGCGGCCCTGGCAGCGTTCCTCTGCTGCTTTGCCTTTGCCACGATCTTGGGCTGGGGGCTGTACGGGGCAAGGTGCGGCGAATATCTGTTTGGCGCCCGAGCCTTCCGGTGGATCTCCCTGATCCAGACGGCAGCCATTTTGCTGGCATCCGTTATGAAGACGGAAACCGTGTGGCTTTTGTCGGAGACGGTAAACGGTCTTATGGCAATCCCTAATTTGATATCCCTTGCCGTGCTCAGCCCGGAGCTGGGCGGTATCGTAAAATCATATAAAGAGAGGCATCCCTGACAACCATGCCAGGAATGCCGGACAGGAGTACATTATGCAGATTTCCATCAACGCCAATCGCTGTGAGCCATCCCCAATGCGGAAATTTCATCCCCTGGCTGTGGCGGCGGAGAGGCAGGGAAAGAAAATTTATCATCTCAATATCGGTCAGCCGGATCTTCCCACGCCGCCTGCTTTTTTTGAGGCAATTCGGGGATTTGACCAGACGACCCTTGCCTATGATGCTTCCCCAGGAAATCCCGGGCTTATCGACGCCGTGCGGAGGTATTACCGCAGGCTTAATGTGGAGCTTGAGCCTTCCGATGTACTGATTACCACCGGCGGCAGTGAAGCGCTGCTTCTCACCTGCCTGAGCATTCTGGACCCCTATACGGAGGTGATCATTCCAGAACCCTATTATCCAAATTACACCACCTTTGTTCACGCTGCCGGAGGGGTTATTCGGGCGCTACCCACCAATCCCTGGGAGGGCTATCGGTATGCCCAGCGGGAACGAATCGAGAGCCTGATCACCAAGAACACCCGTGCTATCCTGATCACGAACCCCGGCAATCCCACTGGCGTTGTGCTGGATCGGAGGGAAATGCGGATGATCGCGGACATTGCAAAGACCCATGACCTGTTCCTGATCTGCGACGAAGTGTACCGGGAGTTCTGCTATGATGAAAAATTCGGCGTCCCCACTATGGCATCCTTCCATGATATTTGGGAAAACCTGGTGCTTGTGGACTCAGTATCTAAGCGGTTTTCCGCCTGCGGTGCCCGGGTGGGCTGCGTTGTGACGAAAAACAAGGAGCTTCAGCAGGCAATTTTGAAATTCTGTCAGTCCCGGCTTTCCGTTGCCACCATCGATCAGGTCGGTGCGGAGGCCCTCTATTCCGTCGATCCGGAATTCTTTCGGAAAAGCAAGGAGGAGTACCGGATCCGCCGGGACACGGTGATCTCCGGCCTTCGGAAGATTCCCGGCGTAGTGGTAGAGGAGCCGATGGGAGCGTTTTACGTGATGGCAAGCCTTCCTGTGGATGATTCTGACCGGTTCCAGAAATGGCTGCTGGAGGAGTTTGAGGATCGGGGGGACACCGTGATGTTTGCCCCCGGTGCGCCCTTCTACGAAACGCCGGGCAAGGGAATCAATGAGGTTCGGATCGCCTACGTACTGAATCGGGAGGATTTGGGACGGGCTATGGAGGTTCTATCCAAAGGCATTGCCCAGTATCAGCGGGAGGTTATGCAAATCACCTCCGAAGCGGTATTATAATATAAATGATCGGAGATGGAACAATGCCATCCCCGATCATTTATACTGATATTCAATAAAAATGTTCAATCCTTTGGATTTCACTTTTTTATTGAATATCAGTATCACAGTACGTTTTTATTGAATATTCGTATGAATGCTTTTTCTTTTCTAATCTTGCTGTGTGGAAATCGACGCAGTCCCGGAAGTCGTCGATCACCTCTTGGGGTGTGGCGCCGCAAAACTCAGGACGTCCGGGAAGACCGCGCACATATCCCCAGTAACTTTGCCGCAAGTCGGAGCGGTCAATGATGCCCTCGTAGCCTTTGTAATTCAGGACAATGATCACAGGGCAACGCTCCTTTCGCTTGTACAGTCTTGCTTTGGTGATAGCATAACTGTCTTACGGTTATTATACCACGTATTTATCTCCGGCGCAACTGTGGAGAATCACGAATTCTGGGAAAGAAAGAGTCCGGTACCTGAGAAGGCCCGGACTCTTTAAAGATCAATCAGCCAACAAAATCGCTTTCGTCGGCGACGGGGGCAGCTTCGTCAACGACGGGGATTTCTTCCGCGGGAGCCTCTTCCACGGGAACTTCTTCGGCGGAGGCTTCCTCTGCGGGTGCTTCCACGGTCGCATCTTCAGCGGCGGGAGCTTCCTCAGCAGAGGCGGTTTCCTCTACAGGAGCCTCTTCTGCGGGAGCTTCCTGAGTACCGCACTGGCAGGGGCAGCGAGAAACAAGGCTCTTGGCCCAGGCGACAATTTTGTCACCATAGGTGGCGACCACATAGATGGCACCGGCGATGGCAGCCAGAGCAGTCGTCAGCTTGACGATGATTTCAAAAGTTTTCATTGGGATACCTCCATTTTTTCTTTGTTTCTGCAATACACATAGTATAACCAATCCTTGGAAAAAAAGCAATCCCTAAATTGGAAATCCTTAAACATATCCGTACATACCTCGGACACTGACTTCCCCGGAGCTAACTGCTTCCTGACTGCCTGAGGAAAACTCCACAATGAGAGCACCGTCGTCACGTACATCCAGAGCTTTCCCATGGCGAAGCGTGTCGCCTTTCACAAGAGAAACCTCTTGTCCAATGGTGACGCAGTCCCGGCGGTATCGGGCCATAATAGCATTCTGGGAGGAAAGCATTTCGGAATCCATCTGATGCAGCGCATCCAGCATAGCGGCGGCAATCCGTTCCCGGGTAGGCTGCTTTCCTGTGACCATGGCAATGGAGGCGGCGGTATCCCGCAATTCCGGAGGAAAGTCATTCGCGCTTTGGCAGCAGTTCACGCCAATGCCGATTACGGCGTAGTCCACGCTTCCATCTTCCCGCAGCCCAAGCTCCGTGAGAATTCCGCACAGCTTCCGCTTGTGATAGACAAGATCATTTGCCCATTTGATCTCTGGGCGGAAACCGGCGGCGTTTTCCAGAGCATCGCACATATATTCCGCTGTGGCGCAGGTCAGGTGCATCAGCGCTTCCGGCCGGCATGCCGGGCGCAGCAAAATGCTTAGATAGATCCCCACGCCGGAAGGGGATAGAAAGCATCGCCCCAGTCGGCCTCTTCCACCGGTTTGCTGCTCGGCACAGAGTGCGATTCCGTGGGGAGCGCCTTTTCTTGCTAAGTCCTTCAGCCGGTTGTTGGTGGAATCTATGGTTTCCAGATAGGAAAATCGATTTTTCCACGGATATTCCTGGGATACCAGCGCAAGGATCCCTTCTTGGCGCATATTAGGCAATGTCGCTCACCACTTCCTCCGGCGGGCGGTCCAGAGTATCGGGGTGCAGGAAAATACGGCGGAAATATTTAAAGAATGTGGCATAATAATATCCGTCTACGATTCGCTCGTCAGTGGTGAAATTAAAGTCAATATATTTCCGCTGAACCACAGTACCGTCTTCCAGCACCTCCAAGGTTTTCCGTTTACAGCCGAAGGCGCCGAATACCGGCAGATTACCAAAATCATATAGGTGGTGATAAATCGGCGGAATTCCCAGAGAACCCATAGAGGTAAGGAATACGCTGCCATGGAACGGGCTGACCTCCAGCAGAAATTTAGGAAGCAGACCGAAATAATCCGCAGTTTTCAGAAGCCAAACCGTGAATTTAAGAAATACGCCAGGGATCAGTGTAAGAAGATAGGCGGTGCTGTCGAAAGCGGAATCCAGAGGCGCGTTCTTTGCTTTTTCCACTTCCGCGTTTACCTTCCGGTATACATCTTCCGCCGTATCTCTTGGGGAAAGGTGAACCTTAATCACCGTTTCGGGGGCGTTAGCGGCCATTTCTTTTTTCACAGTGAGGCAAAACTGGATATCTTCCCCACGGGAATAGACCTTTTGACCGGAAAGGAACCGGTTCAGCCCGGGATACTTGGCAACGGAGCGGCAGTAGCATGCCAGCAATACGTGCATGATTCCGAAGCTCACCATGCCTTCCCGCCGCTTCTGACGGATATAGCGGTCCACGTTCGTGACTTCGAAGGAATCGGTGAACAGGTTGGAGGACTCATTCCGATTTACCATGATATAGGGAGAAATCTGATTCATGGGATCCAGGGAGCGGATCCGGCGTCCGTCTGACCGATCACCCCAGGTGGGATGATACTCCCCAAGTGGATGAATGCGGATGGCAAACACCAGGACTGCCGCACCGATGAGCATAATCAGATCCGGAAGAATGGGCAGCAGCCCTGCCCAGGTGCAGGAGAGAAGATCTACCCGGTAAAAGGACAGCATGGCAGCGACAGGCAGCAGTTCCAAAGGTAACAAAAGCCAAATGCCTTTCCACCGGGAACCGGTGACCAGATCTGTGTAGAGGAAAGCGAAAAAGATCAGGGCAATCCAGCACAGCCATACAAGGGGACGATAGGTAACATTGCAGGAAATGCGGATGCCGGAGTAAGCGGCAACGAACCATACAGGGACGGCAGTCCGATAGAATCGCTCGGTTCCGTCCAGGAAGGTGATAGCCGCATACAGCAAGGCAGCTATAGTTGGCAGAATGATTTGGCTCCACATTACCAGTGAAGATTCGGTGCCTTTCTCACCGAAAATCACAATGCGGGCCACTGCCGAGCCGACCATGCAGAGGGCCATCAGCCATGCCAGTGCGTTTTTAGGACTGACATAATAATGTATTCTTTTTTCCATAGCAGACATAGTATATCATTTTACTCAGATATCTGCAAGGGAAATTATTGGATAGTGCCCGCTATTTTCCGAATATATTCCGGAGTTGTTCCGCAGCAGCCGCCCAAAAGGGAAGCACCCATCTCCCGGCACCGGGAGAGAATATTGGCAAAGACATCAGAACCCATAGGGTATTCCGCAATTCCCTGGTCGTTGATTGTTGGATTTCCTGCGTTTGGTTTGCAGATCAGGGGAAGCTTCGTGTACCTGCGGAGTTTGGAAACCAATGCAGGTGTCCATTCGTCTGCTGCTACACAGTTAAATCCAACAGCGCATGCTCCCGCGTGCTCCAGTCCATTGAGAACCAAACCGGCGTCAGATCCGGAAAACAGGGAGCCGTCAGGCTGCATGGTAAAGCTGTACATAACCGCTTCCGCGCCTTCCAGCTCCGCAGCAGTGAGAATGGCGTCTGCCTCCTGGGGGTATAGCAAAGTTTCTCCTACCAAAAGATCCACCCCGCCGTCTATCAGCCCCCGGATCTGACGGCGATAATTTTCTACCAGAAGATCGAAGCAGTCCGGTTTCCAACTGTCACAGAAGGCTGCAAGCGTGGTAATGTCCCCGGCAATGAGACAGCCTGGCGCGGCAGACCGGGACAGGGCAACCAGTGCCTCATTGATTTTTTCCGTTTGGCGTTCCAGTCCAACAGCTTTCAGAGCAATGGGCTGTGCCTGAAAGGTGGGAGCGTACAGGATTTCCGTTCCTGCCTGGGCATATCCCCGCTGAAGAAGCACCAGTGGCTCCGGATTTTCCAGAACCCACTGCTCGGTGCAGCACCCATTCGGCATTCCTGCTGCCCGGAGGTTCGAGCCGGTTGCCCCATCCAGAATCCGAGCGCCGCCGGACAAAAATTTTTGAAATTCCTCTTTTGAAAGCATGATTCATTCCTCCTGGGATTGCTTCCCATACGCTTATTTCAGTATATTATAAACGAATTGCAAAAACAATGCAACAATCATTGACCTTTTTGGTAAAATCTGGTAATATAGGAAAAATCAAAAAAAGGAGATAACACGAGATGAAGAAAACCGTACTGCGGGAGTATGCCCGCTTGATTGTCCGCTGCGGCGTCAATGTCCAGAAGGGCCAGGAGGTCACCGTTTACGCGGATCTGGATCAGCCGGAATTTGTACAGATGGTGGTGGAGGAAGCCTACAAGGCGAAGGCCAAGCAGGTTACCGTCCAGTGGAATTACCAGCCCTTGGCAAAAATCCACTACCGCTATCAGACCGTAAAGACGCTGGGAACCGTGAAAGAGTGGGAGAAGGCCCGGCAGCAGTACTACTGTGACGTGATTCCTGCCCGAATTCATCTGGTTTCGGAAGACCCTGACGGCCTTAAGGGCATCAATATGGAAAAGGTTTCCAAGGCAAGACGGCTTTCCTATCCCATTTTGAAGCCCTACCATGACCAGCGGGAAAACAAGGAGCAGTGGTGCATTGCCGCTGTGCCTGGCGTTGCCTGGGCGAAGAAAGTGTTCCCCGGAATGCGTGCCTCCGTCGCCGTGGAGAAGCTGTGGGAAGCCATTCTCTCTACCTCCCGGGTGACGGAAGATCCGGTGGCGGCCTGGGAAGCGCACAACGCGGATCTCCAGAAGCGCTGCGACTATCTGAACAGTCTGCATATCCGCTCCCTCCACTATACCGCCCAGAACGGCACCGATTTGACCGTCGGCATGATTCCCGAGGGCTGCTTTGCCGGCGGCGGAGAAACGAGCCTCCAGGGTATCTTCTTTAACCCCAACATCCCCACCGAGGAGTGCTTCACCACCCCTAAGCGGGGCGAGGCGGAAGGTGTCGTCTATGCCACCAAGCCACTGTCCTACCGGGGCCAGCTGATTGAAAACTTCTCTGTTCGGTTTGAGGGTGGCAAGGCAGTGGAAGTGAAGGCGGAAAAAGGCGAGGAACTGCTGAAAACTATGATTGCCATGGATGAGGGAGCCGCCTATCTGGGCGAGTGCGCCCTGGTGCCTCAGGCCAGCCCCATTGCGGAAAGCGGCCTGCTGTTCTACAACACCCTGTTTGATGAGAACGCCGCCTGCCACCTGGCTCTGGGCATGGGCTTTGCCGACTGCATCCGGGATTTCCAGAACAAGACATTGGAGGAGTGCCGCGCCCTGGGCGTCAACGATTCCATGATCCACGAGGACTTTATGATCGGCTGCGACACCATGAGCATTGATGCCGTCTGTGAGGACGGAGAGACAGTCCCCATTTTCCGGAATGGCAACTGGGCATTTTGAAAATTACGAAAAAATGCTTGCATTTCCTGACGGAATGTGATATGATAATCGAGCGATTGAAAAAAAGGGGGCATTGTGCCCTTTAACGGATAAGAAAGAGGTGAACGAAATGAAGGA
>CAZCLX010000024.1:0-18442 GCA_964499615.1 uncultured Oscillospiraceae bacterium
TATTCCCACGTTTTCCATACTTTCCGGTGAGCCAAAATCTCTCGCTGCCAGCTCTTGCCTCATTATTCAGAGCTTCCCTAATCTTACATAGGGAAACTCTGAACAAATCGTCTGCGGCTGGATGGCGGATCTTTTGTCCCATCCATGCAGTGTAAAAAATGGGAAATACATACAGGATTCCTCCATTTTTACACTTTTATCTGGGACAAAATCTTTCGCCACCAGTTCTTGCCGATTTATTCAGAGCTTCCATAAAAATTGATAAAAGGAGAATAAGCTATGAAACAAATGAAATTACTATGTATCCTGCTGGCGCTGATCCTGGTCTTTACCGGATGCGCGTCTACGCAAAAGCAGTCTGAGACAAAGAAAGAGGATCACCTCTCTTTCACCTATAACGGTACGGAAATCACCATGAACGCTTCGGCGGATTCGGTGCTGGACGCGCTGGGAGCCTCCTTCGGCATGACGGAAGCAGCGGGCTGCGCCACTTCCGACATCATCCGTACCTATAACTACGGTTCCTTCTACCTGGAAGTCTCCCAGGCGGAGGGCGAATCGCGGATCTATGGGGCGTGGTTCGCTGATGAAAAGGTTTCCACCCCCGAAGGCATTCACATCGGCTCCACCACCGAGGAGGTAGAGGCCGCCTACGGCGCCGTGGAGAATCTGAGTTGCGGCGGCTACAATTATGGCTCCTGCATCGTAACCAAGGGCGAGGAAATGCTGTACATCTACCTGGAAAACGATGTGGTGAACACCATCCAGTACACCTTAGCGGGTGGAAAGGGCTGCTAAAGGCACGTTATACTGATATTCGGGGCCGTCGCGCCCTACGGGATCTTCGGCCAGCGAAGGCTGGCGGCTTTTGCGGAAAATCGGATAATAATAATGAAATATCACGAATTATATGAAAAATACCAGAAATAATACGACGAAAAGTTATTGAAACTCTGCCTTCCACCCGGTATACTGTAGATAAAACCAGTGGGAGGCAGAAACGATGTATCACGGAAAATACCATACTCCTCCGGTTCTTTCCCCTCCCTGGCGGTGGAGTCGGCGGCAGCTGATTTTGGCGGCGGCGTTGCTGCTGACCGCTCTGGCTGCGGCGGTTACCGCCTGGCTTCTGGGGTCAGAGCTTGCACCGGAGGAAAACCGGCTCCGGTATGAGGGCAGCGGCAGCCGGATCCAGGAGGAATTTGACGGGGTGCGCCGAACCAACGTGGCAATCACCAACACCGGCAGCGCGGACGCGTTTTTCCGGGCGGCGGTAATCATCACCTGGCGGGACGGTGACGGCAATCTTTGCCGGGAGTCCCCTGCCCCGGGAACGGATTATGAGATCGTCTACGGCTCCGGCTGGGTTCTCTCCGGCGGCTACTACTACTGGCAGGGGGCGGTTGCCCCGGGAAAGTCCACCGGAAACCTGATTGAGAGCTGCACCCCCCTCCGGGACAAGGTAACGGAGGACGGCGTTTATACCCTGTCGGTGGAGGTTCTGGCGGACGCGATGCAGTGCGCCCCCAATTCCGCCGCCGCCAAAGCCTGGGGAAGCCGCGCCGCGGAGCTGGTGGGTGCCGGCGTGGACGGGTAGCGGTTAGCAGCTAGCTGTAAGTGGACAGCCGTAACCCTCGTCTTCTAACCGCTACCCGCTAAAACCACTTGCATTTTCCCTCTTTTCTGGTATCCTTTAAGAAAAGGGGGAATTTTCTTGCGTTATGAGAAAGTGGTGCCGGGGCGGTTTCTTGCCAGGCCCAACCGATTTATCGCCTATGTGGAAATAGATGGGGTCGTTCAGACCGTCCATGTGAAAAATACCGGGCGGTGCCGGGAACTGCTCCGGGAGGGGGCAAGGGTCTGGTGCCAGAAAAGCGAAAACCCGGCCAGAAAGACCGGGTTTGATTTGATCGCCGTTGAGAAAGGCAGCCTGATTATCAACATGGACGCCCAGGCCCCCAATGCCGCCGCTATGGAATGGTTGCGGGATGGCGGACTGGGAAAGCTGGAGACCCTCCGGGCGGAGACCACCCACGGGGACTCCCGGTTTGATTTCTCCTTTACTCTGGAGGGAAGGAACTGTTTCCTGGAAGTGAAAGGGGTCACCCTGGAAACGGACGGCGTCTGCGCCTTCCCGGACGCGCCCACCGCCCGGGGTGAAAAGCACCTGAGGGGTCTGATGGCGGCGGCGGAAGAAGGCTACGGCGCTTATGTGCTGTTTGTGATCCAGCTTTCCCCGGTGAAGTACTTTCACCCCAACGATGCCACCGACCCGAAATTCGCCCAGGCCCTTCGGGAAGCATCCGCCCGGGGGGTACATATTCTGGCAATGGACTGCGCCGTGACCCCGGACAGCATGATCATCCGGAACCCCGTCCCGATCCGGTTATAAGGTTTCCAGCAGCCCATCCAGCTGGGAGAGGCTTTCGATTTCATAGTCGGGGACGATATCCGCCCGTCCCGGGCTGTGGCTGGGATTGACCCAGCAGGTGGAGATCCCTGCCCGGATGCCGCCCTGAATGTCGGAGGTCAGGCTGTCCCCTGCTATCATGGCTCTTTCCGGGCAAAAGCCGGGGATCCTGGAAAAACAGGCGTCGAAGTATTCCTTGGAGGGCTTGTTACAGCCCACCTCTTGGGAAATGAAAATTTCCCGGAAATAAGGGTACAGCCCGGCGCTGGTGAGACGGCTGTGCTGCACCGAGGCGGTGCCGTTGCTGGCAAGGTAAAGCTTGTACTTTTTACTCAGGGAAGCTACCGCTTCCTGCGCCCCGGGAAGGAACCAGTGACCGATGCCCAGGTTTCCTTCATATTCCTGAGCAATGGCCTCCGGGTCGGCGTCCCGTCCCAACTCCCGGAACAGGGCGTGGAACCTTCCGGTGAGCACCTGTGGCCGGGTCAGCTCTCCCCGCTCCAGCATCTCCCAGTGGGCCTTGTTGATCAGATGGTACCGATCCAGCACTCCGTCTGTCGGTTCAATGCCGAAGTTCCGAAGGGTTTTGGACAGCGCTGCCCGTTCGGCCTTGTGAAAATCCAGAATGGTGTCGTCCAGATCCAGAAACAGAAATTCGATCATGTCATTCTCTCCCCTCTCCGATGGCCCGTGCCAGGGCGGCAAACTCCGGGATGCCCAATGTTTCCCCCCGGACGTTGGGAGAAAAGCCGCATTTCTCGATCACCGCTTCTGCTCCGGCTTTGCCCAGCCAGGGGAAGAAGGACGCGAGGCCGTTGCTTAGCTTTTTCCTGCGCATGTTAAAGCTTGCCCGAACCGTCTTGAAGAACAGATCTTTATCCGGAATGTCCCAGGGACGCTTTTCCCGGACGGTGAGCCTCACCACCGAGGATGTGACCTTGGGTCTTGGCTGGAAGCACTGGGGGCCTACCTGGAACAGCTCCTCCGGCTGGGCATAGAATTGGCAGAGAATGGAGAACGCCCCGTATTCCGGCGTCCCCGGCTTGGCGGTGATCCGCTGGGCAACCTCCCGCTGAACCATCACCGTCACCGAGGAGAAGCACTCCCCTTCCAGCAGAGCGGCGAGAATGGGGGTGGTGATATAGTAGGGCAGATTGGCGCAGGCCATGGGCCGCAGACCGGAGAATTTTTCCCCTACCAACCGGGGAAGATCCATTTTCATGGCGTCCCCGTATAGGATCTCCACGTTGGAAAAATCCGCCAGGGTCATTTGGAGGATAGGTTCCAGCTGGCTATCCAGTTCTATGGCGCAGACCTTCCCTGCGAGCATGCACAGCTGCTGGGTCAGGCAGCCGATTCCCGGGCCGATCTCCAGTACCCCGGAGCTGCCGTCCACGCCCGCTTCCCGGGCGATGGTCTCCGGCACCCAGGGAGCAATGAGAAAATTCTGCCCCTTGGCTTTGGAAAAATGGAAGCCGTAGCTTTCCAAAAGGGGCTTCATCACCCCAATATCACACACATCGATCATAACGTACCTCCGCCGGAATTCTGGCTATACTTTACCAGAATTCCGGCGGTTTTTCAACAGGTTTCTTTTGTATATGCATTCTTGACGCGCCCAATGGTGAACGGAACAGCGGCTCCCCTTTTGCAAAAGGAGAGCCGCTGTGATTATTTGCTTTTGATTTTGTTCAGTCTGGCGTTCAGATCCAGAAGCTGTTCCTTGGTAAGGGGCGGCAGATCCATTGACCCCATCATGGATGTCAGCCGCAGGAGGGTGAAGCCGCCCATCATCTGCATCATGCTGTCGCTGAGCTGGAAACCGGCCAATCCCTTTCCGCCGTCCTTGCCGCCTTTGCCTTTCGTCATAAACTTCCCGGCAAATCCCAAAAGCAGCAGCTTGCCGCCGGTGGTGGCAAAGATCTCACTGATCTTGGAGTTCAGGGACAGGTACCCTTCCGGCTGGGTGACGTCAAACCAGTTGAGCACCGCGCCGGCCTCCCGCAGACGGTAGCTTTCGTTGAAAGAATCCACCTTCCGGATATCGCCCTCGTCCGTAAGCTCTCCGGATCTGGCAATCAGATGGGTCGTGCCAACATTCGGAACCTGGAAGTAGAAGAAGTGATCCTCCGCTTCCTTGACCCCCAGGCTGACACCGTTTGCCAGCAGCTCCACCTGCTTGCAGTTGGAGTACACCGTAACCTTGGTGGTTTCCTCCACCCGATCCACATAGCGCTTGCCACACAGATGGACAAAGGGTTCCGGGGACAGCCATGCCTTGTAGGCATAGAAGGCATCTTTCTTATATTTCCGGTCAAAGGTCACCAGACCCTTGTGGTTCTGACCGTTTTCGCCGCCTTCCGCCCGGGCGTCCGCGCCGAAGTCGAACATATTCCAGACATGGGTGGCCCACAGATACTTCCGGGTAAACAGCTGGCGAATCAGCTCCTCATGGTAGTAGGCCTGATATTCTTCGGTGTAGTCGCCCTGCTGTGGGTTGGAGGTGTGCCAGTTCAGCGCCTCACAACCGTATTCGGAGCAGCCTATCGGGAGTGTCGGGTGCATGGCATGGAACTTATCAAACCACGGGCCGTTCATGGAGGTGTCGCCGCCATACCAGCCGAAGTAGTGGTTATAGGATACGGTGTCCGGAATGTTCAGGTATTCGGCGTCCATGGGGCACATGGATACCACCGCCATGGTGGTTAACCGGGTGGCATCCAGGGAATGCACCAGGTCGTTGAGAATCCGGTGGTTTTCCAGAAGATCCGGGTCGTCGGCGCCGTTCATGGTGATCTCATTGGACAGTCCCCACACCACAATAGAGGGGTGATTATAGTTCTGGATCACCAGCTCCTTCATCTGACTGATGGTGTTTTCCCGTCCGCCCGGCATATGCTGGGAAATGTAGGGGATCTCCGCCCAGATCACCAAGCCACGCTCATCGCACAGATCGTAGAAATACTGGTCGTGCTGGTAGTGGGCAAGACGGATGGTGGTGGCGCCCACCTCGCAGATCAGATCCATGTCCTCCCTGTGGTGCTCCGGGAGGAGGGCGTTGCCGATGCCCCAGCGATCCTGGTGGCGGCTGACGCCCCGGAGGGGATAGGCTTCCCCGTTGAGAATAAAGCCCTCCTGTGGGTCAATGCGGTAACTCCGGCAGCCAAACCGGGCTTCCACCCGGTCAATGGCTTCGCCCCGATCAATCAGTTCCGCCACGGCGGTATACAGGTAGGGATCCTTCCGCCCGTGCCACCGGTGGGCAGCGGGGATTACAAATTCCTCCCTGGCTTCCGCGCCGGTTTTGCTCTCCACGGTTTTTCCCGCTCCATCCAGAATGGTCACGCGGATCTGCTGACCGGGCCGGAACCCGGTGACGTAGCATTCCACCTCCACATGGGCGTCCTCCCCCTCCATAACAGGGGTTACCCGGATCCCGGGGCCGCCAAAGTATTCCAGGTCAAAGTGGCTCTCCGGCACGGCGATCAGGTTCACGTCCCGGTACAGTCCGCCGTAGAAGGTGAAGTCTGCCATCTGGGGATAGACCTTTTCACTTTTGCTGTTGTCCACAGCGATAACCAGCAGATTTTCCGCCTCCAGCACCCGGCTTAAGTCCACCCGCCAGGTGGAGTAGCCGCCGTCGTGGTGGGCAAGGCACTTGCCATTTAAGTACACGTCGGCGGAGGCGTTGGCGCCCCGCAGTTCCAGATAGTACCGCTCCGCCTCAGGCAGCTCCGCTTTTGTAACGCGCTTGGCATAGTAGGCAGCGCCCCGGTAGTAGTCGTTCCCACCGTCCTGACCGTCAATGGCGTTCCAGGTGTGGGGCAGATTGACAAAATTCCATTTTGGGTCAATTTCCGTGGGAAGACCCTGGGCCTCCTTGGAAAACGCCCATTTCCGGTTCAGACTGATGATCTGTCTCATAATTGTTTCCTCCTGAGATTAGTTTTCCCGTCTGGCGTCCAGCTCGTTTTTCATGGTTTCAACAGCCTTCTTGTCCAGGTTGTAGACGAGGCCCAGGCCCACAAGCTGGAGCACAGCGGAGAACAGGTACAGCGCCGGAACCAGAACACGCATATTCTGAGCGACCTCCAAGGTCTGGCTGCCGCCATTGGCTTCCACATAGCCCAATGTTACCATGATCACCAGAACGATCGAGGGTCCCAGACCCTGGGCAAGCTTTCTGAAGAAGCTGTGCAGAGCGTACACGGTGCCTTCCTCCCGGGAGCCGTTGCGCCACTCGTTGTAGTCGATGGCGTCGCCCATCATGGACCAGCTGACGGTGGAGTAGATGCCCATGCCCAGAGAATTCACCAGCTGGCACAGCACGTACACGATCAGATCCGCCTTGGTGTTGCTGGGGCGAACCACCAGCATGAATAGGCACGCGGCAACGCTGACAAAGCCGCCGACCACGGAGACCTCCTTCTTGCCAAACCGGGTAACCATTTTCCTGGCAAGGGGGGTGAAAACGATCATAGGCAGCATGGCGAACAGAGATACCACGCCAGAAA
Source organism: uncultured Oscillospiraceae bacterium (assembly GCA_964499615.1). Classification (GTDB taxonomy): domain Bacteria; phylum Bacillota; class Clostridia; order Oscillospirales; family Oscillospiraceae; genus Faecousia. The sequence continues at coordinate 6,925 of CAZCLX010000024.1, forward strand.
TACGGGCGTTTTTAAAGTAGGACTGGAACAGCACCGTAACTGCGGCGGAAGCGCCCTGCATTCCCAGGAACATACCCATCGCCGCCAGAGTTGCGCCCAGGGCGGGACGGTTCTTCAGGAAATTGACCATGGCTTTTATGACATTGAATTTAGGCCGCTCCTCGCTGACCTTCAGCTCGGTATTGACACGGATCACGGTATTGCGGATCATAAACTGGAAGGCCGCGAACCCGATCAGACCCATCAGCAGCGCCACCAGGAACACCCGCTCGCCACGGATTTCGTTATTGCTGTCGTAAATCAGCACAGGCAGCAGAGCCATGGTGCCGATGTTGCCCAGCAGGGAACCCACAGACCGCCAGGCGGACAGGGAGGCTCGGTCACCGGGATCCTCGGAAATCAGGGAAAGCAGACTGCCGTAGGGCACGTTGGCGATGGTGTAAAACGCGTCCCAGAGGATGTAGCCGCAGACAAACACGAGGCCTTTGACCACTGCGGAGGCGTTTTTCACCCAGGGAATGAAGCACAGAGCGCCTGCCACCAGCAGGCCGCAGGAGCCGACAAAAATATAGGCCAGGAATTTGTTGCGCTTATACTGGTGACGATCCGCGTCCACAATGCCGCCGATCAGGGGATCGTTAATGGCGTCCCAGACCTGCACCACCAGCAGCAGCGCCGCGTAGATCAGGGAATCCATCTGCATGAACTGGGTCCAGAAGATGGTCATGGTGCCCTTGAGGGCAAAGCTCATGTTGCAGCCAAAGTCGCCAGCCGCGTAGGCGAGGCTGTCCCGCATACCGAATTTTCGGTAGCCCTTTTCGTCCAGTTGAATGTTTTTTGCCATAGATCTTTCCTCCTTCTTAATTAAGACGCCCTTATTGTATCATGTTTTTCGAAAGGAGGAAAGAAAAAGTTTTATTGTTTTTCTATAGGTAAATGAGAATTTTTGCCCAAGAATTTGGTGATTTTTACCATGGAACCCCGGAACCAATCGCCTGTGGCCGGATCTTTTTGCTCATCCGCGCAGTACGAAAAACAGAAAATCCATACAGGATCCTTCTGCTTTTCATGCGTTCGGCCGGGTCAAAATCTCTCGCAACCGGCGCTTGCCGATGGATTCAGAGGTTCCTGAAATTTCAGCGGGAACGAGCGTTTCCCGTTCCCGCTGAGATCTACCGTTCTTCCCGGAAGTAGGCAAGGCCAAGGTTCTCCGGGGGCTGGTTTTCCCGCTTATTGCGCATGCTGGACAGCACCAGCACCACGATGGTCACAAGGTAGGGAAGCATTTTATACAGCTCCTTCACCGCCAGATTCATGCCGGTGGGGAGGAACAGATAGAGAATGTACAGTCCGCCAAAAAGAATGGATGCCAGGATCCCCACGTTGGGACGCCAGATGGTGAAGATCACCAGAGCGATAGCCAGCCAGCCCCGGTCGCCGAACGCGTCATTGGACCAGACGCCGCAGGCATAGTCCATGACATAGTACAGTCCGCCAAGCCCGGCGATCATGCTGCCTACGCAGGTTGCTACGTACTTATATTTGCTGACACTGATGCCTGCCGCGTCGGCGGTGGCGGGATTTTCTCCCACTGCCCGGAGCTGAAGACCCACCCGGGTTTTTCGGAGGACATAGGACGATACCAGAGCAATGACAATGGCCAGGTAGGCGAGGAACCCATAGGACAGGAAAATCTTCCCGAAGGCTCCCAGATTGCCGGCAAATGGAAGACTCTTCCGGAAATAGCCGCTGGTGGCGGACAGGGCGATGGAGGGAACCTCGCTGCCGGTTAGCTTAATCAGGGAGCCGCCGAAGAAATTGCCGAAGCCAACGCCGAAGGTGGTCATGGCAAGACCGGTGACGTTCTGATTTGCCCGGAGAGTAACGGTGAGGAAGCAGTACAGCAGTCCCATGAGGAAAGATCCCAGCAGACTGCACACCAGGGGAATGCCCACGGCGAGAATGCCCACCATGTCTTCCGCCGGAACCGCCAGCTCATAGAAGAAAGCGCCGATGACGCCGCAGATGCCGCCTACATACATGATCCCGGGGATGCCCAGGTTCAGGTTGCCGGATTTTTCCGTCAGGGTCTCGCCGGTGGAGCCAAACAGCAGGGGGATCCCCTGGACAACGGCTCTGGGGATAAAGGAGACAAAATCAAACATCCTTCTTTTCCTCCTTTTCTTCCCGCTTGGGGGTTGTTAACTGATAGGTGATGAAGAATTCACAGCCGATGATAAAGAACAGGATAATGCCGGTGAGAATATCTCCAAAGGCGTGGTTTAGCCCGAACACCGTGGAAATTTCCGCCGCGCCCCGATCCAAAAATACCAGCAGGAAGCTGGAGGCAATCATGGCAAGGGGGTTGAACTTGGCAAGCCAGGAGACCATTACGGCGGTGAAGCCCCGACCTCCGGCAATGGTTGTGGTGATGGTGTGATCGGTGCCGCCCACCAGCAGTAGGCCCGCCAGACCGCACAGAGCGCCGGACAGAGCCATGGTTCGCACGATCACCTTTTCCACTTTGATGCCCACATACCGGGCAGTGCGTTGGCTCTCGCCTACCACGGCGATCTCATAGCCATGCTTGGTTCGGGAGAGATAGATATACATGATCCCGGTGAGCACTGCCACAATGAGAATGTTCAGCAGATATTTATAGCTTCCGATTTGGGGCAGCCATCCAGCCTCGGTGGACTGGTTAATGATGCCGATTTTTCCGGAGCCTTTGGGCACCTCCCAGACAATAACAAAGAACGCGACCAGCTGGGTGGCAACATAGTTCATCATCAGGGTGAACAGGGTTTCATTGGTGTTCCATTTGGCCTTGCAGATGGCTGGGATCGTCCCCCACAGCGCGCCGGCGGCGACGGCACACAGGAGCATCAGCGCGATCAATACCGCGTTGGGGATCTTATCCCCCAGCAGGATCATGCAGGCGGCGGAGGCAAGGCCGCCGATGAGTACCTGGCCTTCTCCGCCAATGTTCCAGAACCGCATCCGAAAGGCAGGAGTCACCGCCAGAGAAATGCACAGCAGGATCGCCACATTCTGGCCAAGCACCCAGATTTTCCGCTGGGTGCCGAAAGCACCCTGCCACATGGTTCCATAGACGGACAGGGGATTCAGCCCGGTAAAGGCGGCGGTAACGACGGCGCAGACGATCAGCGCCAGCAGAATCGCCCCGCCACGGATGGCCCACGCCCGGTACCAGGGAAGAGCTTTTCGCTTGGAGATGTGAAACAGGGGCGCTCTCTCTTTTTTATTCATGGCTTTCCCCTCCCAGTGTTGTCATCATCAGACCGATTTCGTGCTTATCCGCAACCATGCCGTCCACGTACCCGCTGACCTTGCCGCCGCAGAGCACCAGGATCTTATCGCACAGCTCCAGAAGCACATCCAGGTCTTCGCCCACATAAATCACCGCTACGCCCGCCTTTTTCTGCCGGTTGATCAGGTCGTAAATGGTGTAGGAGGAGTTGATATCCAGGCCACGGACGGCGTAGGCGGTAAGAAGCACCTTGGGGGCGGAGGAAATTTCCCGGCCTACCAGCACCTTCTGCACATTGCCGCCGGACAGCCGCCGAACCAATGTGGAGACGCTGGGGGTGTTCACGTCCAGCTCATCCACCACCTTCTCCGCCAAGATCTTGGGGTTCCGGCGGTTGGCAAACAGGCTCTTACCTTTCCGGAAGGAACGAAGAAGCATATTGTCGGTCAGGTCCATGTTGCCCACCAATCCCATGCCCAGCCGGTCTTCCGGGACAAAGGACAGAGTGACGCCCATTTCCGCGATTTGCAGAGGATCCTTTCCGATCAGCTCCTCGGAAGCCCCGTCGTCCTCCAGGTAGCGGATGCTGCCGCCCTCCGTCTTTTGCAGGCCGGCGATGGATTCCAGAAGCTCCTTCTGTCCGCAGCCGGAAATGCCGGCGATGCCTAAGATTTCCCCGCTTCTGGCAGTAAAGGACACGTGATCCAGCTTCAGCACTCCATCGGCACTGCGAACCGTCAGATCCTTTACTTCAATCCGAGGCTTGGGGTTAAGCGGTACGGGGCGCTCTATGTTCAGGTTCACCGCCCGGCCTACCATCATATTGGTCATTTCCTGGGCGTTGGTGCGCTTTGTCAGCATATCGCCAACAAACCGGCCATGGTTCAGAATCGCCACCCGGTCAGACAGGGACTCCACCTCGTGCATTTTGTGGGTGATAATGACAATGGCCTTGCCGTCATCCCGCATGTTCCGCAGGACAGCAAAGAGCTTGTCCGCCTCCTGGGGGGCAAGAACGGCGGTAGGCTCGTCCAGGATCAGGATATCCGCGCCCCGGTAGAGCACCTTCACGATCTCTACCGTCTGTTTCTGGGAAACAGACATGTCGTAAACCTTTTGGTTTGGATCCACCTCAAAGCCGTAAGCGTCGCAGATTTTGCGGATCTTCTCCGCCGCCTTGCTCAGATTCAGTCGTCCCGGCTCCTTGAGACCCAGGACAATATTTTCCGCCGCCGTGAGCACATCCACCAGCTTGAAGTGCTGATGGATCATACCGATGCCATATCGGTAAGCATCAGCAGGAGAGCGGATCACCACCTCCTGGCCGTCAATGAAAATCTGCCCCTCATCCGGGTAGTAGATGCCGGAGAGCATATTCATCAGGGTGGTTTTACCGCTGCCGTTTTCCCCCAGCAGCGCCAGGATCTCCCCACGGTAAATGTCCAGCCACACCTTGTCGTTGGCAAGGACCGTGCCGAAGGACTTGGATATGTTCCGCATTTTCACGGCGGGTTCTTGATTTCCCAATGGCGTCATCCTCCATTTCGTGATATATGAATCTGTAGGGAACTTATCTCGCCTGTTCCTCGTCGGTACTTTGCCGGAAAGCACAGTGGACGCACCTGACGTCTTGGCTCTCCCTCTGGGGGAGCGCACCGCCGTAAGGCGGTGACTGAGAGGGTAGCCACGTGTGAAAATTTGAGGGAACCCTCTCAGTCTCGGCTTATGCCGAGCCAGCTCTCCCATAGGGAGAGCCTTTTACCGTATCCACCCGGATGCGTTTATCGTTCCCGCTGGGGTGGTCGCTTCAAGGAACGGGCGAGATAAGTTTCCTCCAGGGCAGATATACCGCAAAGGGCAGCGCGGCGAAACGTCACTGCGTTGCCCTTTGGGGTACTTTTCGGTAAACCGGAACAGCCCCAAAGCCCCGGATGGGGGCTTTGGGGATAGGGAAGAAATCAGAATTTCTGATCCAGCAGGGTGATCCCATCGATCTGAAGATCGAAGTAGGGAGCGCTGCGGTACTCGGACTCGTGGAAATAGCCGTCCTCAATTGCCTCGGTATCGGCGGTGTAAGCGGCATCGGTATCTACATCCGCCATGTAGCTGGTCAGGCTCTCGCCGCCCACGGTAAAGGTGGAAACGTCGAATACATGGAGGGAGCCGTCTTCCAGAGCCTTCTGGACTTCGGCAATTTTGTCGGCGGTGCCGGCGGCGGCAGCCTGCTCATTAACCTCGGTGAGCACCACGGAGCCGGTGGCCAGAGTGCCGGTCCAGTCGGATTCCACGGCAGTGCCCTGGGCAACGGAGGTGAGCACATGTTCATAGTAGGGCGCCCAGTTGATCCGGGAGGAGACAATGAAGGTGTTGGGGCAAGCGGCAACGGTGGAGCCGTTGTAGGACACGTTGGGAACACCGGCAGTCTCGCAGGCGGTAGGCGCACCCATGGAGTCAGCGTGCTGGCTGATCAGGACGCATCCGTTCGCAATCAGGTTGTTGGCGCCTTCCTTCTCAGCGGTCTCGTCGTACCAGGAGCCGGTGAAGGTGACTTCCATGGTGACACTGGGGCAGACGCTCTTGGCGCCCAGGTAGAAGGATGTGTAGCCGGAGATGACTTCCGCGTAGGTGAAAGCGCCCACATAGCCCATCTTGGCCTGGTCGGCGGTGATTTCACCGTTTTCGATCATCTCATTCAGCTTCAGACCGGCGGCAACGCCAGCCAGGTAGCGGCCCTCGTAGATGGAAGCAAAGGCGTTGTGGTAGTTATTTAGGCCTTCCGTGTGGGCCTTGGTGCCGGTGGCGTGGCAGAACTGAACCTCGGGGAACTCCTTGGCAGCCTGGATCATGTAGTCCTCATGACCGAAGCTGTCGGCGAAGACCACGTTGCAGCCGGCGTCAGCCAGCTCGCAGGCGGCATCGTAGCATTCCTGACCCTCGGGGATGTTGGTGCGGAACATGTACTGATCCTCACTCAGGCCCAGGGCGGCGCAGGCCTCCTTAGCCGCGTTCATGAAGTTCAGGTCGTAGGTGGAGTTCTCATCGTGAAGGAAGATAAAGCCAACCTTCATGGCGCTCAGGTCGGCGTCCTGAGCTTCGGTGGAGAGAGCCTCAGTGGGCGCTTCCCCACCCTCGGTGGGAGCATTGGTGGTCTTGGGCGCGTCGGTAGCGGCGGGAGCCGATTCACCGGCGCAGCCAGCCATCACGGACAGGCACAGAACCAGCGCCAGTGCAACGGACAGAAGCTTTTTCATTTTCTTTTTCTCCTTTTTTATGTAAATGGGAATTGCGCACTTCATTCATGACGGAACTCAATTCCGTTTTCATCCATCCTGGACAGGATGGCAAGGGACTCCACCCGAATGCCCTCCGCCCGGAGAGCGTCGCCTCCGCCCTGGAAGCCCTTCTCAATAGCGACGGCTGCACCCACCAGGGTAGCTCCGGCGGCGTTTACCAGCTGGGTAAGACCCTGGAGGGCTTTCCCGTTGGCAAGGAAATCATCCACAAGAAGGACATTGTCTTCCGGACGCAGGTAGTCGCTGCTGACGACAACGGTGTAGTCTGCATTGTGGGTGTAGGAGTGGACGATAGCGGTGTAGGCGCTTCCGTCTACGTTACTGCTGCGGTGCTTCTTGGCAAATACCACAGGGACATCCATGGCGATGCCGACAGCGGCGGCAATCGCGATGCCGGAGGACTCGATGGTGAGGATCTTGGTGACTCCCGCGTCCCGATACAGACGGGCAAACTCCCGGCCAATCTCCATCAAAAGCCTGGTGTCGATCTGCTGGTTCAGAAAGCTGCCAACCTTCAGGATCCCACCGGGGAGAACCTTCCCCTCGGAAAGAATCCGCTGCTCCATAAGCTCCACTGGCCATTCCTCCGTAAAGCGAATATAAAAAGCAGGCAGGTATACTCCGCCTGCCTGCTATATTTGGCTCGAAAATAAAAGCTACGCACCGGGGGTGCGTATTTCTTTCACCAATAGTCGTGACTGGGGCGTCACGGTAGAAACTTTCGGGCCATCCATCCGAAAATATATCGGCAGGTATTTTCTTAAGAATATGGTAAAGCAAAAACCCGCTTTTGTCAACAGAAAAACTCGACGTTCTCCATTTTCCTCTGTAATGCACAAAGATAATCGACATTTTTCCCGATTTTCCGTCAGTTCTATTTTTCCATAGTGTAAAAGATTGAATGGCAGCTTCGTTACCGAGCTGCCAATTTGGATGACAGACCGGTGCCGTAACGCATTGGCTCCAGGCCCTGCCTGGCCCCGCTGGAAAATACCGGTTGCATCCCGGAAAAAATCAATTATAATAAAGAATAGCAAAAGGAGCGTTACAAAATGGAGCATACCCAAGGACGATTACTTAAAATCCGGGCGTTTCTGGACAGCCTGGGGGAAAGCTATACCTACCGGGAGGAGGATGGCTGCGGCAGTCTGGACTGGGTTCACCTGGGGCTGAGCTACCACATCTGGGAGTACCCGGAGTCAGATCCCGGTGCCCAAAGTAACGTCCGCTCCGCCGGACGCCAGGAGGACTTCGGGCCGAACTACGAGAATGAGATCCTGGAGATCCTCGGACGCTGGCAGCGGTAGGACACGCCGGGTCGTCGCGTCCTACGCATTGTTTATTAAAAAAGGAGACATACAACCATGCGTTTTTTCTATTACTGCCTGTTCACCGGGGCGGTTGTCGCGGCGGATCAGGTGACAAAATACCTGGTAGCGGCGAATATCCCCCTCCAGGGGAGCGTTCCTCTTCTTCCGGGAATCGTAAAGCTGACCTACGTCCAGAATACCGGGGCAGCGTTTTCCTCCTTTCAGGGGATGCAGTGGATGTTCGCGTTGATCTTTCTGCTGTTCACCTTGGCGGTACTGTACGAATACTTCAAAAAGCCCCTGCCCTTTACCGCCTTTGAGCGGTGGTGCATCGCCGCCGTCTACGCCGGAGGGCTGGGAAACATGGTGGATCGGCTGCGGCTGGGGTACGTGGTGGATATGATCTGCACCGAGTTTATGGATTTTCCCGTGTTCAATGTGGCGGATTGCTTCATTACCTGCGGCTGCGCCGGGCTGATGATCTCCCTGGCCTTTTTCAACAAGGCCTTTTGGAAGGATGAGAAAAAGAAATGATTCTTTGTGCCGATACTCCCGACGAACGTCTGGACGCTTTTCTGGCCCGCTCCCTGCCTAGTTTGAGCCGAAGCGCCGCCGTCCGCCTTATGGAGACGGGAAACGTGCTTCTCAACGGACGCCCGGGGAAGAAAAATGACCGCTTAAGCCCCGGTGACCGGGTGGAAGTCACGATCCCGGAACCGAAACCGGTGGAGATTCCCGCCACCCCCATGGCTCTGGAGATCGTATACGAGGACGAGGATGTGGCGGTGATCAACAAGCCAAAGGGGCTGGTGGTTCACCCCGCCCCGGGCCACACCGACGATACGCTTGTCAACGGCCTTCTCTACGCCATGGAAGGAGAGCTGTCCGGCATCAACGGGGAAATCCGCCCAGGGATCGTTCACCGGATCGACAAGGATACCTCCGGCCTGCTTGCCATCGCCAAAAACGACCTTGCCCACGCGGTGCTTGCCTCTCAGCTGAAGGATCACACCATGGCCAGGACTTACGAAGCTGTGGTTTGCGGAGTGATGAAGGAGGACAGTGGAACGGTGGACGCCCCCATCGGACGCCACCCCACTGACCGGAAGAAAATGTGCGTCACCCAGCGTAATTCCCGGGAGGCGGTGACCCACTGGGAGGTGGTCGCCCGCTACCGGGGGTATACCCACATCCGCTGTCATCTGGAGACCGGGCGCACCCATCAGATCCGTGTCCACATGGCCTATATCGGCCACCCGATTCTGGGAGACACGGTGTACGGGCACAAAAAGCCGGAGCTGGGGCAGAGCAGCCAGTGCCTCCACGCAGGCGCCCTTGCCTTTCGCCACCCCCGGGACGGACGCCCCGTCCTGGTGTTCGCACCGCTGCCGGATTATTTCCAGGAGGTTCTGCGGCGTCTGGGGGCGCCAGCACAAGAATCTTAATCCCCCCTTAACCATGATTTAATCCATCCTTAATTGACGGTTTTCCGAAAAAATGATAGAATTTTCCCATAAAAACCGGGAGGATTCTTCTTGTGCTGCTATACTATTTTCTCTTCGCCTTTCCGCCCATTGCCCTGCTTTCACTGATCCTCTATACACCGTATTACTTTTATTGCCGCAAAACCTGTGGGAAGCTGGGACTTCCCTTTCACCTGGTGAAATACGCCCTGATCGGGTGCGTGTTCTCTCTCCTTTACCTCACCGTCCTGTGGTACTGGCCCGACATTACCTTTTTCCCGGAATACCGGTTTCTGAACCTGCGGCCTTTCGTCTGGGTGACGGAGGGATACGACATGGGGACAAAGAAGATGGTCGGACAGCTGGTGACAAATGTCGCCATGTTTATTCCCTACGGATTTCTCCTGCCCACCGCCATTCGACGCTTTCGCTCTCCCTGGATCACCCTGACCATTGTGCTGGGAACCACGGTGCTCATTGAGACGATCCAGTACTGCATCGGAAGAAGCGCCGACATTGATGACGTGATCATGAATTTCCTGGGCGGCTGTCTGGGCTATGGCCTGTTTGCTCTGTGCCGCCGCCTGGCAAAAGCCGGGAAAACCAAATAACCAGTCATGCAAAAACAGTCAGCGTAACGTGCCGCTGACTGTTTTTCTGCCATCCGAATGGTTACAAAAAACGACGGATTATGTAAATTTATGTAACTAATTTCTACAAGATGTCGTGTTTTATCCCTTTTCCCGACCAATATCTTGTGGTTTTGTTTACATAAAATGGTTGACAAAATTATGTAAAAAGTTGTCGATTTATATGTTTTTTAAATAAACTCTTGACATTTTGAAGTAATTTGGTATAATATATCCAACGATTCACTGAATAAATTCAAAATGTAACTTTTTGATACATTTGTCGTGCGGAATCGTAAATGATACCTGTAAGGAGGGCTTCCCTGTGGGTAAGCGAGCGCGTCGTTCCTTCCGGAAAAAAACCCCGCTGGTTCATATTCTGATTATCCTTTTACTGTCGGTCTCGCTGCTTGCTATGCTGCGGCAGTCGGTATTTGCTACTACTTACGTTATCACCGACGGGGATAAGGTAATTACCTATACCACCTTTGCCACCGATCCGGCGGCGGTACTTAGCCAGGCGGGGGTCAATTTGGGCAGATCCGATACCTATACCACTGCCGCGTCCGACGCGGATACTGCTTCCATCACCATTCGCCGGGCTCAGAATCTCACTGTCCGGTATCGGGGGGAGGAGCTTTCCGTGTCCTCCACCGGAGAGACGGTCTCTGCGCTGCTTTCCAGACTGAATCTGGAGATCACCGACAGCGATACCCTATCCTGTGACCCGGAGACGGTCACCCATGACGGTATGGTGATCTCTGTGGATCAGGTGATCACCCGGGAGGAGAGCTACACCGTGTCCGTTCCCATGGATGTGCTGCGATGTGACGCCCCGGATCTGCCAGAGGGCAGGGAGGAGATCCTAGCCCAGGGCTGCGACGGAGAGCTGCTGCGGAGGGCGGAGGTAACCTATGTCAACGGCAAAGAGGTGGATCGGCGGATCTTGGATGAGAAGGTGACCATCCCAGCTGTCCGGCAGATCGTAGGCGTCGGCACAAAGACGGATGTTTTCTCGGACGCGCCTCAGATTGGCGACGGGATCATCACGCTGCCCACTGGCGAAGTGCTGACCTATACCCATACCGCACAGGTGGAGGCTACCGCCTACACCCATACGGATGCCGGCTGCACCATGACCACCTACACCGGTACCACTGTCCATGTGGGTACAGTGGCGGTGGATCCCAGATACATCCCTTACGGCACCCGGATGTTCATCGTTTCCAATGACGGCAGCTACGTGTACGGCGTGTCCGAAGCAGAGGATTGCGGCGGAGACATCAAAGGGGATCGGATAGATCTATATATGCCTACCTTCGCGGAATGCATGGCGTTCGGGCGGAGAAACTGCACCATTTATTTCCTCGGATAAATTGCGCACGCCGCGCAAAGGCTCCTCTTTGTGAAAGAGAAGCCTTTGCGCGGCTCATTTGTGCGCCCGGTGAGCGCACGATCTAATACTGTTTCTTGGTAAAATGGTTTCATTTTACCAATGACATCGCCTTGCGGCGCTGTCATTTTCGCTATTTTCGGAATGGAAAATAGCGAA
>CAZCLX010000025.1:0-18244 GCA_964499615.1 uncultured Oscillospiraceae bacterium
GGGACAAAATCTTTCGCCACCAGCTCTTGCCGATTTATTCAGAGCTTCCCTATTTATCCGAAGCCCTCACGACCTGAGAGAGGGCGGTGAGAAGAAGAGGGAAGGCGGCGTCCTCGGCGCTGGAATAGTGAATGACCAAGGTGTGAAGATCCTGGGTTCCGGTCTGATAGAAGCTGCTTAAGGCCCGTACCCGGATCCCCGCCTCCCGGAGCTTCGCTTCCAGTTCCCGGTCCGTTAGGTCGGTGTCCACCCGGAGGAGGAAATGCAGCCCAGCGTCCCGTTCCAGAATGGTCAGAGACGACGGTGAGCCTTGCAGCAGGGAGATCAGCTTGTTCCGCCGGTCCATGTAGAATTTCCGCATCCGGTTGATGTGCTTTTCAAAGTACCCTCCGCTGAGAAACCGGGCAAGGGTATACTGCTCGAAGCTGGGAACGGTGCAGCTGTAAAAGCTGAAGCGTTCCCGGAACCTTTCCATCAGCGACGGGGGCAGCACCAGATAGCTGATTCGGATAGAGGGGGCAAGGCTCTTGGAAAAGGTGTTCATGTAGATCACCCGGTTTGGATCCATGGACTGCATGGCGGGCAGAGGCCGGGAACGGAACCGGAACTCGCTGTCATAGTCGTCTTCGATGATCCAGGCGTCTTCCTTTTTCGCCCATGCCAGAAGCGCCTGCCGTCGGGCCATAGGCGTCACCAGCCCGGTGGGAAAGTGGTGGGAGGGGGAGATGTGGAGCACCCCGGCTTTTTCCAGCGCTTCCGGGCAGACCCCTCGGCTGTCCATAGTCGCTTCCATGCAGTCTGCCCCGGCGGCGGTGTAAATTTTCCGGATTTTTCCGTAGCCCGGCTCCTCTACGGCGTAGCGCCGGCGCCTTCCCAGCAGCTGAACCAGGAGGTTACACAGAAAGTCGGTGCCCGCGCCCACCAGAATGGTTTCCGGATCCACGGTCATGCCCCGAAATGCCGCCAGATGGGCGGCGATGGCCTGCCGCAGCTCCGGGATCCCCTGATTTGGCAGGGGCAGCAGAAGTGCCTCCCCGTAGTCCAAAATCACTTCCCTTTGGAGCTTCCGCCAGGCGGAAAAGGGGAAGTGGCCGGATCCGCTGCCGGTGAGATCCAGGGCAGGCTTCGGCTCCGGGGCGGCGGCTTCCGAAAGCAGAGGAGCGGCGGGAGCGGGACGCTGGAGGGCTTCCACGAAGTAACCCACCTTCTCCTGGGAACGGAGGAACCCCTCCGCAGTCAGCTGGAGGTAGGCCGTCTCCACGGTGGTCTTGCTTACTTTCAGGTTTTCCGCCAGCGCCCGCTTGGAGGGAAGCTTTTCCCCGGGGGCTAGCTTTCCCGCAAGAATGTCCTCCCGAAGGCGGCGGTACAGATCCTCGTACAGGGGCAACCCCGGTTTCTTGGTCAGTTCATAGGTCAGCATGGCGTCTCCCCCGGAGGCAGCGCCCGGCGGCGGTGAAGCAGCGCTGCCGCCTTTTGCCAGAGCCGGTTGCCAAGGTCGAAGACCCGCTGGACGGCAAAGAATACCGTCGGGGTCATCAGCAGCAGCGTCAGCATCATCAGTCCGGTCTGAACGCCCTCTACCTGGAGGGTGAGGAAATCTCCCAGAACGGTAAAACAGATCACCAGCCCAGCAGCCATGGCTGCCCACACCAGCTTTCGATACCAGTCAAAGGGCTTGGATACATGGAACAGAACCATCAGCCCCACCACCGCCAGAATTCCTGCGCACACTGTGGCGATGGCATCGCTGTCCACGCCGAAGACCTGCCGGTACGCCTGGCAAACCAGCACCACAAAGACGTTGGCGAGTCCTCCCGGAAACGCCCGGCGGAGAACACCGGGGAGGAACCGCCCCTGGATCCGGTCATATTTCGGTTCCAACGTCAGCAGGAAGGAGGGCGCTCCAATGGTCAGACCGGAGATCACTGTCAGGTGGATCGGTTCCAGAGGATAGGGCCAGGTAGTAAACAGGGAGATAATGGACAGGAACAGAGAGAAAATATTTTTCACCAGGAACAGTGTGGCGGAACGCTGAATGTTGTTGATCACCCGGCGGCCCTCCGCCACCACCTGGGGCATGGCGGCAAAGTCGCTTTCCAGCAGCACCAGACTTGCCAGACGGCTTGCCGCCTCCGCGCCGGAGGCCATGGCGATGGAGCAGTCCGACTGACGCATGGCAAGCAGGTCGTTGACGCCGTCGCCGGTCATGGCAACGGTGTGTTTTTCCGCCTGGAAAGCGGCGATCAGCTTCTGCTTCTGCTCCGGGGTTACCCGCCCGAATACGGTGTAGCCGGTTGCCCGGCGGTAGTCCTCGTCGGTCTCCAGTGTGGAGGCGTCCAGATACCGATCCGCGTCCGGGATTCCGGCGTCCATGGCGATCCGGGAGGCGGTGACGGGATTGTCCCCGGAGATCACCCGGACGGAGACCCCTTGGGAGGCAAAGTAGGCAAAGGTTTCCTTAGCTCCGGGACGAAGGCGGCTGCTCAGGAGAATCAGTGCCAGCGGGGTGAGAAGCGCCCCGTCCAGAGCGCCGAACGCCGGAGTGCCGTCATAGGAGGCAGCCAGCAGCACCCGGTAACCCTGATCTGTCCAGCCGGAAACAATCTCATCAATTTCCGAATACCGCTTCCCGAGAACGTTCTCCGGCGCGCCTACCACCAGGCTCTCTCCGGTGTCAAACACGCAGCCGCTCCACTTGTACTCCGAAGAGAAAGGAATCCGCTTTTCACAGCGCAAGGAGGTTTCCCCGGAAAACAGCTCTGCCATAGCCCTTGCGGTGGCGTTGTCCGGGGTGTCGGTGCCGTACATGGCTGTGAGCATATCCTGAAGGTACTCCGGGGATGTATCCGTCAGGGGGATCAGGTTTTCCACTTCCATTTCCGGCTGGGTGATGGTACCGGTTTTGTCTACGCACAGCACATCCGTCCGGGCAAGGGTCTCAATGCAGTTCCAGTCCTGTACCAGAACCTGGCGGCGGCTGAGCTTCCGGGTGGAAACCGCCAGGGCCACGCTGGTCAGCAGGTACAACCCCTCGGGGATCATGCCCACAAGGGCTGCCACGGTGCCCTCGGCGCTCTGCTGAAGCCCCAGGGAGAGCACCTTGTATTCCTGGTAAAAGAGAATGCACCCGATGGGTACCAGGGCAATGCCGATGAAGAGGATCAGCCGATCAAGGGAGCGCATCATTTCCGACTTTTTCGGGGCGGAATTAGCCTTTGCCCGCTGGGCAAGGAGGGCAGCCTCGCAGTCCTCACCCACCTGGGTCAGCTGGGCACGGCCCCGCCCGGACAGAACAATGGAGCCGGAATGGAGCTTGTCCCCCGGGGCCTTCCTCACGGCGTCGCTTTCGCCGGTGAGCAGGGACTCGTCCACCCACATTTCTCCCGTGCGAAGGATACCGTCGCCGCAGAGCTGATCTCCCTGAGAAAATTCGCAGATGTCGTCCCGGACGACGGCCTCGGGAGGGTACTCCCCCCGTTTGCCGTCCCGGATCAGAACCACCGGACGGCGGGACAGCAGAGAAAGCTTGTCCACCGCCCGCTTTGCCCGGATCTCCTGGAAAATGCCGATGACGGTGTTCACCGCCGCCACACCGAGAAAGCCCATGTTGAGAATGCTGGAGCCGCCCAGGATCAGCAGCACCGCCAGCACCAGGAAAATCAGATTGAAAAAAGTAAAAAGGTGGGTAGCGGCAATTTCCAGGCCGGTTTTCCCCCCAGGGCGGGGTAGACCGGCTGCCCATCCGGCGGTGTCCCGCTGGGAGGCCTGCTGGGAGGTCAGCCCAAGCTCCGGATCCGCGTCAATTGTCTCTATGGGAATTCTTGCCGGACGATTCCCTCCGGCGGGGGAAACCAGATTCTTCATATTGCTCTATTGCCTCCCGGTGGGGTATGCCCGCCTTTGATTTCTCCCAAAGCACCAGGAGGCTTCCCTCCCGGACGGTGATTTTGGCATTGCTGCCGGTAAAGTGATTGCTGACCCCCAGGGGAAAAGCGCTTGTGAGGGTGGCGTCGGTCAGCGGGTAACTCAGGCCTTCCAGTGTGACGCCAATGGCGTCCGGCCCCATGGCGAATATGGATAGGATCCCCTCATCCACGGGGGAGAACACCAGACTGCCGTTTTGAATGACTGTGGCATTGTAATTTTTTCCAATCAGGTATCCAAACGCGCCCCGATCAGCCAGAAATTGAAGGGCCTGGTAATTTGCCAGAGCGTGGTCCGGGCGGGCGCCGTCCATGCCGCCGTAGAGAAGGAAGGAGCGGTATCCCAGGGACAGCCCCCGGCGGATGGCAAGCATGGAATCGGTGTCGTCCTTCCGTACTGGGTAAACCCGGGAATCGGCGGGGATATAGCCCAGGGAGTCGAAGTCTCCAAGAATTTCGTCCGGCTGGATTCCCAGGGTTTCCAGATGGCGCAGTCCCCCGTCGGCGGCTATGATAAAATCGTCCTTTTGAATGGGGGCGGCCAGGGCGTCAAATTCCCCGGCACAAAAGATGATGCAGGTTGCCATGGTCGGTCACTTCCTTGGTTTTCTGTAGGGAACTTATCTCGCCCGTTCCTTGTAACGATCATCCCAGCGGGGACGACAAAAGCCTCGGCTCCCCCTCTGGGGGAGCTGGCTCGGCGTTAGCCGAGACTGAGAAGGTAAAGGCGTAATGTAATTCAGAAAAGTCCTCTCCGCCCAGTGTGCGCACTGGGCGCCTCTCCCATAGGGAGAGGCTTTAGGGGAGACGGCGGCAGGAGCTTTTCGCCTGCCCTACAAACCACTTCTATCATACCACATTTCCCTGAAAAGGAAAACCCTGGGACGGTTTAAGGATTTGTGAAATTTTTCTTAAGGAAGCTCTGAATAAATCGGCAAGATCTGGTGGCGAAAGATTTTGTCCCAGACAAAAGATCCGCCATCCAGCCGCAGACGATTTGTTCAGAGTTTCCTTAATAGGGTTAAAAAAGTCCGGCTACGGGTGTTTTTGCCGCAGCCGGGTGATTTATAGATTTTTCACGAACAGCGCCCGGATGGCGTTGAGGACGGCGAGAACCATGACCCCCACGTCGGCGAAGACCGCAAGCCACATTCCGGCGAATCCCAGTGCCACCAGCAGCAGGCACAGCAGCTTTACGCCAATGGCAAATACAATGTTTTCCCGGACAATGCCCATGGTTTTCCGGGCGATCCGGATAGCGGTGACCAGCTTCAGAGGATCGTCGTCCATCAGCACCACGTCCGCTGCCTCGATGGCGGCATCGGAGCCCATGGCCCCCATGGCGATGCCCACGTCTGCCCGGGACAGCACCGGGGCGTCGTTGATGCCGTCGCCCACAAAGGCAAGCTTTCCTTTGGCGCCCTCCAGCAGGGCTTCCACCTTGGTTACCTTATCTCCTGGCAGAAGACCGGCGTAATATTCCCGGATCCCCAAGGCTTCCGCCGTCTGATGGGCGGTGCCCTCCAGGTCGCCGGTGAGCATCACCACCTGGCGGACGCCGGATTTAGAAAGCCCCTCCACCGCCTGGGCAGAGTGCTCCTTAACCTGGTCGGAGATCAGGATGTGACCCATGTATTCACCGCCTACCGCCACGTGGACAACGGTTCCGGCGCTGCGGCAGGGCTTTGCCTGAATCCCCAGGGAAGCCATCAGTTTTTCGTTTCCGGCGGCAACGGTCTTCCCGTCTACCCTGGCGGTGACGCCCATGCCGCTGTGCTCCTGAATATCCGTGACCCGGCTGGGGTTCAGCTCACCGCCGAAGGCTTCCCGGATACTCCGGCTGATGGGGTGGGAGGAGGCGCTCTCCGCGTAAGCGGCGTACTCCAAAAGCTCCCGATCCTCCACGGGGCTGTGGTGAATGCCCTGGACGGCGAAGACGCCTTTTGTAAGGGTGCCGGTTTTGTCAAACACCACGGTATCTACCTGGCTGAGGGCTTCCAGGAAGTTGGAGCCTTTGATCAGGACGCCCTTCCGGCTGGCGCCTCCCAGCCCGGCAAAGAAGCTCAGGGGGATGCTGATCACCAGGGCGCAGGGGCAGGAGACCACCAGGAAGGAAAGCGCCCGATACAGCCACGCGCCTGCCTGGGCATCCATCCCCAGAATCAGGCGGATGATGGGCGGCAACACCGCCAGGGCAAGGGCGCTGTAGCACACTGCCGGGGTGTAGACCTTGGCAAACTTGGAGATAAAGTTTTCCGAACGGGATTTTCGGGAGCTGGCGTTTTCCACCAGATCCAGAATTTTGGAGGCGGTGGATTCCCCGAATTCTCTTGTGGTGCGGACGGTGAGCACGCCGGTCATGTTGACGCAGCCGCTGAGGACTTCATCCCCGGGGGCGGCGTCTCTGGGCAGGCTTTCGCCGGTGAGGGCGGCGGTGTTCAGAGTGGAGGATCCCTCCGCTACCACGCCGTCGATGGGCACCTTCTCCCCAGGGTTTACCTGAATCAGGTTCCCCACCTCTACTTCATCCGGATCCACCGGCATGGGCACCCCGCCCACAAGGAGGTTGGCGCTGTCCGGGCGGATATCCATGAGAGCGGAGATGCTCCGGCGGCTTTTGCCCACGGCGTAGCTTTGAAACAGCTCGCCGATCTGATAGAACAGCATCACCGCGATGGCCTCCAGATAGTCGCCGTTTTCGTAGATCGCCAGGGCAAGGGCGCCTACGGTAGCCACCGCCATCAGGAAGTTTTCGTCAAAGACCTGCCGGTTTCGGATGCCGTGGAGGGCGGCTTTCAGAATGTCCCAGCCGATGATCAGGTACACCCCCAGGTACAGCATCAGCCGCAGCCACCGCAGGGGGAGAAAGCCCAGGCGTCCCTCCGCCGGGAGAAAAGAAAAGGCAATCAGGCAGACGGCGGTGATCAGAATTCGGTACAGGATCTTTTTTTGCTTTTTGTTCATAGCCTGCCCTGCCTTACAGGTAAATTTCGCAGTCCTCTTCCACCCGCTTGCAGTTACGGAGGACATCCTGCATCACGGCCTTGGGGTCACTGCCCTCGGTAAATTCCACAACCATTTTCAGAGTCATAAAGTTGACCGTGGCGTTTGCCACGCCGGGGGTCTTCTTGGCGGCGTCCTCCATTTTGTTGGCGCAGTTGGCACAGTCAACATCGATTTTATAGGTCTTTTTCATATCCGTCTCTCCTTATGATAAAAACATTTAACAATTAAATATTCGTTTAATTATTATGGCACAATCATACACCTGTCCGACGGATTTGTCAAGAGGTTTTTTGCGGTAAGTGGAGCGAATCGGACAGAGTTTCCCTAAGTAATACGCGTCGGCGCGGCTGCCTGCCAATGGGAAAAGCCCGTTTTTACGGGGGTTGTGAGCGGCACGCCACTACCGGCTAACAGACAATGGCTATCCGCTAAAAATACAGCTCCGTTGCCAGGTTGCCGTGGATGTAGAGGCAGACCGCTTTTTTCATCACCGCTTCCGTGACGCCAAACCGGTCGGCCAGCTCCCACAGATCGGTGCACCCTTCCGCCACCGCCTCATCCAGCTGCTCCACCGGAATGAGGGTTCGGATGGACCATTTGTCCGCCCGGTTCTCATGGCGCTGACGGGAGTCCACCGCGGTGTACCGGCTATAGAAGCTGCCGGTAGCGCAGTGCCCCAGCTCGTGGCTCAGGTGCACCCGCTCCTGGACGGATCCGTCGCAAATGCCGTCATCCATGCCCACGAAGCATTCCCCACTGGGGAGCATCAGCGACATAGAACCGGTTCGTTCCATGGGATACCGGAGGACGGTGATATTCTTTTTTCTGGCAATATCATACAGTTCCGGTATCCCTACCATAGCTAATTCCTCTTTCGGCTGATTACTTTTCTGCCCTGCTTTGCCGCTTCCCGCTGCCGGACAAACTCCGCGAAGGAAAGCACCTCGTCATACATTTCGTCGGTGATGTCGCTGCCGCCGCCAAAGAGGGCGAATTTAATGTCCTCCTTGCGGATCTCGTTTCCGGTCTGCTCTCCCAGCAGCTCCGCCACGGAGATACCGAAGTATTTTGTCAGCTTGTCGATCACTCCGCCGGTAGGGCAGGAATCCGGAGACCGCTTCCATTTGCTGACGGTGGATTTGCTCAGCCCGGCGTCGATGGCCGCCCGGGAGGGGCTGACGCCCCGGGTCTTGCACAGCATTACAAAACGCTCATAAAACATTGACTGCACCCCGCTGCATAAATTTTTTGCGGCAGGTGAAAAAATTTTTCTCCACACCCCTTGACGAGTTGAAAAATATGTGCTATAATGCAGATGTGGTTGAAATTAAGGAACTGCCGCCAGGTTGACTGGAAGAAAAACTTACGGGTGGCTCCGAAATTCTTCGTCCTTGGGGTTATTATACCATATTGGTTCCGAGAATTCAACTACTTTTTCAAATTATTTTGAAAAATATCCACGAAAGGCCAAAGGTTAGCGGGTACTGTCAAAGGACGGGATCAGCATACCAAAAGATGTGTCCCATAAACGGGATGTTTAGAAAGGAGCGAAAAATATTTGGAGTTGAAGGATTGGATCCTTGCCCAGGAGCGGGAAGACAGGTGGGAGAATTGTCTCCGCCACTGCCCGGTGTGCGCGGACTGCGGCAGGGAGGTAATGGAGGGCAAGGTGCTGCCGCTTTGTGAGGATGGAACCTTTGGCTTTCTCTGCCCTGCCTGCGTCCGGGATCGGATGGTTCCGGTGGAAGAGATGGATTAGGAGGTGAAAGCTTGGAGGAGCAAAACGCAGCGGCCCGGGCGGAGGCGGTAGCAAACAGCCTGCTCGCCGCCCTGGAAAAAGCGGTGGAGGAGCTGAGCATCGTGGTGGCTACCCGGAAGGAAAAAAGGAAAACCGACGACGGTGAGCTGCAGACGGAATACCAGGTGATCCTTCCTGAGGCTCCGGGAGCGGTGGATCGCGCCGCCCTGCGGCAGCTGGTTGGGGTGCTGAAGGATATGCGGGAGATCCTCGGCTTTCTAAGCCCCGGGGAGGAATCCTCCGGCATCACGGTTTCCTGGGAGGGGGATACCCATGACTGCGCTGAGTAAGCTTGTCATTCCCCTGCCGAATCCCAAGCAGAGGATGGCCTTCCGGGAGCACAGGCGGTATGTGGGCTACGGCGGTGCCCGAGGCGGAGGAAAAAGCTGGTTCGTCCGGTGGAAAGCGGTGCTGCTGTGCCTGAACTATCCGGGGATCAAGATCCTTATCACCCGGAGGACCTACAAGGAGCTGTTTAACAACCACATCGCGCCACTCACTTCCCTGCTGGCGGGAATCGCCCGGTACAACAAAGGCGAGAAGCTGTTTACTTTCCCAAACGGAAGCACCATCGCCTTCGGCTACTGCGACAGCGACGCGGATCTGGGGCAGTACCAGGGGGCGGAGTATGATGTGTGGTTTGCCGACGAGGCTGGGCAGTTCCCGGAAAGCTGGCTCATTCAGATCGACGCCTGCGTTCGCGGGGTGAACGGTTTTCCAAAGCGAACCTATTATACTTTAAATCCCGGCGGGCCAAGCCACGGTTACTTTAAGCGGCTGTTTATTGACCGGCGATTCCGGGAGGACGAGCATCCGGAGGACTACGCTTTCATTCAGGCGCTGTGCACCGACAATCAGGCGCTGTTAAAAAGCCAGCCGGAATACATGCGCTCTCTGGAAAAGCTGCCGCCGAAACTCCGGGAGGCGTGGCTGTACGGCAGATGGGACGTGTACGAGGGGCAGTTTTTCGAGGATTTCTTTGACCGCCCGGAGCACTACCGGGACAGACGGTACACCCACGTCATCGAGCCTTTTGACATTCCCGAGAGCTGGAAGCTCTACCGGAGCTTCGACTGGGGCTACCGGCGGCCCTTCTCCTGCGGCTGGTGGGCGGTGGATTACGACGGGGTGGCCTACCGGATTTTGGAGCTGTACGGCTGCACCGAGACACCCAACGAGGGGGTGCGGTGGACGCCGGATCAGGTGTTTCAGAAAATCCACCAAATCGAGACGGAGCACCGCTGGCTGGCGGGGAAAAAGATCACCGGCGTTGCTGACCCTGCCATCTGGGACGGGGAGACCGGGGAGAGCATCGCTCAGACGGCGGCAAAGCACCAGGTGTACTTTACCCCTGGAGACAATAAGCGGCTCCCCGGCTGGATGCAGGTCCACTACCGGCTGGCCTTCGACGAGCGGGGGATCCCTCAAATGTACGTGTTTCGCACCTGCCAGGGATTTATCCGCACCCTGCCCTTGCTGCAATATGACCCTGGCAGCCCTGAGGACGTGGATACAGATGGGGAGGATCACATCGCCGACGAGACCCGGTATTTCTGCATGGCCAGGCCTGTGAAACCTGTCCCGGTAAGTCAGCCGGAGCGGCTGCCCGGCCTTGCCTGCCTGGACATAACCGAAATGAATACGGTCCGAAGAAGACCGGGAATGGAGATTTTGGATGAAGAATGAAAAAAGCAGGGAGCCGATCGGTACGGAGCAGGTTCGCATCGCCCGGGAAACCCTGAACCGCTACCGGGAGGGAAAGGCCAATTTGGAGCGGCGGGTGGTGGAAAATGAGCAGTGGTACAAGCTCCGCCATTGGGAGTGCCTCCGCCGGGGAAAGGAAAATCAGGTGGAGCCGGTGTCCGGGTGGCTGTTTAACGCCATCGCCAACAAGCACGCCGACGTCATGGACAATTTTCCTGCACCCAGTGTCCTGCCCCGGGAGGCGGGGGATGCCCTGGAAGCGAAAATGCTTTCCTCCATCCTGCCGGTGGTGCTGGAGCAGGGAGATTTTGAGGAAATATACGATCAGGTCAACGACTACAAGCTGAAAGCCGGTACGGGGATCTACGGTGTATTCTGGGATCCCGGAAAGCTGGGGGGCCTGGGGGACGTGTCCATAAGGAAGATCGATATAGTGAACCTCTATTGGGAGAGCGGTATCACCGACATTCAAAGCTCCCGAAATGTGTTCCATGTGGAATTGCAGGACAACGATCTGCTCCTAAGCCGGTATCCCCAGCTGGAAGGGAAACTGGGGGGCGCTCAGGGAGAGGGCACCCGGTACCTCTACGATGACCGGGTGGACACCAGCGGAAAAAGTCCGGTGGTGGACTGGTACTACAAAAAGGATCAGGGAGGGCACTCAGTGCTCCACTACTGCAAATTCGTGGGGGACGCGGTGCTGTTTGCCACGGAAAACGATCCCGAGTACGCTGAGCGGGGGTGGTACGACCACGGGCTGTATCCCTTCGTGTTCGATCCTTTGTTCCGGGTGGCGGGTACCCCCTGCGGCTTTGGATACATCGATGTGGCAAAGTCCGCTCAGGAGTACATTGACCGGGGCAACCAGGCAATCCTCATGAACCTGCTTGCCAACGC
Organism: uncultured Oscillospiraceae bacterium; assembly: GCA_964499615.1. Taxonomy (GTDB): domain Bacteria; phylum Bacillota; class Clostridia; order Oscillospirales; family Oscillospiraceae; genus Faecousia. Next base: position 11,329 of record CAZCLX010000025.1, read on the forward strand.
CCGGCCCCGCCACTTTATCCGCAGCGACGGCACGGTAAACGAGGAAGAGTATGCCGATTACACAAAGGATTTTATCCATGTGGAAGGAAATCTGGGTCAGGACAGCATCCTGCCGGTGCAGGGCAAGTCCTTAAGCGATATTTACGTCACCGTCATTAACAACAAAATTGACGAACTGAAGGAGGTCACCGGCAACCGGGATATTTCCACTGGCGGTGCCAGCGGCGTGACGGCGGCCTCTGCCATTGCCGCCATGCAGGAGGCGGGCAGCAAGCTCAGCCGGGACAGCAACAAGTCCGCCTACCGGGCATTCCGGAAGGTGTGCCTGATGGTCATCGAGCTGATCCGTCAGTTCTATACCCTTCCCCGATGCTTTCGGATCACCGGAGAGCAGGGAGCGGCGGAATTCGTCAGCTACAGCAACGCCGGGCTGACACCCCGTGCCCAGGGCAGTCTGGACGGACAGACTCTGTACCGTGCGCCCCTTTTTGACATTCAGATCTGCGCCCAGAAGCAAAGTCCCTATTCCCGGCTGAGCCAGAATGAGCTGGCGCTGCAATTTTACGGCGCGGGATTCTTCGATCCCGCCCGGGCGGAAGAGGCGCTGGCGTGCCTGGACATGATGGATTTTGACCGGAAGGATCGGGTGGTTCAGTTGATTGCCCAAGGCGGAGAACGCTATCGGCAGCGTGCGGCGCTGCTGGGCGGGATGGAAAATCCCGGCACGCCGGGATCTCTGGCGGCAGATGGCATCGCTGCTCTGGGCGGCGGCAAAGCGGAGCACTATTCCGTAAGGAAAGCAAGACAGCGTGTGGCAAATTCCACCGACCCGGGTTGAGCAGTTAGCGGTTAGGAGTGCGCAGGGTGCGCCGAGGTCGTCGCGCCCTGCGAAAACAAAATGAACAATCAGGAGGAAAAAACATGGAAGAAGAAGTAACCCAGCAGGTTCCGGAGGAAAACGTGGAGGAATCGGTACCCCAGGAAGCGGAGAAAGCCCCGGAAGAGGGACAGAGGGGGCGGATCCTGGAGCCGGTGGTGGATCTGCTGATTGAGAAGTACGGCGTAGAGCCGGGAGATTTGGACGGACTGGTTCGCGCCATTCGGCTGGAAGCGAAGGAAAAGGAAGAAGCGCCCAAGAAGACGGAGCCGCCCCAGAAGGAGGAACCGGATCCCGCCCGGCAGGAGCGCCTGCGGGCGGGGGCGGACAGGATCTACGGGAGTTTCCTTCAGCAGGCGGCGGAGATCCGCCGGAATTATCCCAATTTTGACCTTCGGCAGGAGATGAATGACCCCAGATTTGTGTCATTGCTTCGCAATCAGGTGGATATGCGCACCGCCTATGAGGCGCTTCACAGCGAAGAGGTTTTGCCTGCCGCCATGGAGTACGCCGCCCGGGCGGTGGAGCAGGGAATTTCCGCATCCCTCCAATCCGCCCTTCGCCGCCCTGTGGAAAACGGTATGGGCGCGACCAGCGCAGCTACCGTTCGGCAGAACGCGTCCAGAATGTCCCGAGGGGATTACCAGGAGGTCTGCCGCCGGATAGAGCGGGGCGAGCGGGTGAGCTTTGGCTAGCAGGCAGTGAAGCGAACCGGGCAAAGGCTCTCCCATAGGGAGAGCCAAGCCCTCTCCGTCAGCCTTACGGGCTGCCACCTCTCCCAGAGGGAGAGGCCTGGGGAACGTGAGTTTGGCATTTACCGGCTTTACCGGTGTGCAAATATACATTATTTTAAAAGGAGAAATGAAAATGGAAAACATGGAAAATGTGAACGTGACTACGGATGCCGGCCTTTCCGTAGAAAACAAAACCTTCTATGACCGGGCGCTGATTGAGGAGGCAACCCCCAATCTGATTCACACCCAGTTCGGTCAGAAGCGGCCTATCCCCAAGAATGGCGGTAAGCGGATCCAGTTCCGGAAGTACGCCGCCCTGCCCAAGGCTCTGACCCCGCTGACGGAAGGCGTCACCCCCTCCGGTAAAAAGATGACCGCTACCGCTGTGGAGGCGGAGGTAAACCAGTACGGCGACTACGTGTGCCTGTCTGATGTGCTGGATCTCACCGCCATCGACAATAACGTGCTGGAAGCCACTAAGGCGGTGGGTCGTCAGGCGGGTCTCACCATCGACACCATTACCCGGAACGTGCTCCAGTCCGGCACCAACGTCTACTACTGCCCCAAGACGGGAAGCGACGGCCAGAAGGTTGAGGTCACCGACCGCACCGGCCTGAACGGTACCTGCACCCTCACCGTAGACGTGGTGAAAAAGGTGGTGGCCCTGATGAAGGCATCCAACGCTCCTAAGATCGGCGGCGACTATATCTGTATCCTCCACCCCTATGTGGCCTACGACATTATGTCCGACCCCCATTGGGAGGAAATGCACAAGTACTGCAAGCCGGAAAACCAGTATGAGGGAGAGATCGGCAGGATCGCTGGGGTGCGGTTCATTGAAACCTCCGAGGCGGCGGTGTACACCGGAACGGAGAATGACTGTCCCACTGGCCTTGCTGTGTTCGGCTGTCTGTTCCTTGCCGACGGCGCTTATGGCGTCACCGAGGTTACCGGCGGCGGTCTTCAGACCATCATCAAGCAGCTGGGCAGCGCCGGTACCGCCGATCCTCTGGATCAGCGGAGCACCGTGGGCTGGAAGGCGCTCCAGACGGCGGAGATCCTGATGGAGCCGTACCTGTACCGGGTAGAGTGCTGCTCTGCCTTCTCCCCCAACGCGGAAGCGAACTAAGGGAGTAGACGGCAGATAGCGGTTAGTGGTGTGAACCGGGCGCTTGGCTCTCCCTCTGGGAGAGCTGTCAGCGAAGCTGACTGAGAGGGCGACTGCGTAATGGAATTCGGGAAAGCCCTCTCCGTCAGCCCTGCGGACTGCCACCTCTCCCATAGGGAGAGGCTTGAGGGATGCGCAACCAGGAAAATACAAAAATAAGTATGCGAGGAGATCATTATGGAAAACGAAAAAAGAGTACGCATTAAGCTCCCCCTGACCCGGGGGGAGAAGGACGATGTGTTTGTGGGGGTCAACGGGAAGACATACCTGATCAAGCGGGGAGAGGAGGTGTCCGTGCCCCGATGCGTGGCCAAGGTGCTGGAGCGGAAGGAGCGGATGCTGGCAGCGGCGATGGAGTTTGAAGCACAGGCCGCCGCGCCCCTGGAGGAGTTGGAGAAAAGATGACCATTCCGCAAGCGATTGTCTGGCTGGATGACAAAAAGCCCAACGGCTACTCCCAGGAAGATAAGGAGACCTGGATTCAGGAGGTGGAATCCATGGCGGAGAGGCTTCGGGCGCGCTACGGCGGAAGTGAGGAAAGCTCCGGGGATACCCTTTCCCTGCCTCCTCCCTACGACGGAGCCTACCTCAGGTACATGGAGGCCCAGATCGACTACTGCAACGGGGAGTACGGCAAGTACAACAACGCCATGGAACTGTTCAATACTCTCTGGCAGGCCTATGCCGCGTTCTACTGCCGAACCCACCCCGCCAAAGCCGTTCGGGCACGGTATTTCTGAAAGGAGAATGTATGCGATTTCCAATGCTGGCCCCGCCGGCATCGGTCCGCCAGACCCAGGACGTGTTCCTGGGTCTGAACCGGAACCCCTGTCCTGGTGAGGGAGAATTTTCCAATATGGAGAATCTGTCTTCCGACGGCTATCCTCTGCTGACCACCCGCCCAAAGCGGGGGCTGTACGCCGCCCCCGCTTCCGCCTCCGGCCTTATCGCCAAGGACAGCCTGTGCTATTGCGACGGAGGGGACTTTGTAATGAACGGCTACCGGGTGGATATGAAGCTGTCCGATGCCCCAAAATCCATGGTGTCCATGGGGGCCAACGTGATCATCCTGCCGGACAAAAAGTATGTGAACACGGCGGATCTGTCGGATTTTGGCAATCTGGAAGCGGAAGTTACCGGGGAAAACCCCACCTTTACCCCCGCGTCTTTAAGCGGGGAGGATCGGATCCCCGCCGGGGCAGGCGCGACCGCGCCGGACAGTCCGGAACCGGGTCAGCTTTGGGTGGACACCTCCGGAGATACTCCGGTGCTAAGGGTTTGGTCTGAATCGGCAGGGATGTGGGTGGAGGAGGCATCCTCCTATATCCGGATCCAGGCTCCCGGAATCGGGAAGCCATTCCGGGAGTATGACGGGGTGACGCTGTCCGGGCCCGGGGTGGAAGGGACGGATCTGGAAGGGGCAACGGTCATTTGGGGCAGAGGGGACGACTATATCCTGGTTCCCGGTCTGCTTTCGGAAATGCAGGGGGAGAAAGGCTCTGTCACCGTAAAAAGAACCGTGCCGGATATGGACTTCGTAATCGAAAGCGAAAACCGGCTCTGGGGCTGCCGCTACGGATTAAACCGGGAGGGGAAGTTTGTCAACGAGCTGTATGCCTCCAAGCTGGGGGACTTTCGGAACTGGAACTGCTTCATGGGGCTGTCCACTGACAGCTATGTTGTAAGCCTTGGCTCCGACGGGGTGTTTACCGGGGCGGTGAACTACCTGGGCTATCCCCTGTTTTTCAAGGAAAACTGTATCCACCGGGTCTATGGCAGCTATCCCGCCGCTTACCGGCTCCAGACCACCCCTTGCCGTGGCGTTGGGAAGGACAGCGAAAAAAGCCTTGCTATGGTGGGGGAGGTGTTGTACTACCACGCTTCCTCCGGGATCTGTGCCTACGACGGCTCCCTGCCAGTAGGGGTATCCGCCGCTTTGGGACAGGAGGAATACCGGGAGGCGGTGGCGGGTGCGCTGGGGGAAAAGTACTACGTTTCCCTGGTGGATTCCCAGGGGGAGCCGGGACTGTATGTCTACGACACCCGCCGGGGGGTGTGGCACCGGGAGGACGGCACCCGGGCAAAGGAATTCTGCGCCTGCCGCCGGGAGCTGTACTTTCTGGACGCGTCTGACGGGAAAATCAAATCGGTTCTTGGCAGCGGAGTGCCGGAGGAACCGGAGATCAGCTGGTTCGCCGAGACCGGGCCAATTGGCGCTGTGGAACCGGACAATCTATATCTGTCCAGGCTGACGGTGCTTTTGAGCTTGGATGCCGGCGGCAGCGCCGGGCTGGAAGTGGAATATGACGGCTCTGGCGTCTGGGAAATACTGGGAAAGGTTACCTGCGGATCTCTCCGGCGGTTTACCCTCCCGGTGCGGCCCCGGCGGTGCGGATTTCTGCGACTGAGGCTATTTGGGGTGGGGAGTGTGAAAATTTACGCTCTGACAAAAACCCTGGAAAAAGGAAGTGACGTGACATGATCCGGCCACCTATGCTGTCCGGTGGAAGCGAAGCGGAGCAGCTGAGAAGCCTCCGGGGGTACCTGTTTCAGCTGTCCGAGCAGCTGGAATTTGCCCTGGGGGAGGTGACCCGGGAGCAGATGACGATCCGGGAGGAAACCCGGAAGGCCGCCCAAAAGCCGGAGCAGCCCCCAGCGGCTACCTTTGCCGCGTTAAAGCCCCTGATCATCAAGTCGGCGGAAATTGTGGAGCGGTACAGCGAGGAAATCACCCGCCGCCTGGAAGGGCAGTACGTTGCCGCAAGCGAGTTCGGCACCTTTTCCCAGCAGACGGAGCAGTCTATCCGGGAAAACGGGGAGGAGATCCAGCGGACATTCCGAAATATCCAGCAAATCGAGACGGATATTGCCCAGCTCAGCGCGGTAATGCTGGATGTAAACGCCTACATCAAAACCGGGCTGTTGTACTACGGCGAAGATGCTGTCCCGGTGTACGGTGTGGAGATCGGCCAGCAGACCAGTAACGGGGAAGCGGTGATTTTCCAAAAGTTTGCCAGACTCACCGCGGAAAAGCTGAGCTTTTATGACGAAAACGATTCGGAGGTTGCCTACGTCAGCGACTACCGCCTGCACATAACCGTGGCGGACGTTGGAGAGCTGGAGGCCCGGCAGGCCAGATTGTGGCAGCTGCAAATGGGGGATTACACCTGGAGCCTGGGAACGGACGGACACTATTCGCTGACATGATTGGAAGGAAGGATCACTATGAGTAAAGAATATACCCCCTCCCAGGCGGTGACCCTGGCAAAGGAGGAGCTGGAAAATCAGAAAAAGAAAAAGCCCGGGGAGTATGTCAGCCAGTGGCAGACTCAGCTGGACGCGGCGCTGGAGGGTTTGATCAACCGGGAGCCATTCCGGTATGATTTAAGCGGAGACGCCCTGTACCGGCAGTACCGGGAGGCCGCTCTCCGGGACGCGAAGCTCACAATGCTGGACACCCAGGGACAGGCAGCGGCTCTCACCGGCGGCTACGGCAATTCCTACGCCCAAACCGCAGGCCAGCAGGCCTATTCCCGGCAGATGCAGACATTGAACGATAAGATCCCTGAACTGTACGCCCTGGCGCTGGAGCAGTATGACCGGGAAGGAAAGGCCATGGAAAGCCGATATCAGCTCCTGGCCGGACAAGAGCGGCAGGACTACGACCGCTACCAGGATGCCCTGGGGGCGTGGCAAAAGGAGGCGGATCGGCTGCAAAATGCCTATGATGGGGAACGGGATTTTGACTACGGCGCATTCCGGGATCTGATTGCGGATGAACAGTGGCAGGCGGAATTTGACGAGGCAAAGCGGCGTTACGATCAAGAGTGGGCCGCGCAGCAGGCGGCAGCCGCGGCAGCAGCCGCGAGAAGCGGTTCCCGCGTAAGCAGTTCTAAGGAATCTGCTTACGACAAGGCGCTGCGGGAGAGTCTGGAGCTTCTGAAGGGCGGAGCAAGTTATCAGACCATTGTCGGCTACCTCAACTCCGCCGCTCAGTTTACTGGCATTACCGAAGAGGATATTTATACCATCAAGCGAAAGGTCACCGATGCCCGGGACTCCCGAAAATAAGGAGGGAACCCCATGGCAACAGTAACCATAACCGGCAGTCACTTATCTGCCCGGGTGACGGTCAGC
>CAZCLX010000026.1:0-18143 GCA_964499615.1 uncultured Oscillospiraceae bacterium
GCAGGCGTTCCCCCTTGCATCCCCCGCAGGCCGTTCCCTCCTGCACCTCCCTCATCAATCGAGCTGGGAGTTCGGTAGATCGCTTTTATTCCCATCATCTTGTTCAGATGGTTGATGATCACCACCGCACAGCCTGTCTCTTTGGCAAGCTGGATACCTCCGGGAATATTACTCCTTTACCTGCTTCATGGAAAGGCTGATCCGGTGGCGCTTTTCGTCCACGCTCAGCACGACCACCTTTACCACGTCTCCCACCTGAACCGCCTCGCTGGGGTGGCGGAGGCGGCGGGTGCACACCTCGGAGATGTGGACAAGCCCATCCTGATGGACGCCGATGTCCACGAACACGCCGAAGTCGATCACGTTGCGTACCGTGCCGGTGAGCACCATGCCCGGCTTCAAGTCCTTCATTTCCAGAACGTCCTTCCGGAGGATGGGGGCGGGCAGCTCGTCCCGGGGATCCCGTCCGGGCTTTCCCAGCTCCCGGGCAATGTCAATTAAGGTCGGCTCCCCCACTTCCAGGGCAGTAGCCGCTGCCGAAACGCCGTAATGTTCCAGCTTTTCCGTGGGGTTCTTACCGGGGATATCCTTTAACAGAAGCAAAAGGGCTTTCGCGGCGGGGTAGGACTCGGGGTGGATACCGGTGTTGTCCAGCGGCTCCTTGCTTTCCGGCACCCGGAGGAAGCCGGCGCACTGCTGGAAGGCCTTTGGCCCCAGCTTGGGAACCTTTTTGAGCTGGCTTCTCCCGGTAAAGGGGCCGTTCTCCTCCCGGTAGGCCACGATATTCTTGGCAATAGTAGCGTTGATGCCGGAGACCTGCTGCAATAAACTCCGGGAGGCGGTGTTCAGATCCACCCCTACCGCGTTGACACAGTCCTCCACCACCGCCCCCAGGGCGGCGTCCAGCTCTTTCTGGGGGCAGTCGTGCTGGTACTGCCCAACGCCGATGGCCTTGGGGTCGATTTTCACCAGCTCCGCCAGTGGATCCTGGAGCCGCCGGGCGATGGAAACGGCGCTGCGGAGGTTTACGTCGTACTCGGGAAATTCCTCCGCCGCCAGGGGGGACGCGGAGTAGACGGACGCCCCCGCTTCGCTGACAATCATATAGCTGGCTTCCGGGAAGCTCTTCAGCAGTTCCACCGCCATGGCTTCCGTCTCCCGGGAGGCGGTGCCGTTGCCGATGGCTAAATGTTTGACTTTGTGCCTGCGCATCAGCACGGACAGGGCGGCGATGGCCTCCTCTTTTTTTCGCTGGCTGAAAGTGGGGTAAACTACGGTGGTATCCAGTACCTTTCCGGTGGGATCCACCACCGCCACCTTGCAGCCGTTGCGGTAGCCGGGATCCAGGCCCATGGTGACAAAGCCCTTCACCGGCGGCTGCATCAGCAGAGGCCGCAGATTCAGCGCAAAATTGTGGATGGCTCCGGCGTAGGCCCGCTCGGACAGGCTGGATCGGATCTCCCGCTGGATGGAGGGGAAGATCAGCCGCTCGTAGGCATCCTCTGCCGCCGCCCGGACAAAGGTGGAAACGTATCTCGTGGGTTTCAGCGCCGCCCTGCACACAAGAGAGGAGCCTTCCGCCCCCGGCAGGGTGACGGAGATCTTCAAAACCTCCTCTTTTTCGCCCCGGTTGATGGCAAGGATCTGGTGATCTAAAAGCCGGGAGATGGGCTGGGAGAAGTCGTAGTACAACTTGTATACTCCATCTGGATCCGGTTCTCCCACTGCCTTTACCGTAAGACTGCCCCGGCGGTTTACCAGTTCCCGAAGATTTTTCCGGATCCCGGCGTCGTCGGACAGGTTCTCCGCAATGATGTCGGAAGCTCCCTGGAGGGCGGTTTCCACGTCGGGAACCTCCTTCTCCGGATCCACGTATCCTTCCGCCAATGCGGCGGGATCCTGCCCGTCCTGGGCGAAAATCGCCTGGGCAAGCGGCTCCAAGCCCCGCTCTCTGGCAACGGAAGCCCGGGTGCGGCGCTTCTGCCTGTAGGGGAGGTACAGATCCTCAATTTCCGCCAAAGTGGCAGCGTTATCGATGGCGGCGGACAGTTCTTCCGTCAGCTTTCCCTGGTTTTCAATGGAGCGCTTCACTTCTTCCCGCCGCTCCTGCAATCCCCGGAGGTAATTTAGCCGGGTTTCCAAGCTGCGCAGGGTAGTGTCGTCCATGGCACCGTGAAGCTCCTTCCGGTACCGGGCGATAAAGGGGATGGTGTTGCCCTCGTCCAGCAGGCGCACCACGTTTTCCACATATTCTGTTTTCTGCCCCATTTCCTGGGCAAGAATTTCCACAATGGATGGCATGATTTAATCTCCTTTATTCAGTCATAGCCCGGGGCGCTGCGTTCCCGCGGCGCCCCCGAATGATGTATGCTTTTACTGTAGGGAACAGGCTTGCCTGTTCCTTATAACGACAACCCCAGTGGGAACGATAAACGGCACGGCCTTGGCTCTCCCTCTGGGAGAGCTGTCAGCGAAGCTGACTGAGAGGGCAACTGCGCAACGGAATTCGGGTATGCTCTCTCCGCCCAGCGTGCGCGCTGGGCACCTCTCCAATGGGGAGAGGCGAGGAGCAGGCAAGACAGTTCCCTACGGATGCGCTTGCCGTCGCGCCCAACATCTCCTAACCGCTACCCGCTAACTGCTACCCGCTACTCCCCGTACCCCATTGGGTTGCGGCTCTGCCAGTTCCAGGAGTCCCGGCACATATCCGCCAGGGTGTGCTCCGCATGCCAGCCCAGGATCTCGGCGCTCTTGGCGGGATCCGCATAGCAAGTGGCAATATCGCCGGGACGGCGGCCTACGATCTCGTAGGGGAGCTTAACGCCGTTTACCTCCTGGAAGGTGTTCACCATATCCAGGACGCTGTAGCCGGTGCCGGTTCCCAGGTTAAATACCTCGCTGCCGGTGTGGCTCACGGCATACTTCACTGCCGCCACATGGCCCTTGGCCAGATCCACCACATGGATATAGTCCCGGACGCCGGTGCCATCGTGGGTGGGATAGTCGTTGCCGTAGACGCTGAGCTTTTCCCGGCGTCCGATGGCAACCTGGGTGATGTAGGGCATCAGGTTATTGGGGATTCCCCGGGGATCCTCGCCGATCCGGCCACTTTCGTGGGCGCCAATGGGGTTAAAGTACCGCAGCAACACCACACTCCACTCCTTGTCCGCGTGAGCAATGCCGGAGAGGATCTGCTCCGTCATATACTTGGTCCAGCCGTAGGGGTTGGTGCAGCCGCCGGTGCGGCTATTTTCCCGCAGGGGCATCTCATTGTCGGCAGTGTACACCGTGGCGGAGGAGGAGAAGATGATGTTCTTCATCCCCACTTCTTTCATGACCTTCGTCAGTACCAGGGTGGTGTTCAAGTTGTTGTCGTAGTATTCCCAGGGCTTTGCCACGCTTTCCCCCACCGCTTTCAGTCCGGCAAAGTGGATCACGCAGCCGATTTCGTTTTCCCGGAAAATTTTCCGAAGGAGATTTTCGTCCCGCACGTCCCCTTCGCAGAAGGTAATTTTCTTTCCTGTAAGCTCCTCCACCCGCTCCAGGCTCTTGGGATTGGAATTGCAGAGATTGTCAATGACGACTACGCCGTAGCCGCTTTCCAGCAGTTCCAGGCAGGTGTGAGAGCCGATATACCCGGCACCGCCGGTAACCAGAACGTTCATATTGGTTCCTCCTATGAATATTTTTTCTTTATTTTAGTTCATCTCAGGAAAAAAAGCAATCCTGGGGAAAGAAGAAAGGTTGATTTTTCTTGCTATTTTTCCCGAAGGGGGCTATAATGATAAAAAAGGACAGACGGAGGAAGCCATGGAAAAGAAAAATATCCTGCTTCTCACCACCGGCGGCACCATCGCGTCGATCCCCGGGAAGGGCGGCCTGGAGCCTCACCGCAGCGGTGTGATGGAGCGGGAATTGGAGCAGCTTCGTACCTACTACCAAATCACCGTCCGGGATGTAATGTGCCTGGACTCCTCCAATATTACCCCGGATGGATGGCAACTCATTGCCCGTCATATTTTTGAAGACCGGGCGGGCTACGACGGCGTGGTGGTCTCCCATGGCACAGACACCATGGCCTACACCGCGTCGGCGGTGACCTTTATGCTCCCGAACATCGATATTCCTGTGGTGTTTACCGGTTCCCAGCTGCCCTTGGCGGATATGCTGTCCGACGGGCCGGAAAACCTGCGCACCGCCTTTTCTATGGCAGCTTCCGGTCATCCCGGGGTGTTCCTGGCCTTTGACCGGAAGGTGATGCTGGGCTGCCGGGCGGTAAAGGTTCGTGCCTCCGGCTTCTCCGCCTTTGAGAGCGTCAACGCCCGGTATGCCGCCCAGGTGACGAACCATGGCCTTTCGGTGGATCCGGAGGTGCTGCCGAAAAAATGGGGGGAACCGGATCTTCGGGAGACGATCAGCCGGGACGTGTTCCTTTTGAAACTGACCCCAGGGCTGAACCCGGCGATATTTGATGTGCTTGCCGCCATGGGTTATAAGGGCATTGTCATTGAAGCCTTTGGCCTGGGCGGGGTGAATGTGCTCCACAAGGGGCTGCGGGGGATCCACCGGGTAGTGGAGGACGGCATCAGCGTGGTGGTCACCACCCAGTGTCTGTATGACAGCTCTGACCTTCGGGTGTACCAGGTGGGCAACCAGTTGCTGGAGCTTGGCGTCATCCAGGGCCGGGACATGACCACCGAGGCCGCTATGACCAAGCTCATGTGGGCCGTCGGCCAGGGCATGAACCAATTGGAAATTAAAACCCTCTTCGCGAGAAGTCTTGCGGGGGAAATCACGGAAGAATTGCAGTAAGGAGGCACCAGATGGATCCCATTTATGTGATCGGTCACCGGAACCCGGATACCGATTCGATCGTTGCCGCCATGGCCTACGCCGCCCTTCGGAATGCCTGCGGGCACCGGGAGTACGAGGCGGCCTGCCTTGGCAGAGTGTCGGACGAAACCCAAATCGTCCTGAACCACTTCGGCTTCCAGCCACCGAAGCGGATCACCGATGTATATACCCAGGTGCTGGATCTGGACTTTGATACCCCGCCGGTGCTTTCTGCCGCCGTCACGGAGGATCGGGCTTGGAATATTCTTCAAGAGCAGCGGAATATCTCCGCTCTGCCGGTTGCCAACGAGGACGGCACTCTGTATGGGATGCTTTCCCGAGAGGACGTGGCAAGCTACAATATGGAGCTGGTCAGCACAGGACGGCTGGAGCAGGTGCCGCTGTTTAACGTTCTGTCGGTGCTGGAAGGAAAGGTACTCAACGAGGCGGGGGAAAATACCGATATTGTCAGCGGGGAAGTGACCATTGCCCTGCCCCAGAGCCGGGAAAACCTGTTGTTTGACAGCCCGGATTCTGTTGTGATCTGCGGGCATCAGCCGGATATGATCCGTCGGGCGCTGTCCCTGAACGTCAACTGCCTGGTGCTGTGTCAGGCGGAGCTGGACGAGGAACTGCGCACCTGCCCCACTACCACTTGCATCATCTCCACGCCTTTTGACGCCTACCGTGCCTCCAAGCTGATTTTCCAGTCCACCCCGGTGGGGCGGATCTGCCGGACAAAGGATCTGGTATGCTTCCATCTTCAGGATCGGGTAGACGAAGTGAAGGAACAGGTGCTGAAGTTCCGGGAGCACTGCTATCCTATCCTGGACGAAAAGGAACAGGTGGCGGGGGTTCTCACTCGGTATCATCTGCTGCGGCCCCGGCGGAAACGGGTGGTGCTGGTGGATCATAACGAGGCTGCCCAGTCTGTCCCCGGCCTGGAGGAAGCGGAGATCCAGGAGATCATCGACCACCACCGTTTGGCGGATATCCAGACCACCAACCCCATTTACGTCCGCAATGAGCCGGTTGGCTCCACCAATACCATCATTGCCAGCATGTTCCAGGATCGAGGGCTGATGCCCTCGGAGAAAATGGCGGGGATGATGGCGGCGGCGATCCTGTCCGACACGGTCATGTTCAAGTCCCCCACCTGCACCCAGCGGGATATTCGAACCGCCGAGCGGATGGCACGGATTGCCAACGTGTCGTTAGACGAGCTGGGGAAGGAGATATTCTCCGCCTCCGCCGGTGGCAAGACCGCCGAGGAACTGCTGTTTACCGACTACAAGGAGTTCCATATCGCGGGTCACGACCTGGCGGTTGCTCAGATCACCTGCGTTGACAGCCCCAGCATGCTTGCCCGGAAGGAAGAGTTCCTCACTCATATGCGGAAGGTGGCCCAGGAGAAGGAATTTTCTATGGTGATCCTGATGCTGACGGATGTGCTGCTGGAAGGAACTCAGATCGTTTATGTGGGGGACGGCGACACCATTCAGCAGGCATTTAACGTCACACCCAAGGACAACACCGTGTTCCTGCCTGGGGTGATGAGCCGGAAAAAGCAGGTCATCCCCATGCTCTCCGCGCTGTGGGGCTAAAAAATGGGCTTTTCATCGCTGCTGGGAAATGACCGGCTGAAGGAAAACCTGACAAGGAGCCTTCAAAAAGGCCATGTATCTCACTTTTATTTGATTTCCGGCCCTGCGGGGTCGGGGAAGCGGACGCTGACCCATCTGCTGGCGGCGGCGATTCTGTGCGGCCAGCCGGGAGCGCCCTGCCTTGCTTGCCGATCCTGCCGGAAGGTGATGGACGGGAACCATCCGGATGTGATCACTGTGGACGATCCGGAGAAGAAAACCGTCCCCGTGGATCTGATCCGTCAGGCTCGGTCAGACGCTTTCATCCGACCCAACGAGGCGGAGCACAAAATTTATCTTTTCCCCAGGGCTCAGGATATGGGGCTTCCCGGGCAGAACGCCCTGCTGAAAATTTTGGAGGAGCCGCCGGAGTACGCGGTGTTCCTGCTGCTCACCGACAATCCGGAAAAGCTCCTGCCCACGGTTCGCTCCCGGTGCACCGAGCTGGCACTCCAGGCGCTGCCGAACAGTGTTCTTCGGGAGGAACTGCGCCGCCGCTATCCCAAGTCAGGGGACGAGACAATTGCTGCCGCGGCAATTCAGTCCGGGGGTTACCTGGGTCAGGCGTTGGAACTGCTGGAAAATGGCACTGAGCTTCCTCCCCAGACCCATGCTGTGGCAAATGCCATCGCGGAAGGGGATGCTCTGGCGCTGATGGAAGCGTTGGTGCCCATGGAAAAGTGGAAGCGGGACGCGCTGGTTCCCATGCTCCACAGTTGGCGGGATCTTTTGGAAAACGCCCTAGCCTGCCGTAGCGGAGGTACCGCCGTATCCGATACCGCGCGGCACATTGCCTCCCGCCGAACCCCTCAGGAGATTTACGCTGCCATTCTGGCCCTGCAAAAGGCGTCGGATTACGCCCAGAATAACGTATCCCCCGCCGCTGTCTGCGGCTACCTGGAATGGACGTTGATATAAGGAAGCTCTGAATAATGAGGCGAGAAAAAAGCAGCGAGAGATTTTGACTCACCGGAAAGTATGGGAAACGTGGGAATACTGGATGTATTTCACGTTTTTCATACTGTACCGGCGGGGCAAAAGATCCGCTATCCAGCCGATGCCGAATTGTTCAGAGTTTCCATAATATAGTATAAGGAGAAACCTATGGAAGAAACCATTACCGCTGCCCCGGAGAAAACCGTGGAGGTCGTGAGCATTCAGTTCCGGCCCGGGCAGAAGAATTATTATTTTGATCCCGACGGAATGACTTTTGTTCCCGGGGATCATGTGATCATCGATACCGCCCGGGGTGCGGAGTTCGGCTACTGCGCCGTGGGTAACCATCCTGTCACACCTAAGGAGGTGGTGGCGCCCCTGCGGAAGGTGATTCGCCGAGCCTCTCCCCAGGACGAGCGGGTGGCGGAGGAAAACCGTGCCCGGGAAAAGCGGGCTTACGATACCTGTCTTCGGAAGATCGGGGAGCATCAGCTGGATATGCAGCTGGTAGGCGCGGAGTGTGCTTTCGATGGCAGCAAGATTCTGTTCTATTTCACTGCCGATGAGCGGGTGGATTTCCGAGAGCTGGTAAAGGATCTTGCCAGCACCTTCCACACAAGAATCGAGCTGCGCCAGATCGGTGTCCGGGATAAGGCGAAGATGGTTGGCGGCCTGGGTATCTGCGGAAGGCCCTTCTGCTGCTCCAGCTTCCTGGACGATTTCCAGCCGGTGTCCATCAAAATGGCAAAGACTCAGAATCTGAGTCTGAATCCCACCAAAATTTCCGGCACCTGTGGAAGACTGATGTGCTGCCTGAAATATGAGCAGGATACCTATGAGGATCTGATCCGTATCAGTCCCAAGACGGAGTCTTTCGTGGACACGCCCGAGGGAAGAGGCACCGTGACGGAAGTGGATCTCCTTCGTCAGCGGGTAAAGGTACGGATGGAGGACAATCCGGATACCGTATCCCAGTTTTCAGTGGAGGAAATCGCGGTACTTCGCAGCGGCAAGGCTCGAAAAAACGATCCTCCTATTCCGGTGGATCTGGCGCCCATTTCCGGCAGCGGTAAGCGGGCTCACCGGGAGGAGCCGGGGGAAGAACCCGTGCTGGAGCCTATCCGCTTCCGGTACAGCAATGAAGATGTAGTAGAGGAGCTGGAGGAAGAAAAGCCTGTGGAGAATCCGGTGGAAAAAACCGAGGAGGCAAAGACCGGACGATCCCGCCGCCGGAAGAGTCCTGAGCGGAAGGAACCGAAGCAGACAGCGGAAAAGGAAACGAAAAAAGCGGAAAAACCTCAGCCTGTCCAGCCCCAGAACAGCGCTGGGGAACCGGCAAAAAAGGCCCACCGCCGTCCCGGTCAGCGCCGCCGCTCCGCGCCTAAGCCTCAGGAATGAGAGATTCTACTGCCGGTAGAGCTCTACAATGAGTAGAGAGCCGGAAAAATACTATCGGAAAAGTGCCGGTTTCCAGGAATTGGCACTTTTTCCATTTACTTTTTGGGGAAAAGAAATTATAATAGTCCCATTGTGTTCCGGCGTTGCCGGAAAAACCAACGGGAGGCTAGACAACTATGTCCTATACCATTTTCACCGACGGCGCGTCTAATTTGCCGGGATATCTGCTCAGCGGTCTGAACATCCAGGTGCTGCCCTGCAGTTATACTTTGAACGGGAAGCCGGGGGTGTATAACGGGGATGTGGATGACTTCGATTTCCACGCGTACTATCAGATGCTCGCGTCCGGCGGAAAGCTGGAAACCAGCCTGCTTAATACCCACCTGTTTTTGACACATTTCCGCCCGGATCTGGAAAAGGGATTGGATATAATCTATGTGGGGATGTCCTCCGGTATCAGCGGCACCATTCACGCGGCCCGCATGGCGGCGCAGGAGCTAAAGGAGGAATTTCCGAACCGTACTGTTCGGGTGATCGACTCTCTGGGGGCTGGATTTGGCGCGGGATTGCTTGCGTGCCGAGCCTCGGATCTTCGCGGCGAGGGAAAGAGCGCCACCCAGGCGGCGGACATTCTGGACGTGGAAGCTCGGCAGATGCTTCAGTTCTTTACGGTGGACGACTTAAACTTCCTCAAACGCACCGGCAGAGTCAGCGGCGCCACCGCCATGATCGGCACGGTGCTGAACATCAAACCCCTGCTGTGGGGTGACCCCACCGGCCATATTACCGCTTGCGGGAAATACCGGGGCCGGAAAAAGGTCATTGCCGCTATCGCCGAGGAGTATCGTCGCCGGGCGGTGGAGCCGGAAAAGCACCGGGTCGCCATTTCCCACGGCGACTGTCTGGCGGATGCCCAGCAGCTTGCGAATATGGTCAATGAAATCGCCAAGCCCCGGGAACTGATCATCTGCCCCCACGAGCCTTTCACCGGCGCCCATGTCGGCCCCGGAATGCTTGCCCTGTTTTTCCCCGGCGCGGGCCGGTAAATTTTTGAATGTGCTTATCGGCTTAACTCAGCAAACCGTCTTTGCGTAGGGAACGCCGACCCCGGCGTTCCGGCAGTACCAAGCTAAAAACACTTGACAACCGGCCCAAAATCCGGTACAATAGCCCACTAGAAAGGTGGGAACACGTATGGGATTTTTGAGCAGTTACTGCAATGGCTTTGGAAGCGTTCGTGTTTCCTCCGGGGATCCCTGTTTCTCATATATTCCATGCCGAGCCTAGGAAAAGATTTTCTTTTCCGGCTCGGTTCTTTTTTTATGACGATCAAAAGGAGATAACCAGATGAAGCCATACGACAGAAAAATCGTGCTGGAAAACGGCAGGGAATTTTATGGGTTTGGGTTCGGCGCCAATGAATCCCGGGTCTGTGAGCTGGTGTTCAACACCTCTATGGTGGGCTATCAGGAGATTTTGTCCGACCCTTCCTATACCGACCAGATGGTGTGCATGACATACCCTCTCATTGGCAACTACGGTATGACAGATGAGGACTATGAGACAAGGGTGCCTACCATGGGCGGCCTCATCGCCCGGGAATACAATGACCGACCCTCTAACTTCCGCTACACCAAGACCCTCTCCGAGGTGATGGACGAATACGGCATCCCGGGAATCAGCGGTGTGGACACGCGGACGATCACCCGGATCATTCGGGACGAGGGAAGTCAAAAGGTGCTGATCTGCGACGCCGACCTGCCCTTCGCCCGGGCGTATCAGCTGCTCATTAACTACCGGATGCCAAGGGACATGGTTTCCCGGGTGTCCAGCCGGAAGCGGTGGTATTCCCGCACCCCTCACCACCGGTATGACGTGGTGGCGGTGGACTGCGGCATGAAGCTGAACATCATCCGCAAGCTCAACGAAAAGGGGTGCAACGTCACGGTGGTGCCATATAATACCTCCGCCGGGGACATTCTGAAAATGCGGCCTGACGGCCTGTTTCTCTCCAATGGTCCCGGAGATCCCCGGGATGTGGAGCCGGTGATCCAGGTGGTGAAGGCGCTGAAAGGACAGCTTCCCATGTTCGGCATCTGCCTGGGCCATCAGATCATCTCCCTTGCCCTGGGGGCAAGCACCTATAAAATGAAATTCGGTCACCGGGGCGGCAACCATCCGGTGATGAACCTGGAAACGGGAAAGGTGGAGATCACCTCCCAGAACCATTCCTTCGCCGTGGATGCCGCCTCCCTGGCGGGAACCGGCTTGAAGCTCACCCATGTGAATCTGCTGGACAACACCGCCGAGGGAGTGGAGTCCCTGGAAAACAAGCTGTTCTCCGTCCAGTACCACCCGGAGTCCGCCCCCGGCCCCCAGGACAGCTCGTATCTTTTCGACAAGTTTATTGCCCTGATGGAGAAAGAGAAGGAGGGATTTCCCAATGCCAAAACGTACTGATATTCACAAGATTCTGGTGATCGGCTCCGGCCCTATTGTTATCGGACAGGCGGCGGAATTTGACTACTCCGGCACCCAGGCCTGTCTTGCTCTCCGGGAGGAGGGGTATGAGGTGGTGCTCATCAATTCCAATCCCGCTACCATCATGACGGATACCAGCATTGCCGACAAGGTGTATATGGAGCCGCTGAACCTGGAATACGTGGCACGGATCATCCGCCACGAGCGCCCGGATGCCATCCTGCCCTCTCTGGGCGGTCAGACCGGACTGAATCTGGCGGTGCAGCTGGCGAAGAAGGGCGTTCTGGAGGAGTGCGACTGCGAGATCCTGGGCACCAGCTTTGAAGCCATCCAGCGGGCGGAGGATCGGGAGCTATTCAAGGAGCTTTGCGCCTCCCTGGGAGAGCCGGTGCTTCCCAGCGAAGTGGCGTCCGCGGTGGAGGAGGGCTTAAAAGCGGCGGAGGGCGTTGGCTATCCTGTAGTGCTCCGGCCTGCCTTTACCTTAGGCGGCACCGGCGGTGGCTTTGCGGACGATCCCCAGGAGTGCGCCCTGATGCTGAAAAACGCCCTGGCTCTGTCACCTGTTCACCAGGTGCTGGTGGAAAAGTCCATTAAGGGCTATAAGGAAATCGAGTACGAGGTGATGCGGGACAGCAATGATACCGCCATCACCATCTGCAATATGGAAAACATCGACCCGGTAGGCGTCCATACCGGCGACTCGGTGGTGGTCTGCCCCTCCCAGACTCTCACCAACAAGGAGTACCAGATGCTCCGGGACTCCGCCCTGCGGATCATCCGGGAGCTGAAAATTCAGGGCGGGTGCAACGTCCAGTTCGCCCTGGATCCCCTGTCCTTCCAGTATTACCTGATCGAAGTAAATCCCCGGGTGTCCCGGTCTTCCGCTCTGGCGTCCAAGGCCTCCGGCTACCCCATTGCCCGGGTGTCCGCCAAGATCGCCGTGGGAATGCGGCTGGACGAAATTCCTATCGCCAACACCCCGGCATCCTTTGAGCCGGCTCTGGACTACGTGGTGACAAAAGTCGCCCGGTTCCCCTTTGATAAGTTCGCCGACGCCAACAACACCCTGAACACCCAGATGAAGGCCACCGGCGAGGTGATGGCTGTAGGAAGGACTCTGGAAGAATCCCTTCTCAAGGCAGTGCGCTCCCTGGAGATCGGTGCCTGCCACCTGTACAGCCGGAAGTTCGAAAGCTTCACGGAAGGACAGCTGCTCCAATATATCCGCACCGGTACCGATGACCGGCTGTTTGCCATCGCCCAGCTGATCCGTTTGAAAACCGACCTGAACCTGATTTACAACGCCACAAAGATCGATATGTTTTTCCTGGAAAAGATCGGCAACATTGTGGCGCTGGAAGAGACGGTTCGGACGGCTCCGGGCGACCGGGAAACCCTGGTGGAGGCCAAGAAAATGGGCTTCTCCGATCAGTATATCGGCAATCTTTGGGGAAAGAAGGAATCGGAAATTTTCCTCCTCCGAAAGGAACTTGGATTGATGCCGGTGTACAAGATGATCGACACCTGCGCATCGGAATTTTCCTCCTATGTGCCCTATTTTTACTCCACCTATGAAGAGGAAAACGAATCCGTAGTCAGCGACCGGAAGAAAATCGTGGTTCTTGGCTCCGGCCCTATCCGCATCGGTCAGGGGGTGGAGTTTGACTACTCTACCGTCCACGCCATCTGGTCCATCCGGGAGGCAGGGTACGAGGCCATCATCATCAACAATAACCCGGAGACGGTATCCACCGACTACACCACCTCCGACAAGCTGTACTTTGAGCCGTTGACGGTGGAAGACGTGATGAACGTCCTGACTCTGGAAAAGCCGGAGGGGGTCATTGTGTCCCTTGGCGGGCAGACCGCCATCAACCTTGCCGCCCCGTTGGACGCCCTGGGGGTGCCCATTGTGGGCACAGACATGGCTGCCATTGACCGGGCGGAAAACCGGGATTCCTTTGAAAAGGTGATGGAGTCTCTGGATATCCCCCAGCCCAAGGGCATGGCCGTGATGAGCATTGAAGACGGCGTGAAGGCGGCATCGGAGATCGGCTACCCGGTGCTGGTTCGGCCCAGCTTCGTTTTGGGAGGCCGGGCTATGGAGATCGTGGCCAACGAGCGATCTCTGCGCCACTACCTCCAGAACGCGGTGGAGGTGAACGCCGACCAGCCAGTACTGGTGGACAAGTATATCATGGGCAAGGAGCTGGAAGTGGATGCCATCTGCGACGGAGAGAGCGTCTTTGTCCCCGGCATTATGGAGCACGTGGAGCGCACTGGCGTCCATTCCGGCGACTCCATTTCCGTGTACCCTACCTTCTCCGTATCCCAAAAGGTGAAGGATCAAATTCTCAGCTACACGGAAAAGCTGGGCCTTGCCATCGGCATTGTGGGCCTTTTCAATATCCAGTTCATCGCCGATTCTCAGGAGCGGGTATATATCATCGAGGTCAATCCACGATCCTCCCGGACGGTGCCATTCCTCTCCAAGGCCACCTCTGTCCCAATGGCGGACATTGCCACCCGGGTAATCCTGGGCCACAGCCTTCGGGAGCAGGGGATCACCCAGCTATACGTCCCGGAAAAGAAGCGGTGGTATGTAAAGGCTCCCGCCTTCTCCTTCAGCAAGCTCAAGGGGATGGACACCTACCTGTCCCCGGAGATGAAGTCCACCGGCGAGGCCATTGGCTACGACAAGTCCCTAACCCGGGCGCTGTACAAGGCCATCCAGGCTTCCGGAATGCACGTTTCCAACTATGGTACCGTGTTCGCCACCATTGCGGATCGGGACAAGGAGGCGGCGCTGCCGCTGATCCGTCGGTTCTACAACATGGGATTCAACATTGAGGCCACCATCGGCACCGCCAAGTTCCTCAAATCCCACGGCATCCGCACCCGGGTGCGGCAGAAGCTGACAGAGGACGGCTCCGACGATATTCTGGTGGCCCTCCGCCAGGGGCATATCGCCTACGTCATCAACACCATCGACATCAGCGCCCCCGGCGCGTCCCACTCCGACGGCTCCGAAATCCGCCGGGCTGCCGTAGACAACAACGTCACCATGTTTACTTCCCTGGACACGGTGAAGGTTCTGCTGGATGTGCTGGAAGAAATGACATTAGGTGTCTCCACCATTGACGCGGAATAGTGGACAAAAGAATGGAGGAATGCGGTATGGCGGAATATGAATTGGTGAGGGAAATCAAAAATCTTTGCCGGAACAATCAAATGCGGGATGTTTTCTTTGAAGAAATTCAGTGCGATGACCCGGAAAGCTATGTTCGGGGACTGCTCAAAGGAAAAAATGTGGAAATATCCGCGGAAAATGGCGGCGATGGCATGGTGACCGTCCACGCCACCTGCGACGGACTGATCCAGAAATTTGTTTTTACACCACTATAATCCGCTCGTTTTTTGAAATTATGGGTTGAAATCAGACCGGAAATGTGATACGATACGATTGTATCAATATGGGCGAAGTACGCCCATTTCGGATGCAGTCGTGTTCTGCTTTCCGTATCCAAACTCTGCGTTTCTTTAAGGAGTAACCGTTATGTCAAATCCCCACACCATCGCGGTCGCCGGAAAAGGCGGCGTGGGCAAAACCACGACCTGCGGTATGATTATTGATTATCTGTGCAAAAAGCGCCGGGGCCCCATCCTGGTGGTGGATGCCGACGCCAACTCCAACCTCAACGAAGTTCTGGGGGTGGAAGAGGGCATTACCCTGGGGCAGATCCGGGAGGAAATGGCCCAAGCGGAGCTGAAGGGTACCATTCCCGCCGGTATGACCAAGGCGGACTATGCCGACTTTAAGTTTTCTTCCGCCCTCATTGAAGAGGATGACTTCGATATGCTGGTCATGGGTCGTACCCAGGGCAAGGGCTGCTACTGTTATGTAAACGGCGTTCTGAAAGCCCAGGTGGACAAGTACGCCAAAAACTATTCCTATGTGGTCATGGACAACGAGGCGGGGCTGGAGCACGTGGCACGGGGGACCCTTCCCCATGTGGACACGATGCTGCTCATTTCCGACTGCTCCCGCCGGGGCATCCAGGCGGTGGCGCGGCTGGCGGACATGATCCGGGAAATGAATCTGAACCCAGGCGCCATGGGTCTGATCGTCAATCGCGCTCCGGAGGGTAAGCTGGACAGCGGCGTGACGGAGGAGATCGAGCGCCACGGCTTGACCCTGCTGGGTGTTCTTCCCCAGGACGACGCGGTGTACCGCTGCGACTGCGCCGGTGACCCGTCTTCCAAGCTTCCCGATGCCGACCCCATGAAGACGGCCTTGGGGGAGATCATGAAAAAGCTGGGGCTGTAATCTTTGTCAGCAAAACGGGAACATGGAGGCGGCAACCCTCATGAACCCTGTATGCCATATTAACTCATTTACTATTAACAAGGGGGAAAATCATCATGTCTTTCGTTCCCAAGACGCAGCATTATAACGGCAAGATTAATGCCGTGACCCTGGGCACCGGTGACAAGGCAATTGTCATTGGCGGTCAGAATGTGCTGCCCTTCTACACCTTCGACGCCGCCATCGAGCATGCGCCAAAGATCGGCGTTGAGATTTCCGACCTGGCCGGCGAGTGGACGGCTCCCGCCCTGAAGGAATTCTACGCCGGCTGCACCACCATGGTGGACTACGCCAAGAAGGCGGAGACCATGGAGGGCGCGGACTTCCTGTGCCTGCACTTTGAGTCCGCCGACCCCAACGGGCACAACCGCGACCTGGCGGAGTGTGTCGCCGATGCCAAGGCGGTTGCCGAGGCAGTCTCCATGCCCATTGTCGTCATGGGCTGCAAGAACATTGAGAAGGACGGCGAGCTGTTCAGCAAGGTTGCTGAAGCCCTCCAGGGCAAGAACATCCTGGTGCTGTCCGCACGCAGCGAGGACTACAAAACCGTGGGTGCTTCCGTCGCTCTGGCCTACGGTCAGAAGGTTGGCGCGGAGACCGCCGACGACATCAACCTGGCAAAGCAGCTGAACATCATGCTCAAGGGGCTCACTGTTCCCGCTGGGTCCATTGTTATGAACGTGGGCACCGCCGCCGTGGGCTACGGCTATGAGTACGTGGCTTCCACCCTGGATCGGATCCGCCTGGCGGCTCTGGCCCAGTCTGATGCCGACCTGCAAATGCCTATCATGGCTCCCGTGTCTCCCGACGCCTGGAGCGTGAAGGAATCCACCGCAACCGAAGAAGATGAGCCTGTTTGGGGCAATCAGGAGGAGCGGGGCATCCACATGGAAGTCTCCACCGCTGCTGCCAACCTGACCGGAGGCGCGGACGCCGTCATTATGCGTCACCCCGCCGCCATTGCCACCATTAAGAAGTTCATCACGGAACTCGTCTGATTCGGAAGGAGGATACATAGCTATGGCTTTGAAAGGTCTTGACATTTTTAAGCTGTCTCCTAAAAAGAACTGTAAGGAGTGCGGCAGCCCCACCTGCATGGCTTTCTGCATGAAGGTGGCCCAAGGCGCTCTGTCCATCGACAAGTGCCCCTATTTCTCTGACGAGGCTAAGGCGATGCTCAACGAGCAGACCGCGCCTCCCATGAAAACCATCACCGTTGGCAACGGCCACAAGCTGGGCGGCGAAACCGTCCTGTTCCGCCATGAGAAGACCCTGGTGAATAAGAACCTGTACGCCGTGCCGGTGTGCACCGAGATGCCCGAAGAAGCCGCTGACGCAAAGCTGGCTGCCCTCCAGAAGGTGGACTACGAGCGGATCGGTGAGCGTATGTATGTAGAGTTTGTGTTCGTCCGCAACGTAGGTTCCGATCCCACCGCTTACGCGAATCTTGTTAAGAAGGCTGCCGCCACTGGCCGTTCCCTGATTCTGGAGTGCTGGGACGTGGAGTGCGCCAAGGCCGCGCTGGAAGTCTGCAAGGCTTCCAAACCCATCCTGGACGGCGCTACCCCCGCGAACTTCGCGGAAATGAACGCTGTTGCCACCGCAGCCGGTGTCACCCTGGGCGTCTGGGCGGAGAACCTCTCCGACCTGTACGACACGGTGAAGAAGCTGGAAACCGCCGGCAACAAGAACCTGGTGCTGGATGTTACCGGAAAAACCGCCAAACAGACCCTGGCAAACGCCGTTATCGTCCGCCGTACCGCTCTGAAGGACGGTGACCGGAGCTTCGGCTATCCCTCCATCGTGAATCTGGCCAAGCTTGCCAAGGGGGATCTGCGGCTGCAGACCGCCTACGCCACCATGTTCACCGAGCGCTATGCCTCCATCATTGTCATGGAGCAAATGGACTACGCCCAGGCCCTGCCTCTGTACGGTCTGCGCCAAAATATCTTCACCGATCCTCAGAAGCCTATGAAGGTGGAGAGCAAGATCTATCCCCTCAACGGCGCCGACGAGAATTCTCCCTGCGCCCTGACGGTGGACTTTGCCCTGACCTACTTCCTGGTGTCTGGCGAACTGGAGCGCTCCAACCAGCCGGTGAACCTGCTGATTACCGACGCTTCCGGTATGTCCGTCCTGACCGCCTGGGCCGCCGGCAAGTTCTCCGGCACCACCATCAAGAAGTTCTTTGACGAACACAACATTGAAAATAAGATCAAGTCCCGCACCCTGATTCTCCCCGGCAAGGTTGCCGTGATGAAGGGCGAGGTGCAGGAGAAGCTGCCCGGCTGGAACGTGGTCATTGGGCCTACCGAGGCCGTTCAGCTGCCGAAGTACATGAAGGATAAGGAGTACGAGGCCGCCGCCAAGGCCGCCCAGGCTGAAGCTGCTGCAAAGGCTGCTTCCGCTCCCACTGAGGAAGTGAAGGAGCTGTCTTTCGATGAGCTGCTGGCTACCAAGGTTCCCGCCATCGAGGTGGTGGACAT
>CAZCLX010000027.1:0-18011 GCA_964499615.1 uncultured Oscillospiraceae bacterium
TTGGAGTTCTCCGCCCGGAAGGTGGGACCGAAGGTATAGATGTTCCGGAAAGCCATGGCAAAGGTCTCGCCGTTGAGCTGACCGGATACCGTCAGGTTGGTGGGCTTGCCGAAGAAGTCCTGATGGAAATCTACCTTGCCGTCCTCAGTTCGGGGAAGGTTATTCAGGTCCATAGTGGTGACCTGGAACATCTCACCCGCGCCCTCGCAGTCGGAACCGGTGATCAGGGGCGTGTGGACATATACAAAGTCCCGCTCCTGGAAGAATTTATGGATGGCGTAGGCGATCAGGCTCCGGACGCGGAACACCGCCTGGAAGGTGTTGGTTCTGGGACGAAGGTGGGGCATGGTTCGCAGGTACTCCAGGGTGTGCCGCTTCTTTTGCAGTGGGTAGTCACCGGAAGAGGAGCCTTCCACGGTGACGGTGGCAGCCTGAATTTCAAAGGGCTGCTTAGCCTCCGGCGTCAGCACCAGTTCCCCGGTGACGATCAGGGCGGCGCCCACATTGGTCTTGGAAATCTGCTGAAAATTCTCCATAGTGTCGTGGTAAACTACCTGCACCGGGTTAAAGTAGGTGCCGTCGCTCAGGACAATGAAGCCAAACTGCTTGCTTGCCCGGATGGAGCGAACCCAGCCGCCCACGGCGACTTCCTTTCCGGCGTAGCTCGCGGTGTTCTTAAACAGGTCTCTAACGGAAATCAGTTCCATAAATATATCCTCTCTCCTGGAAAAGTTAAGATAAGTATACGCCATCTTAGCGAAATTTACAAGAGGGTAACTTCATTTTTATGAAAAACAGGAAAACTTCTTTAATTTTTTCTGTTGATTTCGAGAATTTACGAAATGGAAATAGATTATTTTTCTGTTGTGTGATAAAATGTGGAAAAACATATAAAGGAGAAGATTTTTCCATGAACGGCTTTACCCCGGCACTGTCTGCCGGAAAGACTCGAAGGAAGGGCATTACGGCGCTGGCGCCGGTTTCATTCTTTCTGATCGAGGTGTTCGCTTTCTTCTTTTTGCGAGACAGCCAAACAGCTTTTGCGGCTAAGGAGCTTTGGCCCCTTGCCTTCGGGATTCTTTGGGCGGTGCTGCTATGGAGCCTATGCCGGATGATCCCAGGCAAAGGCGGACGCGTTCTATACGGGATCCTGTATTTTACCGCCTTCCTTTATGCCGGGATCCAGACGGGGTATTATCTCCTGTTTTCCGAAATGATGTGGCTGTCAGATTTCCGGTACGCCTCCGAAGGATCGGATTATTTTTCCGTATTGCTGGATTACCCCGTTACCTGGTGGCTGGGGCTGGCGGTGCTGCTGGGGCTGGGGATCGTTACCCTGATTTTTTATCCCAAGCACCGTTTCCGTTGGGGCCGGGAGTTGGTAAGCGCCGGAATCGCCGCCGCTTCGATCCTGGGATGTGTGTTTCTTCCTAAGGTAGTGTTCCTTTCCGATGGGCAGATCCGCTACTCCGGCTCAGATTATGGCAGAGCCCAGGCATCCGAGGCAGCGTACACCAACATGTTCAGCGCCCACCGTCTGTATCAGGTCTGCGGCATTTACCAGACCGGAATAAAAGATCTGTACCGAAATGAGATTTTCCCGCTTACGCCAACCTACGCTGCCCGCCAAAAGACGTTGAAGGGAGAAATTGACGATTATTTTTCTCAACGGGGGACGCAGACGGATAATGAAATGACCGGGCTGCTGGAAGGGAAGAACGTGATCCTGGTTCTGATGGAATCCATGGACGACTGGATGCTGGGAGAGCACACACCAACCATCAACCGAATGATGGAAGAGGGGATCTGCTTCCAGAACTTCTATACGCCGCCCTACGGAGGCGTCCGGACATTCAATACTGAGTTCTGTATGAATACCGGCACTTTCCTGTCCAGCCAGGGAGGCTACGCCTTCGACTATGTGACCAACCATTTTCATCAGTCTTTGGCAAGCCTGCTGACTTCCGAGGGATACTCCGCCAAGACCTTCCACTATAATGATCCTTCCTTTTACAGCCGTGGCGTTTTCTCTCCCGCCATGGGGTATGAAGAGTACGTCTATTATGGGGATTATGTGACCGAGGAAGAAAAAGACAAGCTATATGATGACAGCTTTCTTCTGGATGATCCGGAGCTAAACAGCATCTTTTTCCGGGAAGGGAAGCCCCGACTGAACTTCATCATTACCCGATCCGCACACCTGAGCTATGTTTACAATGAGGTTCTCAGCCACTGGGGCCTGCAAAAATACCCGGAGTTCCGAGGGCTTACCGGACACGAGGAAGCGGACTGCGCTTACCTCAAGGCAAAGCTGGTGGACGATCTGTTTGCCCGGCTGCTGGAAGAACTGGAAGCGAGAAACGAGATGGAAAATACTGTGATCATCGCCGTAACGGATCACTACTCCTATGGTATTAAGGATACGGAAATGCTCATGGATCGTTCCGGGGTGACGGATGAACTGCTGCTGGAGAAGACTCCCTGCTTTATCTGGGGCGGCGGTGTCCCCACTATAACAGTGGAGAAAACCGGGAACACTGCGGATATCCTGCCAACGATTTTAAATCTCCTTGGCGTAGAGACGGATTACCAGTACATAGGACATGACATGTTCGATGAAAGCTACCCCGGCTATGCCCTGTTTTCTAACGGAAGCTGGATTTCCGGAGATCGAGCCTACAACGCGAATTCGGGGAAATATCTGTCCATCCCCAGTGCGCCGTCCTGCCAGCTGAGCGACCAGGAGATGGAAACTTTGGTTTACCAGTTTGTAACGGTCAATAACCAAATTCTGGATACGGATTATTATAAATAAGCCTCTTCCGGCTTCCGTGATTCAAAAGCAAAAGACTCTCCTTTTGGAAAGGGGAGTCTTTCATTTTTCGCAAATCTGCTGCGTTATTTTTCAGACGCGACGCTTTTCCGAACCAGCGCACGGTGAAGCCTTGCTTGAGCGAGCTTAATTTCGGCGGCAGAAACATCCTTGCTGTGGATGATGCTCTCTGCACGCTGATAGGCTTTTTCCGCCCGATTCATATCGATGGATTCCGCCCACTCAAAGGTGGTGGGCACCAAAGTGACGGCGCCGTCTATCACGCTAAGCATACCGCCGATGCAGGCGGCGGTACGGCGCTTGCCGCCGGATACCACCAATGCTCTGCCCATTCCCAGCGGAGTGACATAGTTAATGTGCCCGGCGAGAATCGCCACATCGCCGGTGATGGCCCGCACCACCAGCTCTTCCGCCTCCCCGTCAAACATCAGCCCGTCGGGGGTAACGATTTTCAAAGGGAAGGGGGTCATTTGTTCTCACCGCCCCGGAACTTTTCCACGACCTCGTCAATGGAACCGGCGAACAGGAAGAAGGACTCAGGAATGTCGTCGTGTTTGCCTTCAATGATTTCCTTAAAGCTGCGGATGGTTTCCTTCAGTGGAACGTACTTGCCCTTGTATCCGGTGAACTGTTCCGCCACATGGAAGGGCTGGGACAGGAACCGCTGCACCTTTCTCGCTCGGTTGACAGTGAGCTTGTCCTCTTCGCTTAGCTCGTCCATACCCATGATAGCGATAATGTCCTGTAGTTCCTTATACCGCTGGAGAATGCTCTGCACCGCTCGGGCAGTCTCATAGTGCTCTCTGCCCAAAATTTCCGGGGAGAGGATCCGGGAGGTGGAGCCCAGAGGATCCACGGCGGGGTAAATTCCAAGGCTGGAAATTCCACGATCCAGAACGGTGGTGGCATCCAGGTGGGCAAAGGTGGTAGCCGGGGCAGGGTCCGTTAAGTCGTCAGCAGGCACATATACCGCCTGAACGGAGGTGATGGAGCCTTCCCGGGTGGAGGTGATCCGCTCTTGGAGCGCACCCATTTCCGTCGCCAGGGTAGGCTGATAACCAACGGCGGAAGGCATCCGGCCAAGAAGGGCGGAGACCTCGGAACCTGCCTGGGTGAACCGGAAAATGTTGTCGATAAACAGCAGCACGTCCTGATGCTTCACATCCCGGAAGTATTCTGCCATGGTAAGGCCGGAAAGCCCCACCCGCATACGTGCTCCTGGCGGCTCATTCATCTGACCAAAGACCATGGCGGTTTTGCTGATAACGCCGGATTCGGTCATTTCGTTATATAGGTCGTTGCCTTCACGGGTTCGCTCACCAACGCCGGTGAATACGGAGTAGCCGTTGTGGGCAGTGGCGATATTGTAAATCAGCTCCTGGATCAGCACCGTTTTTCCGACGCCGGCGCCGCCAAACAGACCGATCTTACCGCCCTTGGCATAGGGACAGATCAGGTCGATGACCTTAATTCCGGTTTCCAGGATCTCTGTGGCAGGCTGCTGCTCCTCATAGGAGGGAGCGGGGCGGTGGATGGGCCACTGCTCCTGAGTCACTACCGGAGGCTTGTTGTCGATGGGCTGGCCCAGCAGGTTAAACACTCGGCCCAGGCACTCTTCGCCAACAGGCACGGTAATGGGTCTGCCGGTATCGGTGGCTTCCGTGCCCCGCTTCAGTCCATCGGTGGAGGACATGGCGATGCAGCGCACAACGTTGTCGCCGATGTGCTGAGCAACCTCAGCGGTGATGGTGTGCTCACCGTTTGGGATCTCAACGGCATTTAGAAGGCTGGGAAGCTGGTTATCCGGGAACCGAATGTCAAGAACAGGACCCATGACCTGGATCACGGTTCCTTTAGAATTGACCATTGGATTCAACTCCTTGTGATTGGATTGGGTTTGGATTTCACCGTCAGGAACCGGCGATGATCTCCGTAATTTCCTGGGTAATGGCTGCCTGGCGGGCGCGGTTGAATTTTAGGCTGAGATCGGAGATCATTTCGTCAGCATTTTTCGTTGCGCTGTCCATAGCGGCACGGCGGGCGGCCTGCTCGGAGGCCCGGCTTTCGCACAGCGTGCCATAGAGAACGCCGCCGAGATATTCGGGAACGATGGCGTCAAACACCGCCTCACTGCCGGTTTCATATTCGATTACGGTGCGAGTTGCCTCCGCAGTTTCCGGCGCTGCCGTCAAAGGAAGCAACTGCATGGAAGCAGGGGACTGGGCAAGCATGGAGACAAATTTTGTATAGACAACATGAACTTCCCGGAATTCCCCGTCCAGATATTTTTTACAAAGCTGCTTTGCCGCGGAGAAGCAGTCGCCAATGGAGACATCTTCCGCCTCACTGTAAGCGTCGGTGATGACAGGGACGCCGTGGGAGCGAAAATAGTCTGCAGAGCGTTTGCCAATGGGCAGCACCTGGGCATCCTTGCTAGCGATCTCCTCCACGACCAGTTTTATGACATTGCTGTTGTACCCGCCTGCCAGCCCCCGGTCACCGGCGATCACAATATACGCAATCTTGCCGTCCTTTCGGGTGGCCATATAAGGGGAGGAAAGCTCCTGGTTGGTACTGACGATTCGGTTGATAGCGGTATAGAGGATCTCAAAATAAGGGCGGGAGTTCAGAATCTGGGACTGGGCACGGCGGAGCTTGGAAGCAGCCACCATTTCCATTGCCTTGGTGATCTGCTTAGTGCTCTCCATGCTGCGGATCCGACTTTTGATTGCTTTTGTGGAAACACCTGCCATGGTATCTCCCCCCCTTACTCGGAGATGAACTGGGCTGCCAGCTCCTCCAGAGCGCTTTGCAGCGTATTCTCCGTATCAGAGGACAGCTTTCCGCAGGAACGGATGGATTCCAGCACCTGGGGGTACCGGTTACTCATGTGCTCCTCCAGCCGCTTTTCAAACTCGGGAACCTGGTCAACAGAGACCCGGTTCAAATAGCCGTGAGTGACGGCATAAAGAATGCAGACCTGATGGGCAACTTCTTTGGGAGAGTTGTTCTTCTGCTTCAGAACAGCCACGATTCGTTCGCCCAAGGCCAGCCGGGATTTGGTATCCGCATCCAGGTCAGAACCGAATTGAGCAAAGCTTTGCAGCTCCCGGTACTGGGAGTACAATAGCTTCAGGGAACCGGCAACCTGCTTCATTGCCTTGATCTGGGCGTCACCGCCCACACGGGACACAGAGATACCCGGGTTTACGGCGGGCATAATACCGGAGTTAAACAGCTCGGTTTCCAGGAAGATCTGCCCATCGGTGATGGAGATCACGTTTGTGGGAATGTAGGCGGACACATCGCCTGCTTGGGTTTCAATGATAGGAAGCGCTGTCAGACTGCCGCCGCCCAGCTCGGGGGAGAGCTTCGCCGCCCGCTCCAGCAGACGGGAGTGGAGGTAGAATACATCGCCGGGGAAAGCTTCCCGTCCTGGGGGACGACGGATCAGCAGGGAAATGGCACGGTAGGCCACAGCGTGCTTACTCAGATCATCGTAAATGACCAGCACGTCCTTTCCCTGGTACATGAAATATTCGCCCATAGCGCATCCGGCGTAGGGAGCGATATACTGCATCGGAGCAAGCTCCGATGCGGTAGCGGAGACCACAATGGTGTAGTCCATGGCGCCTGCGGTAGTCAGATTCTCCACCACTTGGGCAACAGTGGAACGCTTCTGGCCGATGGCCACATAGATGCACAGTACGTTTTTGCTCTTCTGGTTAAGAATGGTATCGGTGGCAATGGTGGTTTTGCCGGTCTGCCGGTCACCGATGATCAGTTCTCTCTGACCTCTGCCAATGGGGATCATGGAGTCAATGGCCTTGATGCCGGTTTGCAGGGGAACGCTGACGTGCTCCCGCTCGATAATACCTGGAGCAGGGCTTTCAATGGGGCGGTACGCGGCGGCGGAGATTTCCCCTTTGCCGTCGATGGGCTCGCCCAGGGCGTTCACGACTCTGCCAATCATGGCTTCGCCCACCGGGACGGAAACCACCTTACCGGTGCGGCGAACCACGTCGCCTTCTTTGATGCCCTGATCGGAGCCAAGGATAACGATGGAAACCGTTTCTTCCTCCAGGTTCAGAGCCATACCGTAGGAGCCGTCCGGAAACTCCACCAGCTCACCTGCCATGCAGTTATCCAGCCCAGAGGCTTTTGCAATGCCGTCTCCTACCAGGATCACCACGCCGGTTTCACTGACTTCCATTCGGTTTTCATAATTTTTGATTTGATTACGGATAATTTTTGTTATTTCTTCTGGTCTTAGTTCCATATACTCCCTGCTTTCTCGTCAGAGTACGGTGTTTTTCAGCAGATTCCGGATAGCTCCCAGGCGGTGAGCCACCGTGTCGTCCATCTGCTGCCCGTCGTAGTCCAGCCGTACGCCGCCCAGACATTGCGGATCCAGCCGGTTTTGCAGGTGAACGGTTTTTCCAGTGATCCGGGAGAGCTTTTCCCTGAGGGCGCTGTGCCGCTCTTGGGTCAGAGGGACGGCGGTAACGGCGGTAACGCTGACAATATTGTGATCAGAATTGTATTGACGGAGGTAGGCTTTGCGGCAGTCAGAGAAGCTGCCCATATACCCTTTTTCCGCCAAGATCTTCATGAAATTCAGAAGATAGTGATGAAGGTTTTTTCCGAAGCTGTCATCCAGGACTTGGCAACGCTCCTCTTTGGACAGGGTAGGGGAAGAGAGAAGCCGGAGAAACCCCGGTTCCTGCCGGAAGCTTTCGTCTAAGGCATCTATCTGCCCCAGGATTTCTTCCGAAACGTCTTCCTCTGCCGCCAACTGATACAGCGCCAGGCCGTAAACATTCCCAATCTCCGTCATGACGGATCACCCAATTCCTCAATGAAACGGTCGATCATGGCGCCTTGATCCGCGCTGCTAAGCTCCCGCTCCACCACCTTTTCGGCAATTGCCATGGCAAGGTCGGAAATTTCATTTTTCGCGTCGTTGACTGCCTTCTTCTTTTCCCGGGCAATATCATTGTTTGCTTTGTCCAGAATGGCGGCGGCATCCGCATTTGCCTGGCGGAGGATTTCCTCCTCCCGGTTTTGCGCCCGGATAACGGCTTCCTTTACCAGCTGGTCAGATTCCAGTTTTGCTTGGGAAAGCTTTTCCTGGTACTGAGCCTGAAGCTGTTGAGCATCCCGCTTGGCCTTTCCGGCGTCGGCGTACATGTCGTCGATTTCCTTCTGGCGGTCATGAATGATTTTCAAAATAGGGCCGTACAGGAATTTCTTTCCCACAAAAAATACCAGGAGAAAATTAAGGAGAGTAAACAGGGCGGTCCAGAAGTCTACGCCGATAAATTCTTCAAATTGAGCCACTTCCGCAAACTCCTTTCATAAAATTAAGGAAAGGTTTTTACAGAGCGAACAAAATCAGGAAGGCGATCAGCAGTGAGTAGATACCAGTGGTCTCCGTAATACCGCAGCCAAGGATCATGTTGCTACGAAGATTGCCGGCGGCTTCCGGCTGACGAGCCATTCCCTCCAGAGCGTGGGAAACGGCGTTGCCTTCGCCGATGGCGGGGCCGATAGCACCAATGCCCATACACAGTCCGGCGCCCAGCGCCTTACCAAGAGTCGCGATAGCGGTTGCAAGTTCCATACAAAAGTTCCTCCTAAAATTTGTTTCTTTGGATTAATGGATTTGTTGGGAAGCTGCTTCAGCAGCTTCCGTCTCCTCCGGAGGGGGACAGGCGGCGGCAATATAGGTCATGGACAGAAGGGTAAAAACCAGCGCCTGAACGAAGCCGGAGAAGAGATCAAAGTAAAGCGAGAGCACGGCGGGAACGCCGAAGGCAAATATGGGAACGCCGGAGAGAATGTTCAGCGCCTGCAATAGCCCGAACAGCCCCATTACGCCGCAGACAATTCCAAAAAACAGCAGCCCTTTTTTCCGGTTCCGCGTTCCCCAGAGAATGAGGCCAACGCCCAATACCATTAGAACGATCCCCACGGCGACGCCGCTGGATGCGATCAGGTTCAGGATGATGGAGGAAAGTAGGGACAGCGCAGTGTAAAGGATCATGGTAATGACGCCGCCGCCTGCCACGTTGCCGAAGTGACGGAATGCCATGCTGACAGGCTGGGCAACTTCAGAAATGATGTTCATAGGGGTCATGACCACCACCGGCTCGGTAAAGCCCTTGAGCCAGCCAAGAAAACCGTTGGTTTTAATGTTGTTGTACCAGATCAGGACGGAAACCATCAGAGCCCAGGTGAGGGTAGTGCTCACGTCGGCGGTGGAGGAGCGGAGAAATCCGGTCATACCGATAAGGCTCCCGCAAATGCTGCTTAAGAAAATGGTGCAGATGAAGGGGAACCAGTGGGCATTGTGAGCACCCATTGTGTCCACCGTCATGTTGTAAAGCATCATGATTCCTTTTTCCACAATCACCTGCTTCCCGTCAGGTTTATTTTTCAGGCCTTTTCCCAGGAGAATGAAGGCGGCGCACAGCAACAACGCCACCACCAAAGAGGAAACCGTGGTTTGCGTAATGGGAATCCCGCCGAAAATGGGAATCGTAAAATAAATAAACGGGCCTGTGACATTGACACTCATGCCGTTTTTTCACCTTTCTTTCTGAATAGCTCGATGACTGTGACGGTAGGCCTGAGCATGGCGATGGGGATGACAGAGGGAAGCGGCTCCATATTTAGAACCATTACGCCCACCACCAGCAGAAGAAACAGTGCTAGCATCCGTGTCAGATAGGAGCCTTGCATCAGCGCCGCGCCGCCTTTCACATCCTGGTTCATAGCTTTTTCCGAAGCGGAGTAGGCGGAAACGGCGATAAAAAAATGATTCCCGGACGCCAGCGCAGCGCCCCAAAGGGCGCCCCAGAGAACGGGCATACGGAACGCACCCAGCGCCCCATAGATGCCCACCGTCACGCCCGCACAGAGAAAAACGCCCAGAATGACTGGATATGTTTCCCGCAGGGCGTATTTGATTGCGTTCATGGATTACCCTCCAGTCAGGTATGGTCGTTAAAGGATACAGGGGGATCCGGATTCTTGCTGCCCCGGGATATACGCTCCATGGCCCTTAGGGAGTCCCGGAAGCCGACAATGGCGCAGCAAAATCCAAGCGCCACACCGACCCAAATTACCCAGCTTCCCCAGCCCAGGCTGTTGCGAAGCCACAGTGCAAGAAGAATAAACCCTGCAAGAGGGAACGCCACAGAAAGCCCCAACTGGGTCAGCCAGACCAAAAGGCTGAAATCCTTCACGGCCAAACCCTCCCTTATATTTCTAAGTTATTATACCCGTTCGGGTGCGCAGATGCAAGGAGAATTTTGTAAAAAATTTTGGAAGGATCTGTATCCGTGTATCCTAAAGAAACGATGCTTTTCTTTTCCAAGAAAGTTCTTTCCTTTTAGGAGAAAATGTAGTAAAATAACCGGGTAACGGTACAAGCTCACATTCCCCCGCGTCTGCATACCTTGGTAGTGGGGTGATTTAGATGGCGATTTGTATCTGTGTGGGGACGCTGGTAGCCTTCGGCGTCCTGTGCGTGTTTTGGGCAGCCTTTGGCTGGCTCCTCAGCGGCGGCAGCGGAACGGTTGTCTGTCTGGGGGAGCCGGTGCAGCGGATGCTGCTTGCCCGGAGGATCCTATGGCTTCGGAATATCGGACTGTTTCGGATTTGTTTACTGGTTCCGGATTCCGGTCTAAAAGACTGGGAGATCCGGGAACTTGACAGAAAAAAGGCAGAAGTTGTATCGCCGTCGGAGCTTGCACGGCGGCTGGAGATAGGAGCGGAAGAACGTGGCACAGCAGGAGTTGGAGATCCTACAGGGAACCGTGAGCGCGGTGATCTATCAGAACTATGAAAACGGGTACGCAGTGCTTCGGTTGGATGTCGGTCAGAATCAAAGCGTGACGGTGGTGGGCACCATTCCGCTTCCGCTGGTAGGGGAGCGGATGATGGTCACCGGCAGGTGGAGCACCCATTCCAGCTATGGACGGCAGTTTGACGCCGAATTTCTGGAGCGGCTGATGCCTCAGACCGCTATGGAGATCCAGAGCTACCTTTCCAGCCGAATCATCAAGGGTGTCGGTCCCAAAACCGCTGCCAGGATCGTTGCCGAATTTGGGGAGGAAACATTGACGGTCATGGAGCGGGAACCGGAGAAACTGACAAGTATTCCCGGAATCACCTTAAAAAAGGCAAAAGCCATCGGTGAGGAATTCCGGCTTCAGGCAGGAATGCGGCAGCTGATGGAGTTTTTTGCTCTCCACCACCTTCCGGCGGAGCTGGCGGTTCGAACCTATAAGCTCTACGGGGAAAGTACCGTGGAGCTGCTGTACGACGATCCATATCTTCTGATGGAGGACGGGCTGGAGGCTCCTTTCGGTGCGGTTGACCGTTTTGCCATTGAGCTTGGGGTAGCTGGGGACGATCCTCGCCGGGTGGAGGCAGGGATCCTGTTTGAGCTTACTTATAACCTTTCGGCAGGACACAGCTTCCTGCCGGAGGAGAAGCTGGTAGCAGCGGTCTGCCAGCTGCTCACTGTGGAAAAGAATACCGTTATCCAGGGAATTGCCCGGTTGTTGGAAGCGGGCAGGCTGGTTCGGGATCAGCTTGCCGGGATCACCGTATGCTACCTTCCCGCACTGTATGAGGCGGAAAAATACTGCACGGGGAGGCTTCAAGCGTTTTCCCAGCTTCGTTTCCCTGAGCCGAAGAATTTGAACGCCATGATGCGTGCGGCGGCGGAGGAAAGCGGCATCCGATACTCCCAAGAGCAGGAGCAGGCCATCCGGGAGGCGGCTCAGCGGGGACTGTTGCTGATCACCGGCGGCCCAGGAACCGGCAAGACCACAATATTAAAAGGGATTCTTTCTCTGTTTGAACAAATGAACCTTCGATGTATGCTGATGGCGCCCACCGGCCGGGCGGCAAAGCGGCTTACTGAGGTTACCGGAGAGGAGGCATCCACCATCCACCGGGCATTGGAGGCCGGGATGGATACCGCTAGCGGGAAAATGGTGTTTGCCCGGGATGACAGTAATCCGCTGAAGGCGGACGCAGTGATTGTGGACGAAATGTCCATGGTGGATGTGCTGCTTTTGCATAGCCTTCTTCAGGCTATCCCATCGGGGAAACGGCTAATTTTGGTGGGAGATCCGGATCAGCTGCCGCCGGTAGGACCGGGCAGCCCCTTCGGGGACATGCTCCGAAGCAACGCACTGCCTTGGGTAAAGCTGACGGAAATTTTCCGCCAGGCACAAAAAAGCCTGATTGTTATGAACGCCCACCGGGTCAACCGGGGAGAAATGCCGGATCTGAAAACCATTGACAGCGATTTCTTCTTTATGCGCCGACGGACGGAGGAGAGCGTGACCCAGCTCATCCGGGATCTGTGCGCGAACCGGCTTCCGAAAAACATGGGCATTCCTCCGGAGCAGATCCAGGTGCTGTCTCCGACCAGGAAGGGAGGCGTGGGAACCGCAGCGCTGAACCGGTTGCTTCAAGCGGCGCTGAATCCGCCTGCCTCGGAGAAAAAGGAGCGGCAGTACGGTGACGTCACCTTCCGGGAAGGGGATCGGGTGATGCAGATTCGGAACAATTACGACATTATGTGGACAAAAACCGATGGAAGCGCCGTGGGCACTGGAATTTTCAACGGGGATGTGGGCACCATCGAATCTATTGACAACAGCGCCCAGCTACTGAAAGTGGTGTTTGACGACAGGGCGGCAGAATATGACTTTACCCAGCTGGGAGAACTGGAGCCGGCATACGCGGTGACGGTTCACAAAAGCCAGGGCAGCGAATACCGAGCGGTGATCCTCGCGGCGTGGAACGGGTCGCCTTATTTGCTAAACCGCAGCGTGCTCTATACTGCAATCACCCGTGCCCGGGAGCTGCTGATCATTGTGGGCAGAGAGGAGACGGTTGCCGCCATGACGGAAAACGCCAAGAAAAACCGACGCTACACCGGCCTGAAACTGCGGCTGCAAGGGAAATGTCAATGATGATGCTGGATGTACTGGGGGAACTGCTGTACCCGCCAAAATGTGTGCTGTGCCGGAGGCTTCTTCAAAATGGAGAAGTGGATCTGTGCCGGGATTGCCGGATAAACGCTCCGCTGTACCCCTATGGTGCAAAGAATTTGCCGCCGAAAGGAAAAGTTAATCTTCCTTTCCTTGACAGTTTCACTGCAATTTGGTACTATGAAGGAAACGTGAGGAAAAGTCTCCTCCGGTTCAAGTTTTACCGCGCCCCTCACCTGGCAAACGGATACGGGCGAATGCTTGCGGCAAAGCTTATGCAGGAGCTTCCTCAGGGGGTGGATTACATCACCTGGGTGCCGGTCAGCACCCGGCGGAGGCTCAAGCGGGGCTATGACCAGGCAGAGCTGCTTGCCCGGGCACTGGCAAAGGAAATGAAAATACCCATTGGGAGGATGCTAAAAAAGGTGCGCCATAACCCGCCCCAATCGGGGATTGCCGCACCGGAAGCACGTCGTGCCAATGTGCTTGGCGCTTATGTTCCGGCTGGGAAATTATCTATTACAGGCAAGCGGATCCTGCTGGTGGATGATATCTTCACCACCGGGGCTACCTGTGAAGAGTGCGCAAGGGTGCTTTCCGCCATGGGTGCGAAGGAAATCCATTGCGCGGTGGTGGCATCTGCCAATAAATCCAAGAAATAAATCTAACCGAGTAGGTGAATGAAAATGCTGTTTTTTTCCAATGACCTGGGTGTTGACCTGGGTAACTCCAATGTTCTGATTTACGCGGACGGAAAGGGAATTGTGGTTCGGGAGCCTAGTGTAGTTGCCGTGGATCGCAATACTGGAAAGATCCTCCAGGTAGGCGCGGCGGCCCGGAATATGCTCAACCGTACCCCTGGCAACGTGGTCGCCATGCGCCCGCTGCGGGACGGAATTATTTCTGACCATGAAATGACCGTACGGATGCTCCAAGAGATGTTCAAAACCGCCACTAAGGCAGGCGTGTTCACCCCAAAGCCCAGGGTGGTTATCAGCGTTCCCAGCGGCGTGACCGAGGTGGAGGAGCGCTCCGTGATCAACGCTGCTATCGAGGCAGGAGCCCGCCGTGTGTTCCTGATTGAGGAGCCGCTTGCGGCAGGCCTGGGGGCCGGTTTGGACATCAAGGGCCCCAGCGGCCACATGGTGGTGGACATCGGCGGTGGCACCACGGATATCGCGGTACTGAGCATGAACGGTGTGGCGGTGTCCTCTTCTCTGAAGGTGGCGGGAGATTCCATGGACGAAGCCATTGGACGATATGTCCGCCGTCAATACGGTGTGGTGATTGGCCAGGTCACGGCGGAGGAAGTGAAGATCCAGATCGGACAGGTCTACCCCCGCCATGAGGAACTGAGCATGAACGTCAAGGGCAGAGACGCCAAGACCGGTATGCCCAAGATGGTGACCCTTACTTCCACGGAAATCTACGAGGTTCTTCGCCGCCCTGCCCGGATGATTGCCGACGAGGTACTGTCGGTATTGGATAAGACCAGCCCGGAGCTGGTCAGCGACGTGTCGGAAAACGGAATCACCCTCACCGGCGGTTGCAGCCAGCTCTGGGGCTTTGCCGAGCTGCTCATTGAGCGTACAGGCATCTCCTGCATGCTGGCAGACGACCCGGACTCCTGTACTGCTTACGGCTGCGGCAAGAGTCTTGCCTGGATCAACCGGATGCAGGAAGGCCCCATCAACATTGCCAGGAAACGGATCATGCGGGGGGACTGATATGGGGAAAAAGAGAGGCCGATCCGTTAGTGCCTTGTGCATCATTGGCGCTGTGTTCACTTTCCTTGGTACCCTTTTTATGGTTCTGGGTGCCTTTCTGGCATGGGAGCTGCCGGAGGACGCGAAAATGGTGGGCTATATTTTTGCGGCGGTTGGCGCCCCGTTTTTGATTCTGGGCGTTATTTTCCTCTGTGTGCAGTCCGGTAAGAAACGGACGGCGGAACGGCTGGTAGCGTCCGGTCACTTTGTCTGGGGAGACGTTGCCGGCCTTTCAGGAAACTACAGCGTGGAGATAAACGGCAGGCACCCTATTTTCCTTTCCGTTCGGTTCCAGGATCCTTACGGAAGGATCCATATGTTTAAAAGCTGGGATCTTATGGTGCTTCCCGATGAAAGCTGGATCGGGAAGAAGGTTAAAGTGTATTATGATGGCGATAATTTCCAGAAATATTATGTTGCGGCAGAGGATCTAACCAGCGGATACATATGTCACTAGGGAATATCTGAATAATTTGGTGGGCGTACCCTGAGAAAGGTACGCCCACCAAATTATTGATATTTTGGACGGGGAAGCCTGTTTACAGCGCTACAAGCCCCGCATCCACCATTTTTTGCAGGCTCATGAGAATACCGGTTTTTGCGTGGTACCAAGTAAGACCGCCCTGGAAGTAGACGGCGTAGGGGGGACGGATGGGGCCGTCGGCGGAAAGCTCAATGGAACTGCCCTGGACGAAAGCTCCCGCCGCCATGATCACCTTGTCACTGTACCCCGGCATGTCCCAGGGCAGAGGCGTGGCATAGGCATCTACAGGCGCGGCGGCTTGGATGCCCTGGCAGAAGGCGACCATCCCCGCTTCACTGCCCAGCGCCACCGCCTGGATGATGTCGTAACGGGGTTCATTTGCGCCTGGGAAGCAGGGGAATCCCAGAGGCTCATAGAGATTCGCGGCAAACACCGCGCCTTTTTCCGCCGAGGCTACTACCGTGGGAGCCAGGAAGAAACCCTGGTACAATGCGGGCATTAAACCCAGATTCGCTCCAACCTCTTGCCCTAGACCCGGGGCAGACAACCGGTAGGCGCAGCGGCTGACGCATTGCGCTGTGCCGCAGATATAGCCGCCGATGGGAGCAAGGCCACCGCCAGGGTTCTTAATGAGGGAGCCGACTACCATATCCGCTCCTACGTCGGAGGGTTCTACAGTTTCCACAAATTCCCCGTAGCAGTTATCTACCATCACGATCAGGCTGGGCTTGATTTTTTTGCAGAATGCAATCAGCTCTCCAATCTGGCTTACGGAGAATGTGGGGCGGGTGGCATAGCCTTTGGAACGCTGGATAGTGACAAGCTTTGTTTTCGGCCCAATAGCTGCCCGGATGCTATCATAATCAAAGCCGCCGTCAGGCAGTAGCTCCACCTGCCGGTAGGAAACGCCGTATTCCTTCAGAGAACAGGGACTTTCCCGGATGCCGATGACCTCCTGCAAGGTATCGTAGGGCAGCCCTACCGGGGACAGAAGCTCATCCCCTGGCAGAAGGTTGGCGCTGAGCGCTACGGTCAGGGCGTGGGTGCCGCAGGTGATTTGTGGGCGTACCAGAGCGGCTTCCGTATGGAAGGTGTCGGCGTAGACCTTTTCCAGCTTGTCCCGGCCCAGGTCGTCGTAGCCGTAGCCGGTGGTGGCGGCAAAGCAGGCGGCGGAGACGCTGTTTTTCTGCATGGCGGAAAGCACCTTCGCCTGATTGTATTCTGCGATCCGGTCAATAGCGTCAAACCGCTCCCGCAGTTTCGTTAAGGTTTTTTCCCCATATTGATAAGCGGCAGGGGAGATCCCCATGGTTTCGTACAGTTCCAATAGCTTTTCCATGTTTCGTCCTTTTTCTTTATAATGTTAATTGGAGTGCATAGGCTTCCTTTTGCAACCGCCGCAAGATCTCGTCGCTGCTTTCATCCACAAAAGCATCCATCTCTGATTCGCTTAAATAGGGGTATTCCCGATCCACATGATCGTTTTTCTCATGATAAAAGGATATGATGTAGAGCCTCCGGTTGTCGAAGGCGTCCGGACTGAATTCGGACATATAGGTGTTTTCAAACCCAACCGCATTTTCATAGACACGAAAGGCGTGAAAATCCGGATGTTTCCGAAGATACAGGAAGTCCAAGTCATACCAGTCCTCCTTAATGATCGGGACAAGGGAATAATTTGTCGAGGCATTCTCCCCGATATGCTTCTGAAAAGAGGGCTTGGCGATTTTGTCCGACCAGAGGATATCGGTCAGCAGGTGGGTAAGGTAGCCCAGGTAAAAGGAATACTGCCGCTTACTGTACGCCCTTTGCTGCTCCGGGGTGAAGTACTGCCGGATATAGTCGGAAACCTCGATGCGCTTTCCCACTTTTTCTCCGGAATCCCGGCGATAGTGGGAAATGGCTTTGCTTGGTGTGAAGCTTGTCCAGTCTTCATTGGGAACACCGCTGTCTGGGGCAATGTTGCCTACAATAAACTCCGTTTCGGACAGGTCAGGGATTTTGGTCAGCAAATTGTCCGCAATCCGTAAATGAACCATCCAGGATGCCAAAACATCTCCCCCTTCCTTAATCTCGTCTGCGCCGGTTACCGCCGAAAATCACCAGCAGCCGCAGAAGCTGGGCAAGAGCGGTGGCGGTGGCGGCAACGTAGGTCAGCGCTGCGGCGGTGAGGGTCTTCCTGGCGCCTTTTTGTTCCTCGGGAGTGAGAATTCCCGCCCCGTCGATGGCTTCCATGGCCCGGCGGCTGGCGTTAAATTCCACAGGAAGGGTCACCAACTGGAACACCAGAGACAGCCCAAAGCAGGCGATTCCGGCGTAAACCAGCACATAGGAGAAGTTTGCCGCGTAGGAAAGCAGCAGCCCAATGAGGATCAGAGGCATAGCCAGTTTGGAGCCGAAATTGGTGACGGGGATAATGGCGGCCCGGAGCTTGATAGGAGCGTAGTCCACCGCGTACTGTACCGCGTGCCCCGCTTCATGGCAGGCAACGCCGATAGCGGCGGTGGAGGTGCTGCCGTACACGTCGTCGGACAGCCGGATCACATTGGTTCGGGGGTCGTAGTGATCCGTCAGGCTTCCGGAAATCCGCATGATCTGCACACCCCGGACACCATTGGCGCTGAGCACCCGGGCAGCGGCCTCCGCGCCGGTGATATGCCGGGAGGAAAGCTGCTGGGAATATTTCCGGAAGGTTCCGTTTACGTTGGCGCTTGCCCACAGGGACAGCAGCACACAGGGAAGTACCAGCACAACATAGGTCCAGTCAAAGTAATAGTAGGGCATGAGTTTCGCTCCTTTTCCATAATGGTATATTATAGCATACCCGAAAAAAATAGCAAGGGTTTCCCGGGAAATGACACGGAAATCAATTTTCCAATATATCGCAAAGCACCCCGCAGTCCAGCAGG
>CAZCLX010000028.1:0-17600 GCA_964499615.1 uncultured Oscillospiraceae bacterium
GGATGGCGCCGCCGATGCAGGTGGCCGCGCCGCCGAAGGGCTCGATCTCCGTGGGGTGGTTGTGGGTCTCATTTTTGAAAAGCAGCAGCCAGGGTTCCTTTTTCCCGTCCACCTCCACCTCCATTTTCACGGTGCAGGCGTTGATCTCCTCGGATTCGTCCAGCTTGCTGAGCTTCCCTTCCGCCTTCAGGTACTTTGCCCCAATGGTGGCAAGATCCATCAGGCAGATGGGCTTATTCTCCCTGCCCAGTTTCTTCCGGACGGAAAGATATTCCTCATAGGTCTTTTGCAGCAGAGGGTCGGCAAAGGTCACGCTGTCGATCACCGTGCCGAAGGTGGTGTGGCGGCAGTGATCCGACCAGTAGGTATCCAGGATCCGGATCTCCGTAATGGTGGGATCCCGGTTTTCCTTCCGGAAATAGCTCTGGCAGAAGGTAATGTCGTCCAAGTCCATGGCAAGGCCGTACCGGGCGATCAAATTCCCCAACCCCTGGCTGTCCAGCTCCCGGAAGCCCTCCACGGTAGCGACGGTGGTGGGCAGGGCATAGTTCACCGCCAGGGTCTCCCGGGGAGACAGGGAGGCTTCC
This sequence comes from uncultured Oscillospiraceae bacterium, assembly GCA_964499615.1. GTDB lineage: Bacteria > Bacillota > Clostridia > Oscillospirales > Oscillospiraceae > Faecousia. The sequence continues at coordinate 588 of CAZCLX010000028.1, forward strand.
CGAGCCTCCACCGGGTTAATGACATATTTTTTGATGGCATTCAGGTCTTCCTGGGTGATACTGCCGTACAGGGCATAGACCTTGGCGGTGCGCACCGTGGGCCGCTCTCCCTGGGACAGAATCTGGATACACTGGGCGGCGGAATCCGCCCGCTGGTCAAACTGACCGGGCAGGTACTCCACGGCGAACACGGCGGCGGCGCCGTCAAAATCGGCGATTTCTGTGGCGACGTCCACCTGTGGCTCGGAAAAAACCGCAGGCACGGCGGCGCCAAACAGCTCTTTCGGGATGTTCTCCCCGTCGTACCGGTTCAGAACGCGAACATCTTCCAAGCCGGTAATCCCCAGAAGATTCCTTGCGTCCTGCAAAAGCGATTCTGCTTCCGCCGCCAGTTCTTTCTTTTTCTCAACATAGATCCGATAAACCATGGCTTATCCCCCTATTCCCCGGCCATCAGCGCCCGGGCGCCAATGTCCCTTCTGCGGTAGGCGTTCTCAAATTCCACCCCGGAGGCAATGCGGTACGCCTCCCGGATGGCTTCTTCCAGGGTATCCGCCACGGCGGTGGTGCCGGTGACCCGTCCGCCGGAGGTCAGAAGAGCGTCCCCCTCCCGCTTGGCTCCCGCCACGTAGGTATGGTCGCGGGCTTCCTTGGTCATGGTGATGGGGTAGCCCTTTTCATAATGCTCCGGGTAGCCGTCGGAGGCGGTAACCACGCAGCAGGCGAATTTGTCAGAGAAGCGAACCTCCGTCTGACCCAAGGTGCCGTCGGTGGTGGCTCGCATTACCGTGAGCAGGTCGCTTTCCAGCAGAGGCAGCACCACCTGGGTCTCCGGGTCGCCGAAGCGGCAGTTATACTCAATGACCTTGGGGCCATCCTTCGTGATCATCAGGCCGAAGTACAGGCAGCCCCGGAAGGTTCTCCCCTCCGCGTTCATCGCCCGGACGGTGGGCAGGAAAATCTCCTCCATGCACCGCTTCGCCACCTCCGGGGTATAGTAGGGGTTGGGAGCCACGGTGCCCATGCCGCCGGTATTCAGGCCGGTGTCCCCGTCGTGGGCCCGCTTGTGATCCATGCTGGACACCATGGGCTTTACGGTCACGCCGTCGGTGAAGGACAGCACGGATACCTCCGGCCCCTCCAAAAATTCCTCAATAACCACGGTAGCGCCGCTTTTGCCGAACTTCCCGTTTGCCATCATATCGGTGACGGCTTCCTTGGCTTCCTCCCGGGTTTTCGCAATGATCACACCCTTGCCCAGAGCCAGGCCGTCGGCCTTGACCACGGTGGGGACGGGGGCGGTGTCCAGATATTTTAGGGCGGCGGAAAGGTCTGTGAAGATCTCATACTTTGCCGTGGGGATGCCGTACTTCTTCATCAGCTCCTTGGCAAAGGCCTTGCTGCCCTCGATGATGGCGGCGTTCGCCTGGGGGCCGAAGCAGGGGATGCCTTTTTCTTCCAGTGCGTCCACGCAGCCCAGCACCAGCGGATCGTCCGGCGCCACAACGGCGTAGTCGATCCTGTTTTCCACGGCAAAAGCTACGATTTTGTCGATCTCGGTAGCGCCGATGGGGACACACTCCGCGTCCTCGGCAATGCCGCCGTTGCCGGGCAGGGCATAGATTTCCGACGCTTCCGGGTTCTTTTTCAGGGCGCGGATGAGGGCGTGCTCCCGTCCTCCGCCGCCTACGACCATAATTTTCATAGGCGCCTCCTTAATGGTGGAACAGGCGCAGACCGGTGAACGCCATGACCACATTCCGCTTGTCGCATTCGGCAATCACCAGATCGTCCCGGATGGAGCCGCCGGGCTGGGCAATGTATTTTACGCCGGAGGCGCAGGCCCGCTTGATGTTGTCCGGGAAGGGGAAGAAAGCGTCGGAGCCGAGAGAAACCCCGGTGACGCCCTCCAGAAATTCCCGCTTTTCCTGGGCGGTCAGCGGCTCTGGTCGGGTGGTGAAGTAATTCTGCCAATTTCCCTCGGCGCACACGTCCTCCTCATTGCCATTGATGTAACCGTCGATCACGTTGTCCCGGTTGGGTCTGCCCAGATCCTCCCGGAAGGGCAGGGTCAATGTCTTGGGATGCTGGCGGAGAAACCAGGTATCCGCCTTGGTGCCGGCAAGCCGGGTGCAGTGGATCCTTGACTGCTGACCCGCCCCCACGCCGATGGCCTGACCGTCGTAGGCAAAGCAGACGGAATTGGACTGGGTGTATTTGAGGGTAATGAGGGAAACGATCAGATCCACCTTTGCGCTTTCCGGCAGCTCCTTTTGGGCGGTGACCACATTGGTCAGCAGGGAGCCGTCAATACGGCAGTCGTTTCTTCCCTGGCGGAAGGTGATGCCGAACACGGTTTTGGTTTCCTCAGCGGCGGGGACATAGCCCGGGTCAATGGCCACCACGTTATAGTTTCCCTTCCGCTTGGTTTTCAGGATTGCCAAAGCTTCATCGGAGTAGCCGGGGGCGATGATACCGTCGGAAACCTCCCGGGCGATCAGCTTTGCTGTCAGGGCGTCGCAGGGGTCGGACAGAGCCACCCAGTCGCCGAAGGAGCACATCCGGTCAGTGCCTCTGGCCCGGGCGTAGGCGCAGGCAAGAGGGTGATCGTCCAGGTCAGAAATATCGTCCACAAAGCAGGCCTTTTTCAGGCTGTCCGGCAGCTTCTTTCCCACGGCGGCGGAGGTGGGGGAAACGTGCTTGAAGGAAGCGGCGGCGCACAGGCCGGTGGCTTCCTTCAGTTCCTTCACCAGCTGCCAGGAATTGAGGGCATCCAGGAAATTGATGTACCCAGGCCGCCCGTTCAGAACGGTCACCGGCAGGTCGCTGCCATCCGCCATGCAGATGCCCGCAGGCTTCTGGTTGGGGTTGCATCCGTATTTGAGAACAAATTCTTTCATCACGCATTACCTCGCTGATTCCGGTTGACCATCCGGTTTTCTTCTTCCCCGGTGGCCAGTTTTACATAACGAACATAAAGGGAGATGCGGTTGTCCTTGTCCAGAGCGTCCCAAACTTCCCGGGTAAAATCGTCAATGTTTCCGGGGACGCTCACCCGCTCCGGCTCTCCCTGGAAGGTGGGGATGGGGTTTCCGTCCCGGACATAGGTATGGAGGAAGTGCCCTATCCCCCGCTTGGGCAGATAGTGGAAGAAGAACCGGTTGCAGAAGGAGCCGTTCTCATCCCCCGACTTTAAAATGCTCATTTTGTAGGAGAATTTCCCGTTTTCAAAGGTGATCATCCCGCTGATTCTGGGGGTGAAGTTGGGAGCGTCCGGCTCGAAGCACCGCTCCGACAAAGCTTCCTCAAAGCTCATTCCGGAAATCAGGCCCTTGTAAATGGTGTCCGTCTGGTCGCCGTTGGTAACGATCAGATTGCTGCCGCACTTGCGGATAGCGGAATAGATGATCAGCCGGGGGTCTTCCACACGGCTGGCGTCAAAAGGCTCCGTCAGCACCACCCCATCCCGCTCCGCAAACACCCGGTTGCGGCTGTTGGCACTGCGACCCATGATGAAATAGGCGGCGACAGCGCATTTCCCGTCGGCGCTTTTACCGAGGATAATGCCTCTGCCAGGGTAGGTGTTCCCCTCCAGCCGCTCACCGATGGTTTTCACTTCATAGACATTCATCAAAATCAACGCTCCTCCTTAATGATTACCCTGCGGCCCTCCACCGAAATTCTGTTCTCGCAGAACAGCCTGACGGCTTCCGGCAGCAGCTTCCACTCTGCCTGCTCCATAATTCTTTTCTGCAGCGTCTCCGGCGTGTCGCCTTCCAGCACCGGCACCGCCTTCTGGGCGATGATGGGGCCGCCGTCGCACTGTTCGCTGACAAAATGCACCGTGGCGCCGGATACCTTCACCCCGTATTGGAGCGCCGCTTCATGGACATGAAGGCCGTAGTACCCTTCCCCGCAGAAGGAGGGGATCAGCGCCGGATGAACATTCATCACCGCGTTGGGATAGGCGTCCGGCAGCTCCCGGGAGAAAATCACCATGCACCCGGCAAGAACCACCAGGTCTGCCTGAATGGCCCGCAGCTTCTCCACCAGCGCCACCGTCATGTCCCGGTTGGACAAAAAGTCTTTTCTGGGAAGGACATAGCCGGGGATCCCCGCCTTTTCCGCCCGCTCCAGGGCGTAAGCCCCAGGCTTTGAGGAGATAACGGCAACGATCTCGCCGCCCCCCAGCTGCCCTCGGCTTTGGGCATCGATCAGCGCCTGGAGGTTGGTGCCCCCGCCGGACACCAGAACCGCGATCCGCTTTTTCACGCCAGGATCACCTTATCATGGCCTTTCTCCACGGCGCCGATGACATAGGCGTTCTCCCCGTGGCTCTGAAGAATGGCCAGTGCCTCCTCCCGCTGGGCGGCGGGAACGATGACGCTCATGCCCACGCCCATATTGAAGGTGTTAAACATATCCCGCTCCGGGATGTTTCCTGCCTCGGCGATCAGGTCAAAGATCGGCAGCACCCGCACGCTGCTTTTCTCGATCCGGGCGCACAGGCCGTCGGGGATGCTTCTGGGGATATTCTCGTAGAAGCCGCCGCCGGTGATATGGCTGATGCCCTTTACATCCACCTTTTCCAGCAGCGCCAGGATGCTTTTCACATAGATCCTGGTAGGGGTCAGCAGCGTCTCGGCAATGGACGCGCCTCCCAGCCGGGGGCAGGGATCGGTGAGATGGGTGTTGTGCTCCACGTCGAACACCTTCCGCACCAGGCTGAATCCGTTGGAATGGACGCCGGAGGACGATAGGGCGATGATCACGTCACCGGGAGCCATCCGGGTATTATCGATGATTCTCTTTCTGTCCACGATCCCCACGCTGAAACCTGCCAGATCGTACTCGTCCTCCGGCATCATGCCGGGGTGCTCTGCGGTCTCCCCGCCGATCAGGGCAGAACCGGCCTGGACGCAGCCCTCCGCCACGCCGGAGACGATCTCGGCGATCCGCTCAGGGACATTTTTGCCGCAGGCGATATAGTCCAGGAAAAACAGGGGCTTCGCGCCGCAGCAGATCACATCATTGACGCACATGGCAACACAGTCAATGCCAATGGTGTCATGTTTATTTAGAAGCATAGCAACGCGAAGCTTGGTGCCTACACCGTCGGTACCGGAAACCAGCACCGGCTCCTCCATACCGTCAAGGTTCAGGCCGAAGCAGCCGCCAAAACCGCCTACGTCGTCCAGGCAGCCGGCGGTTTTCGTCCGGGCAATGTGGCGCTTCATCAGCTCCACCGCCCGGTACCCGGCGGTGATGTCCACACCGGCGGCGGCGTAGCTGTCGGATCGGGAAATATTATTCTCCATCATTTCGCTCCTTTTTATTCCTTGCCGTTCCAGCAGTAGGTACAGACGTCCTCCTCCGGCAGGCCGATGGCCTCCAGAATCCCTTCCAGGGACTGATATTCCAGGGAGGTAAAGTGCAGCTTCTGGCAGATGGCGCAGCGCATGTTTTTCCCCCGCTGGGTGGTTCCGTCCATATATTCATCCAGGTGCTCCAGTCCCTCTTCCCCTTCCAGCTCCCGGATGGTGCTCCGGGCGATCAGGTCGTTATCGGAGGTGGAGCGGGAGAAGTTCAGATACTTGCAGGCGTAGAGGATGGGCGGGCAGGCGGAACGGATGTGAACATCCTTCGCCCCGTGCTCATAGAGGAAATCCACCGTTTCCCGCAGCTGGGTGCCCCGGACGATGGAATCGTCCACAAACAGCAGCTTCTTGTCCCGGATCAGTTCGTCCACCGGGATCTGCTTCATTTTCGCTACCATATTCCGCTCCTCCTGAGTGGCAGGCATAAAGCTCCTGGGCCAGGTGGGAGTATATTTAATGAAAGGCCGGGCAAAGGGAACGCCGCTTTCGTTGGCGTAGCCGATGGCATGAGGGGTACCGGAGTCCGGTACGCCGCACACATAGTCCAGATCCTGAGCCGTGCCGTTTTCCCGGTCGGTTTTTGCCATGATCCCGCCGTTTCGGTAGCGCATCACCTCTACGCTTTTGCCTTCGTAGCAGGCGGTGGGGTAGCCGTAGTAGGACCAGAGGAAAGCGCAGATCTTCTTGTGTTTCCCAGGTTCCGCCAGCACCGTAATATCGTCCGGGGTGATCTCCACGATCTCCCCGGGGCCAAGCTCCCGGACGATCTCGTAGCCCAGCTTCTCCCCGGCGTAGTCCTCAAAGGTGACGCAATGGCCGTCCTCCTTCTTCCCGATGATGATGGGGAGCCTGCCCAGCTTGTCCCGGGCGGCAATCAGGTGGCCGCCGTCCTTCAGGATCAGAATGGAGGCGGTTCCGTCCACCATGTCCTGGGCAAAGCGGATGCCCTCGGCAAAGGAACTTTTCTGGTCGATGAGGGCCGCCACCAGCTCATTGGAATTGATCCTGCCGCCGGTCATTCCTTCAAAGTGTCCTCCGCTGAAGGACAAATACTGCCGCATCAGCGCTTCAGAGTTGTTAATGACGCCGATGACGCAGATGGCATACACCCCCAGCTTGGAGCGGAGCATAATCGGCTGGGGGTCGGTATCCGAAATGCAGCCGATGGCCGCCGTTCCGGTCATGTCCTCCAGGATCTTCTGAAATTTCGTGCGGAAGGGAGAATTCTCAATATTGTGGATCTCCCGCTGCATCCCCACCTGGGGATCGTAAGCCGCCATACCGCCCCGGCGGGTACCCAGGTGGGAATGGTAGTCCGTGCCGAAAAACACGTCCAAAATACAATTTCTATGGGATGTTGCTCCAAAAAAACCGCCCATGATTTCCTCCTGCCTGAATCTTTACTGGTTGCGTTCCGCCTGGAGAGCGGCGTCCTTTTCCAGGACCTTTTGGGCGTCAGAAGCCCGCTTATCATCCAGCTTCCGGGCAAGATCCGCATCCTCCACCGCCAGGATCTGGGCAGCTAATAGCGCCGCGTTGACGCCGCCGTTTACCGCCACTGTGGCAACCGGGATCCCGGAGGGCATCTGCACCGTGGACAGCAGGGCATCCATACCGTCAAAGCAAGGGCCTTTGCAGGGGATGCCGATCACCGGCAAGGTAGTCGCCGCCGCAATGGCTCCCGCCAAATGGGCCGCCATGCCCGCCGCGGCGATGATCGCGCCAAAGCCCTGCTCCCTGGCGGACAAGGCAAACGCTCTCGCCTCCTCCGGGGTGCGGTGGGCGGAATAGATGTGGCACTCGTAGGGGATGCCAAGGATGTCCAATGTGTCCATGGTTTTGCGCAGCACCGGAAGGTCACTGTCGCTGCCCATAACGATTCCAATTTTTTTCATAGCTTCCTCCAAAATATAAAATGAGCCTCCCGCGTCAGAAACCTTGACGCGAGAAAGCCCAAATTTCCGGCTGTCCGCTTTTCTTCCCTTACTCCGTATTGTTTTTGCCGATCATAAGGGCTTCCATCCATACAGGCAAGATTATATCACAAGAAGGCGAAACCCGTCAAGGACGTAGAAAAGCCAATAATTGTCCCTTCCGCTTCCGTTTCCATGTGAATGTTGCCAAACTCCACCGTCAACTCTCCACTGCCCCAGCGGCCGCCCTGCACAATTTAACCTCTTACCGCTAACCGCTGCCCACTGTCCACTGTCAACGAAACCTTCCCAAGCCCGGGCTGTTTCCCCGGGAAACCGCCGCGTCGGACGAAAAGTACCAAAATCCCACCGACGGCTTTCCGTTTTCTTTTTTTCGGTATGGGCTTATGATGTTCGGTAAACAGGAGGGGACGACCATGGAAAAAAGCAGGTTTTACCGTTTCACCATATTAAGCGCCCTGGTGATGGCGCTGTTCTTCACCGGAAACCATTTATCCAGCCAGGCGGCGGAGCTTCCGGTGATCACCCAGCCGACGGCCGCTGCCACTTCCCCGCCTACAGAGCCGGAAACGCCGGTTCCGGAAACCGCCCCGGAAACCCAGCCGGAGGCCCAGCCGGAAACCCGGCCGAAGGACAGCGTCTGGCTTGCCTGCCAGGATACCGTCCTTTCTTCCGGCGCAGAGCACGCCTTTGTTTTTGATCTGGCAGAGGGCAGTATGCTCTATTGCAGCACCCCGGCGGAGGACACCCTCTATCCCGCCAGCATTACCAAGCTGTTTTCCGCCTATGTGGCGCTGTGCTTCCTACCGCCGGATCAGGTGGTCACCGCCGGGTGGGAGCTGGGGCTATTGAAGCCCGGCTCCTCTTCCGCGGGAATTGCCCTGGACAGCCGTATGACCGTGGAATCCTTAATTGCCGCCATGCTCCTGCCCAGCGGCAACGACGCCGCCTATGTGCTGGCAGCGGCAGCGGGACGAGCCGCCGCGGGGGACGAAAGTCTTCCCGCCCGGGACGCGGTGGCCGCCTTTGCGGATGCCATGAACCGGACGGCGGAGGACGTGGGTCTGACCCACTCCCACTTTACGGATCCCGACGGCTACCATGACGGAAACCACTACTCCTGCCCGGCGGATATTGGGAAAATCGCCCAGCTTGCCCTAAGTAACGAGGTCATCGCCCGGTACGCGGGGCTGGAAGAGGACACCGTCCGGTTTGAAAGCGGAGAATGCTACACCTGGCACAACACCAATCGGCTGATAAACCCTTCCTCGGATCTGTACTGCCCGGACGCCATCGGCCTCAAAACCGGCTACACCAGCTCGGCAGGCTACTGCGTCCTGGCCGCCTTCCTCCGGGAGGAGCGGGAGATCCTGGTGGGCATTTTCGGCGGTCAGGACGCGATAAGCCGGTATTCCGACGCGGTTCATCTGTTTGAAACGGCGGTATCAGCCGAACAGTCGCTGAGCTAGGCCCCGGCGCTCCAGAACATAATAGAGAATTGTGCCGAAGATCAGCAGCACCGCCGCCTCCCCAATGGCAACATACAGAGCGTTCAGCCAGAAGCCACCGCCGATGTACACCGTCAGCTCCCAGCCCACCAAAATAGCGTTCCACAGCGCGGGCATCAGCATCCCCAGAAGGGGGTACCCCTTCACCCGAACGTTTCTCACGTACCACATGATCACCGCTGCCAGAAGCGTCGCCAGGGTGCCTACCAGGAAATCCAGAGGCAGCGTCCCGGCGTAGGTCAGGTTAAACACCAGGCAGCCTAACGACAGTCCGGGGATGGCAGCCGGGGTGAAAAAAGCCAGCACGCACAGCATTTCCGCAAGCCGCATCTGGATTGCCCAGGTGGCGGAGCCGGGGAGCAGGAGATTTTGCAGATGGGTTAGCACCGCGTACAAGGCGGCAATGACAGCGGCATGGACAATGTAACGGGTTTTCTTGGATTTCATGGTAATTTCTCCTTTGCAAACAAAAATGGGCGCAGTCCGCGCCCATAACAAAAAATGAGCGCAAAGCGCCCACCTGAATTCCCTAGTTTTGTTTACCGACAGGATGGTCACGAACTGTCCTATGAAATTGTCAACATTCTACCGTATATTTGCAAAAAAGTCAAGGTTGTTTTTCTGACAAGCTTCTGATATAATGGGCGCATCTTAGGAAAGAGAGGTGCATACTATGCAGAAAAACGTAAATCCTGTGGATAAGAACTCTCCGGAGTATCTTTCCAGGCAAGTGGCCGGCGGACGGTATTCGCTGCTGCTGATTCTGATCTTTACCACCGTCAATCTGGTGCTCCTGCTTCTTGACACCAATCGGTATTTTCTGTTTTCCGCCTCCATCCCCTACTTTCTGACCGTGCTTGGCATGGTTATAGACTACAATCTGGGCGGAACCACCTGCACATATACGGCGCTTGTAATCAGCGCTGTGATCCTGGTGGTGTATCTGGTGTGCTGGTTTCAAGGAAAAAATCACACCGGCTGGCTCATCACCGCGCTGGCTCTTTTTGTTGTGGACACGCTGGGGTTACTCTACTGCGTTTTCATCCTAATAGGCGAGCCCGCGGCATTCATTATGGACTACCTGTTCCACGGCTGGGCAGTTTATGAGCTGATTCAGGCGGTGCGCTGCGCCGGTAAGTTGAAAATGCTCCCGCCCCGGACTCCCGCTCAGCCGGTTTACACCGGCGATCCGGAAATTCATTGATTGTTGGATCCGCTGTGGAACCCCACGGCGGATTCAATTTATTATCCGCCGTTTTTCGGGATATACTAAGCCGGGAGGAATGAATATGACCGAAAAGCAATATGACACACTGGTAAAGGAGACGAATCCCCCTTCCCCCATGGGGCGGGACTGCCTGATGGCGTTTCTTGTGGGGGGACTGATCTGCACGCTGGGGCAGGCATTTCTCAACTGGTACGGTTCCATGGGTCTGTCCAAAGATCAAGCGGGTTCGGCGGCATCCATGAGCCTGGTGGCGCTGTCCGCCCTCTTTACCGGGCTGAGCCTGTACGATGATCTGGCCAAGCACGCGGGAGCGGGGACTCTGGTGCCTATCACTGGCTTTGCCAACTCCATTGCCGCCCCGGCGGTGGAATTCAAAACCGAGGGGTTTATTCTGGGTGTCGGCGCGAAAATGTTCACCATCGCGGGGCCGGTTCTGGTCTACGGCACCGTCGCCAGCGTGGCGTACGGGTTTCTTTACTGGATCTATTGGATACTGAAATGACAAAAGCCTCGGCTGCCGGCATTTTGCTGGCAGCTTTTTTCTGTCAATCTTCTGCTTTGGATATAGATTATTCACAAATTTATAATACATTATACATAGTGAATTATTTTGGAGTGCTTTTCATGAATCTTCTTTTTTCCATCAACCGATCCTATCTTCCCCTCCTGAAAACCTGTCTGCGTTCTGTTGAAAAAAACGGCGGCGGAGAGTGCTACCATGTCTATATTCTCCATTCCGACCTGACGGAGTCGGATCAGCAGGTACTGACATCCCATTTCCCGATGACCTTCATCTTTCTTACGGTGGATCCGTCCATGTTTGCCGGGTTTCCGGAATTCAAGCGGTATCCCCTGCAAATCTACTACCGTCTGGCTTCTCCCCTGCTGCTGCCGGAGGAACTGGATCGGATCCTGTATCTGGATGTGGATACCTTGGTGATAAACTCTCTGGAGCCGCTGTATACCGCCTCCTTCGACGGAGCCTACCTCATGGCCTGCACCCATACCAAGAAGCTTCTAACCAAAATCAATCAGCTTCGTCTGGGTATGGAGAACGAAGCGCCCTACATTAACAGCGGCGTGATGCTGCTGAACCTGAAGGCGCTCCGGGAAACGGTAGAATTGGAGCGCATCCGCCAATTCACCCTGGAGCGGAAGGAACGTCTGCTTCTGCCGGATCAGGATATTCTTACCGCCCTGTACGGTGACCGGGTAAAGCTGCTGGACAGCCTCAAATACAACCTCAGTGACCGGACCCTGGCGCTGTACAATTCCGAGCCGGGGAAGGAAAAACTCGGCTTGGACTGGGTGCGGAAGAACACCGTAGTGGTGCATTTCTTTGGCAGGAACAAGCCCTGGAAGGAGAATTATCTCGGCATACTTGGCGCCCTGTACTGGGAATACGCGGAAAACGGCCATACCTAATGCTGTGAATGTCAATGAATTTTTGAGCCACGCGTCAGCGAATGCTCGGCCCTTTTTCCAATATGGGGCCCTGGCCTGTCAAAGACAGGCTGAAAGAAGTTATCGACTATGCGGACAATCCCAACAAAACCACCGATAAAAAGTTCTTGGACAAAGATTTGTGGGCGGCACTCCGCTATGTTGAGAATGATGGCAAAACCGCTAAGAAGATGTATGTATCCGCCATTAACTGTCCTGCCAAGAGAGCTTATGAGCATATGATGGCAACCAAGCGGCGGTACAGGAAAACAGGCGGCAATGTAGCGTGTCACGGGCATCAGAGCTTTCAGATGGGCGAGGTCACGCCGGAGGAAGCGCACAAAATCGGTCTGGAAACCGCAAAGCGTATGTGGGGCAGCGACTATGAAATCGTTGCTATTACCCATCTGAATACGGATAATCTGCACAACCATTTTGTTGTGAATTCCGTTTCTTTTAAGACCGGCAGGATGTTTGAAAACCATATTCGTCATCGGCTGGACAGCGGCCTTGGCAGTCCATTATGTGCTACGAATTTGCCAGAAAAAGTCCTTTTTGTCAGGAATTGGAGAATCCGTATAAGTATGCGCCCGGACGCATCCGGGCTTGCGTTCAATTACCAGTGGGATACTCCCTCACGTCCAAATCCTGATAGGGATAGACCCGCTGCCAGCCGTCCGCCGTTTTCTGGATGCTGCTGCGGTGGGATGCAAGCAACTTCACGATTGGGTAGACGTCGATCCAGATTTCGGAATTGCACTCCTTCTGGCTCTCGTCAAACACCAGCTCCATGCCGAAATGGAGGTGGACCGTTTCGATGTTGTTGACATTTTCCTTGTCGGAATAGCCGGTTCTGCCCATAAATCCGATCAGATCCCCCGCCTCCACCATGTTCCCTATTGCAAGTCCCGGAGCAAAGGGTCTGTCCTTTTGCAGGTGGGCATAATAGTAGTACCGACGACTGTCAAAGGAGCGGATGCCAATCCGCCAGCCGCCGTACCGGTTCCAGCCCATGGCCTCCACCACGCCCCCTTCCACCGCAACGATGGGCGTTCCCAAAGATCCCATCAGGTCGTTTCCCAGGTGTTTTCGCTGAAAGCCGAAGGAACGGCTGACGCCGAAATCGTCGCAGTGGCTGTAGCCGTACCCGGCAGCAACGGGAGAAAACGCCTTGAGCCCGTAGCTGGGAACCCACTGACCGTCCTTTTCAATGGCATAGCTGCCCACCAGGCCCCCCAGAGCCGCTGAGTACGCTCGGTGGTAATAGTCATAATACTTTGCACCATCCCCGGCAAATTCCTCCGGGGAAGCATCCCCCTGCAGGTCGGATGCCGCCTTTTTCACGGAAGCCAGAGAGCACTTTCCCCCGGTGCGGCAGGCCGCCAAGGAGAGAATTTCGATCCAGTCCAAGTGCTTTTCCTGATCGAAGGATTCTATGTCCCGGCGGAGAGCATACTCCATAGACTCGGTGGAAACATCGAAGTCCACCCACCGGATAGGCTCGGCGCATACGGTTACCGCCAGCACCGGAAGCAGAAAAAGCAGCAAAAATAACCGCCTCATATCCTATATCACCTCGGATTTTAGGATATGAAGCGGTGGAAAATTTATCAGTGGAAGTTATTTCAAGTCCCGTTTAATGTCCTCGGCGATGCGGTAAATGTCCTCCATGGTGGAAATGGACGAAATTTGATTTTTATAGTACCCGCTGTAAGGAACTCCCCGGAGATACCAGGCAAAATGCTTTCTGGCTTCCAGACAGGCGATATGTTCCCCATGATCGCGCTGCGCAAGGCGGAACTGCCGTACCGCAAGGTTTACCCGCTCCGCAAGGGGCGGACGCTGAGGGATGGGACGGCAGTCCCAGGCGGCGGCGATCTCCCCAAAAATCCAGGGATCGCCAAAGCTGCTTCTGCCCACCATGATCCCGTCGGCGCCGGTGCGGTTAAGGCACCGGAGGGCGGCCTCCGCGCCGGTAATATCCCCGTTGGCAATGACGGGAATGGAAAGAGCCTCCTTAACCTTGCGGATGGTGTCCCAGTCCGCCGTGCCGGAATAGAGTTGGCTCCGGGTTCTTCCGTGAACCGTCACCAGATTGGCACCGTTGTCCTCCATCCGCTTGGCAAATTCCACCACGTTACAGCTGCCCTTATCCCAGCCCAGGCGGCACTTCACCGTCACGGGAACATTCACCGCTTTCGCAACGGCGGAGACAATCTCCCCCGCCAGCTGGGGGGTTCGCATCAGACCGCAGCCGTCGCCGGAATTTGCCACCTTTGGCATGGGGCAGCCCATGTTGATATCCAGGAAGTCACAGCCGGAAATCTCCAGCGCCAAAACCGCCGCCTCTGCCATTACCTCCGGGTCGTTGCCGAAGATCTGTGCCCCGCAGACGCTCCCCGGGTTTTTCCGGAGCAGAGCAGCGCTCTTTTTATCCCGGTAAACAATGGCCCGGGAGGAGACCATTTCCGTCACGGTGACGTTTGCCCCCTCCCCGGCGCAGACGCTCCGGAAGGCCCAGTCCGTCACCCCCGCCATGGGGGCAAGGAACAGGGGACGCTCTATTTCCATCGTTCCAAGCTTCATATTGCTGTCTCTCTTTCTTACGTAGAGATTATCAATTCACAGCAGCACCGTTGCCAGCCAGACAATCCCTGTTATCAACGCGCCGCCGCAGGCCCATACCGCGCCGTAGAGGTAAAAATGGCGCTTGCGGTCTTTCTTCCCGCTGTGGATCGCCTGCTCCGCTTCCTTCATCAGAGCCTCATCGGTGACCCCTTCCCGAACCGCGTCGTCCTTTAAAATAAAGATTGCCTGCTCAAACAGCCTGGGGTCTGGGGAGTGAACTACGATCACCTGACGGGAAACACCTTTTACCATATTTTACCGCCTCCTTATATAGGAAGCTTACCCGTTTTCTGAGGGATTTATTCGATTTCTTTGGGGCGTTTGTACCGGCCTTTCGGCTCCCAGGCAAGGAGCGGGTACCGCTGCATCGCCCCGAAGATCCGTTCCTTCAGATCCGGATAGGTTTTGCACAGTTCAAAAATCAGCGTCTTGATTTCTTCCCGCTTTGTCTGCTTGTCCACAGGGCAGCGGTTTTCCACCACCGGGAGGCCAATCTCCCGGGCAAAGTTATCCACGGTTTTTTCGTGGATGTAGAGCATAGGTCGGATCTGGATGATCCCCGTGCGATCCAGGTTGGTCACCGGCTGAAAGCAGCTGATCCGCCCCTCAAAAATCAGGGACATCAGGAAAGTCTCCACAGCGTCGTCATAGTGATGCCCCAAAGCAAGCTTCCCGATCCCCCGCTCCAGCAGCGCCTGATTCAGCGCACCCCGACGCATTTTTGCACACAAAGAGCAGGGATTCTTCTCCTGCCGGTAGTCAAAAATCACTGGGGCAATCTCCGTTTTCACCACGGTATAGGGTACCCCCAGCTCCCGGCACATCTTCTCAATATAGCTATAGTCCATCCCCAGGCCCATATCGATAGTGATGGCCTCCAAGCGGAAATTCCGGTAGGTTCGAAGCTCCGCCAGCAGCCGCAGCAAAACAAGGGAATCCTTTCCCCCGGAGACGCCTACCGCCACCGCGTCCCCTTCCCCGATCATTTGATAGTCCTCCACACAGCGGCGAACCATTCCCGTCAATTTCTGTATCAAAACCCGTTTCCTCCATAAAAATAGAAAGTGAGCATTTGCGAGCATTTAAAAGAATTCAAGAGCATTCCAGAGATTTTGTGAAATTTCAGAAAAACATCTCAAAAATCGGTTGACAAAACTTTTTCTTTGTGGTATAAGAATCTAGCGATTTGAAGACATTGTACTTCATATCCCTGAAATTGTCAAAATATTTTACCTGATTTGGAGGAACCAATATGTCCACTACCCTCGCTAAGAAGGAGACCGTGGAGCGTAAGTGGTATGTCATCGACGCCGCCGGAAAGCCTCTGGGCCGTACCGCCGTCATCGCTGCCAACCTGCTGCGCGGCAAGCACAAGGTCGATTTCACTCCCAACGTTGACTGCGGCGACAACGTCATCATCATCAACACCGACAAGGCAATTCTCACCGGCAAGAAGCTGGATCACAAAACCTACTACCGGGTTTCCGGCTGGATCGGCGGTCTGAAGGAAACCAAGGCTCGCACCATGATGGAAAACCGTTCCGACTACGCCATGGAGCTGGCCGTCAAGGGTATGCTGCCCAAGAACACCCTGGGTCGTGCCTGCATGGACCGTCTGCACCTGTACAAGGGCGCTGAGCACCCCCATGCTGCCCAGAAGCCGGAAGCTTGGACTTTGGACTGATTTGGAGGTAACATAAATGTACGAGAGCAAGAAGAAGTATTTCTATGGCACCGGCCGCCGGAAGTCCAGCGTTGCCCGTGTCCGTGTGTTTGAGAACGGCACCGGTTCCATCACCGTCAACGGCCGGGATATCGACGATTACTTTGGCCTGGAGACCCTGAAGCTGGTCGTCCGTCAGCCCCTGGCCGCTACCGAGCTGGCCGGTAAGGTGGATGTGGATGTTACCGTTTCCGGCGGCGGCGTGTCCGGCCAGGCCGGCGCTATCCGTCACGGCATCGCCCGCGCCCTGGTGGTTATGAACCCCGAGTACCGCACCGTTCTGAAGGCCGCCGGCTTCATGACCCGTGACCCCAGAATGAAGGAGAGAAAGAAGTACGGTCTCAAAGCCGCGAGAAAAGCGCCGCAGTTCAGCAAGCGTTAATTCCAAGCAGAAAGCCGAGATTTTACGAACCCCGAAAACCGTGTGTTTTCGGGGTTTTTATCGTACTGTTCAACATTTTTTGCGGTGTGGGTTGCCGTGAAACTGAACAGGTATGACACACACAATACACACACATGACACAAATCAAAAATCTTTTTCTTGTGTCTTGCGTAAGACTTTGGTATAATGCAGTTATCAAAGAAAAGGTGGTGTTTTCATGGATAGAACAGCGTATAAAAACCGACACATCAAAGAGCATTACGACAGGATAAACCTTGTCATTCCCAAAGGGGAAAAGGAACGGATAAAGGCGGTAGCCGCTGAAATCGGTTTGTCTGTGAATGAATACATTTACACGCTGTTTTGCCGGGACACATCAACCGGGCGTTCTGCTTTGGCTGCAAGCCGAGGATTAACGCCGGAACAGCAGAAACAGCTTGATAAATGGCAGGTAGCTGCCAAATACAGGGAAATGATTGAAAGCATGGGAATTGATGAAAGAAACGGTATGGACAAAACATATACAATCGTTCTGAAGAATGGCTATGTGAACGATCATTCAGGAACACGCTTTCTTGTGGTGGATAAGATGCAGGATATACGGAAATATATCAAGCTATCCCACAAAAAGGAATGAAAAGAGCCGGGGCGGCGAACCCCGGCTTAAATTTTGTTGATTGCGTCAATCAGTTCTTGGATTGGCCATGGCCGTATAATGGTGTAAATTGAAAAAAATGAGCCAAGGGCTCTACCTTCAGGTATAATGATGAAGCAAGCAAACTCAACACA
>CAZCLX010000029.1:0-17333 GCA_964499615.1 uncultured Oscillospiraceae bacterium
CACTCGGTGCACATCTCCCACAGTGTATGGGTAAACTTCTTCTCGTCCAGCTCGTGGACAAAGTTCATTGCCAGGGTGTAGGTGGGATGGCAGTGCATCACCACACGGTTTTCGGGATCCACGCTGAGCCGGGCCATATGGCTCATGAGATGGGCAGGCAGCTCGGAGGTAAACTTGCCGCCGTCCTTGTAGCCCCACAGCAGCTCGGCGGTGGTTCCGTCGGCGGCGATGCGGATAATGCCAAGATTGGTCTCCGGATCGTCCTGGACGTTCTTAAAATACTTGCCGGTGCCGGTGACAATAAAGATTTTACCGATCAGGGGCTTGGCGTCAAAGCCGGTGGGAATGGTGCGGATCACCTTGCTAAGATCCAGGTACTCCCCCACTTCCTTCTCGTCCAGCAAATAGCTAATGTTGCCGCCGTTGCGCTCATCCCAGCCCAGACGGTACATGTTGGCGGTGGTCTTCTTCATTTCCTCCACAAATGGAGCTGTAAAAATATCTTTCATGATCTGTATCTCCTTTCTTTCGGGGCAGCATTTCGCTGCCCCGAAACGCAAATTACATCAGTTTACGAATCAGATCCTTGATGTCTTCCACAGAGGCTTCTCTGGGGTTGCCGGGAGCGCAGGCGTCGGCAAAAGCGGACTGAGCTAGGAAGTCAAGATCCTCTTCTTTGATTTTTTCCAGCTTAGTGGGAATGCCCACATCCGCAGAGAGCTGACGGACAGCATCGATGGCAGCCTTCCGGTAGGTATCCTGATCCATGCCCGTTGTGTCCACGCCCATTGCCTCGGCAATGGCCTTAAATTTTTCACCGGTGCAGGGTGCGTTATACTCCATTACAATAGGAAGCATCATGGCGCAGGCCACGCCGTGGGGCGTATCGTACACAGCGCCCAGAGTGTGGGCAATGGAGTGTGCAATGCCAAGACCCACATTAGAGAAAGCCATACCGGTGACAAACTGACCCAAAGCCATGCCCTCCCGTCCCTCGGGATCGTTCTGAACTGCCTTTCGGAGGTTGGCAGAAATCAGGCGGATGGCTTCCAGATCCAGGCAGTCCGCCAGCGCCCAGGCAGCCTTGGTGGTGTAGCCCTCGATGGCGTGGGTCAGCGCATCCATACCAGTGGCGGCGGTCAGGCCCTTGGGCATGGTGGACATCATATCCGGGTCCACAACGGCCACATCAGGAATATCGTTGGTATCCACGCAGACGAACTTACGCTTCCGCTCTACATCGGTGATGACGTAATTGATGGTTGCCTCAGCTGCGGTTCCGGCGGTGGTGGGAACGGCAATGGTGAACACCGTGCGGTTTTTGGTGGGGGCCACGCCCTCTAGAGAGCGGACGTCCGCAAACTCCGGGTTGTTGATGATAATGCCAATGGCCTTTCCGGTGTCCATGGAGGAACCGCCGCCAATGGTGATCATGTAGTCCGCACCGCTGGCCTTGTAAGCCGCCACGCCGGATTGGACATTCTCAATGGTGGGATTGGGCTTGATGTCAGAATAAATCTCATAGGTCATGTCGGCTTTGTCCAGCAGATCGGTGACCTTCTTAGTGACCCCGAATTTCACCAGATCCGGGTCAGATGCAATGAACGCTTTCTGATAGCCCTTCTGGGCGATGATGCCGGGAATCTCCTGGATCGCGCCCTTGCCGTGATAGGAAACTCCATTCAGTACAAAACGATTGACAGCCATGATGATTACCTCCCAATATAGTGTGATTTTGATTAACGTGTGATGACATCCACGGGGACGTTGAAAATCTTCGCCACCTTCAAAATGGTGTCGATGTGGCGACCAACTGCGGCAGCCATGTGGTGAGTGGGGCCGGCCTCACTCCATCGATTGACGAACTCCCTGGCTCCGCAGGTGAACCGGGTGCGCATATTGGTGTCGCCGAAGGTAAAGATGGGGCCTTCCTCATTGACACCCTCCGCCGCCACGAATTTAAAATGGCCGTCGCGATCCTGGGTGATACCAAGGTAGGTCACCGGGCCGACGGGGGGATAGAACTGGGTCAGGTAACCTCCGCCGGTTTTTCCATGGAACACAGGGACAATCTTCATGGTGGGTTTTCTGGCCTGGCTGATGTCCGCGTCTCCTGAGCCGGAATGACCGATGATGCAGATATCTTTCTCAAAGTCGATGGAGTACATTTCACTGAGCTGGCCGGTGCCGGATATGGTTTTCAGGATGCTCATGGCCATGGCGACCTTGATGTCCCCCTCTACCGCGCAGGCGGTGCCCTGTTTGATCAGCATGGAGAAAGCGGGGATCAGCATGGAGTCCAGCTTTCCGGCAATGCCCTGGGCAAAGCCGTCGTAGTGGGAGGCGACAAAGGCAATCTTCTCGTCCTTCACCCACTCCTCGAAAGCAACCACATATTTTGCCATATCCCATACGGTTTCCACAGTGGCGCCGCCCTCAATGTCAAAGGTGTCAAGAATATCCTCCGCCTTGGCGCGAATGGCATCTTCGTCCGTAATATGGTCGGCAATCGCCCACATCTTCTCCCAGTCGAACTGCTTGGTGTACAGCCACATCCGGTGATAGAGGTTGGTTTCGTCGATGTACAGATCCATCATGCCGGGATAGGGCCGCCCGATCTGAGCAAGGTTGCAGTCCCGGAAGCGGCGGCGAACCTGAGCAGCCCGGCACCAGTCCTCGATCTCCGCCTGGGCCTTGGTGTCTCCCCCTTCCACCACGCCGGTGATCACTGCGTGACGCTTTCCTGCCCGCTCCAGGTCGGCAACCATCTCGCCTACAGCGCCGCAGGCGTACAGCTCACCCAGCCAGGTGGCGGTATCGGTGTTGGCGTAATCGGGAGCCTTCTTCTTTTGCAGATTCACAAGAACCACCGGAACGTCCAGATCCCGGACGGCGGGAAGCATATTGTAGGAGGTGGCGTAGGTCAGCAGCTGCATGATCACAAGATCCACATCCGCAGCGCGAAACTTGTCCCCCGCGGCGGAAGAAAGCTCCTTGGTAGTGACAATGCCGCCGTCAATGATCTCCACAGTGTCCGGCAATGTCTTCTTAAAGGCTTCGTACTGGCCCTCGAATTCCGGGACCAGGCTGGGAAACTGAGGGAGGTAAGCCCCCAACGCAATGGCGAACACGCCGATTCTGGCTTTGGTTTCTACAAGCATAGTTTACCGTCCTTTCTGGATCTGTATTTTCAGATTGCCAATTGCCGTTGCCTCGATAGGCAGAGCAATCACCTGTTTTCCGGTGGCTTCCTCCGTCAGTCGGTTGAGGAACTGGTTCTTCGCACCGCCGCCGACGATGTACAGCTTTTTGTAAGACGTTCCAGTGTTGGCTTCCAACTCTTCGATGGCCTGCCGGTAGCTCTGGGCCAGGGATCGGTAGGCACACCGGAAATAGTCGCCCACAGTTTTCAGTTTTCCCCCGGTAGCTCTGTCAAAGGCCGCTTTCATGCTTTCCGGAGCAAGGAACTCCTGGGCGTTGGCATCCACCAGAAGCCCGCAGCCGCTTTCCTCCGCCGCTTTGACGATCTCCGGGAAGGCAAGCTCCGGGCACAGATCCCGTTTCAGTTCATTGACCAGCCACATGCCCATGATGTTTTTCTGGTAGCGGTTGTAGCCCACGCCACCCTCGTTGGAGTAGTTTGCCTGTTCGCTTCCCTGATCGGTAATTGGCTTCGGTGTCTTTACCCCCAGTAAAGACCAGGTGCCGGAGGATATGTAAAGTTCGTTTCCCTCCATGGGAATGCCCTCTACAGCGGAACCGGTATCGTGGGTGGCGCAGAGGACTACGTCGCAGCTGCCTCCCACCTGCTGGGCAATTTCCGGCAGGAGTTCGCCCAGCACCGTACCCGGCTGGCTGAGCTTGGGAAACAGAACCGTGGGAAGCCCCAGTTTTTCCCCCATCTCCCGGTCAAATTCTCCATCCCGCACCATGCCGGTGGTGGTTGCATTGGTGTATTCCCGAGCCTTCACCCCGGTGAGCCGGTACATCAGGTACTCCGGGATCATCAGCGCGTCGGTAACCCCTTCCAGCCTGCCCCGAAGGAGGTCGTCATACCATTGGTAGACGGTATTGAAGGGCTGGAATTGGCAGCCGGTGCGGCGGTACATTTGCGAAAACGGTATCTTCTCATGCACTTTCGGAATAACGCTTTCCGTTCGGCTGTCCCGATAGGCGTACACCGGCAGAACCGCTTCATCTCCCCGGAGCAGAACATAATCCACTCCCCAGGTATCCACCGACAGGCTGGAAATCTCCGGAAACCTAGAAAAAGCTTCCCGAATTCCCTCCAGGACATAATGAAACATTTCCGAAACATCCCAAACCAGATGCCCGCTTTCCTCCTTCACCCCGTTGGGGAAGCGGTACACCTCCTGGGTTTGCAGCTTGCCGCACTCCATCCAGCCCACAATGTGACGTCCGGAGGAAGCACCGATATCAATTGCCAGGTAATGGTTCACAAAATCCCTCCCTTATGTTTTCTGTTTATAGTTTATCATAAGGAAAGCGTTTTTGACAGGTCTTAATATGACTTAAAAAGTGTCCTTTCTTGCAGCAACGTCACCGTCCCGAAATGCCTTGGGCGAGCATCCGTAGGCGGCAGAAAACAGCCGGTGGAAGTAGCTCACGTTTTCGTAGCCCACCGCGACGGAAATGTCGTCTACCTTCCTGCGGGTGCTGCGCAGAAGGAACGCCGCCTGGGCAAGCCGCTTTTTCTGCATCAGCTGGGTGAAGGTCTTCCCAGTTCTGCGTCGGGTCTCCCGGGAAAGCCAGCAGGGGTCATAGTGCATCCGCTCCGAAGCATCCGCTAGACTTCCCTCCCGGTAGTTGGATTCCACATACCGAAGCACCTGGAAAACCGCCGCGTCCTCCTGATCCTCCTCCGCCAGGGTATCCGTGTTTCCCACCAAAAGCATAAACAGAAGAGCCATAGTCATCTGGCTCATTTTCCGCTTGCCGGGGGTGTCCCGAAGCAGAATCCACAGGAGATTTTCCACCAAATTCTGAATAGGCCTGATTTCCGCCACCTGGAAGTGAAGGTAGCCCGCGTCTCCGCTCTGCCCGCACAGGCAGGATACCAGGAACCTTCGGATGGGAGTCTCTTCCTCCCCAATGGCGGCGAGGGCGGAATCAAAGAATTGGGGAAGCACGATAAAATTCACCGCAATGTCCTCCGCCTCCGCCCGGCACACCTCATGGGTGGCGCTTTGGCTGAGAAACAGCAGTTCCCCAGAGTGGAGGCAAATGGTTCTGCCGTTTACGATGTGGGTAGTCTCCCCGCTGCACATATACACCACCTCCACATAGTCGTGGGTGTGCTCCGGAAAATGAATAAACCGGGTATGGGGCCGGACGGTGATCAGCTTTCCGGAATCCAGCAGCTTCCGGCTGTTGATAGTGTTGCCCTGCCCCTGCATATAGATGCTTCGGTCAATGGTGGTGCTGCCGTCCAATATGGTGCGCTCTTCTTCTGTAATCTCTTTCAGCTGATCTAAAATAGCTTGATCCATTGCGGCACTCCTCTGTTTTTTGCATCCAATATATCCTTTTTTTCATGATTTGTCTATAGTTAACTTTTCCATATAAAGGGGAAAAAGCGGTGCGCACCCATATTCGGGAATTCTGCGCACCGCAAAATGATTTATTTTTCGGATAAGAGCTTGCGCTTCATCCATTTACCGCTAAAGTAATAGCAAAGACCAATTACGACAGGTGCCAGTCTGGCAAGCGCGTTCCCGTAAAAGAAACCAATCACGCCCATATCTAACGGCCTGTTTTGATTGGAATACGCAACAATTCGCACAGAAGGCACAAAATCCCTTACTTGATCATACAAATCTGACCATTCCAGCGGCAAAACCGCCAGCTGGACAGACAGCGCGGGAAGGGATTGAATCAGCTCATCTCTGCCGGTAACCTGCACCAATTGTATCTGCCCCGTCGCCGAAAGGCCCCGTTGCAATTGCTCCGAAACCGCATCGTTCTCACTGCCCAACAGAATAAAAAGTTTCACCCGGTGCACCCCCAAGTATAATAGCCTTAAATGTGAGTATACCAAATTACAGCCCGGAAAGCAACAAACTTCACCTTAAAATTCCCGATTGTTTTTCCTGGCGGACAAATGTTTTCTTGATTTTTTTCAAAAAGGGAGTACAATATGCCTATCTCCCAGAGGACTCCTGTTCTGGGAGGCAAAACCCGATTGAAAGGCGGCGCGATTATGTCTGTTATATTACCTGCCGGTTATGTCCCCGCCCTGGACGCCTACGACACCCAACGGGCAATCGCTTTTATTAAGGCAGCGTTCCAGGAGGAATTTTCCGCGGCACTGAATCTGAAGCGGGTCTCCGCTCCCCTGTTTGTTACCGGTTCCTCTGGTCTGAACGACAACCTCAATGGCAATGAGCGCCCGGTGAGCTTTGACATCCCTGCGGTGAACCTTGACGCTCAGGTGGTTCATTCTCTGGCAAAATGGAAACGGCTTGCCCTGAAACGGTATCACTTCACCGTCGGGAACGGACTGTATACTGACATGAACGCCATCCGCCGGGATGAATCGCTGGACAATATCCACTCCATTTATGTGGATCAGTGGGACTGGGAAAAGGTGATCACCCGGGAAAACCGGAACCTGGACTTTCTCAAACTGGTCGTCCTGGCAATTGTCCGAGCCATCTGCGACACCAATGACCGGCTCCGGGTTCGGTATCCCCAGCTGAAAGTGGCACTTTCCAGAGACGTCAGTTTCATCTCGTCCCAGGAGCTGGAAGATACTTATCCGGAACTGACACCTTCTCAGCGGGAAAGCGTCTATTGCCGGGATCACAGAACCATGTGTGTCACGCAGATCGGGGGAAAGCTCCGTTCCGGAAAGCCCCACGACGGCCGGGCGCCGGACTACGACGACTGGGACTTAAACTGCGACATTTTCTTCTGGGACGATACTCTTAATCGGGCACTGGAAATTTCCTCCATGGGTATCCGGGTGGATGAAGTGTCTCTGGACCGTCAGCTCCATGAGGCAGGGTGCAATGACCGCCGGGAGCTGCCCTTCCACAAAATGCTGCTTAGGGGGGAGCTCCCCTTAACCATTGGAGGCGGCATTGGGCAGTCACGCCTTTCCATGCTGCTTTTGGGCTGTGCCCACATCGGCGAGGTGCAGTCCAGCATCTGGGATCCGGAAACGGTCAAAAAGTGCGAGGAAGCGGGGATCCCGCTGCTGTGATGGGAAGCAGTCAGCAGATAGCGGTTAGCTGGTAGCTGGTAGCAGCTATACTGATAATCAAAAAATGTTTCGTCCGGAGGATTGAACATTTTTATATGAGACGAATGCTAACCGCTGTCTGCAAAAATAAAGATCCGGGAAACGAGGAATGATTCGTTCCCGGATCTTTTAATTTACATCAAACAGGCTCCACCGGCGGTGGGCCAGAGCGGCGTAATCTGCCAGGTCTTCCGGACCGACGGACTCCGCGCCCATTTGCTCCAACTCTATGCAGGCTTCGCTTCCGTCCCGGAAAAGGTACAGGGGACTCCAGCCATGACGCAGATTCCGGATGCTTCCGTCCCAGGTCCCCCCTTTTCCAAACGTACACTGTGCCGCCACGGTTACCATTCCCAGAGCATGGATCACCCGATTCCGGCTGAGGGCACGCTGGGAAGAAAAGGGAGCGTCGTAATCGTCCTCGCTGACATACAGGATTCTATCCGCTTCCCTGTGGCTGCTCAGCTCATCGGCCACCACGGAGATAACCTTTCCCCCGGCGTCCAGGCAAGCCTGCTGGGCAGCGCTGTCCGCTCCCCGAGCGTTACCGGAAACGAGAATGTACCCCTGAAGAGCCGCCTGGCGGCCCGCTTCCCGGGCAAAGCGGTCATTTTCCTCTTCCAGATCCCGGCTTCCCACCAGAGATACCGCTGGGCACTCCAGAAGCGCCGAATCCCCTTTCAGCCACAGGCACCCGGGGCTGTCCTGCCCCAAACGCTTCCGAAGTAGAAGCGGATACTCCGGATTTGCCCGAGTAATCGGTATACAGCCTGCCCGCGTCGCTTTTTCCAAATAGTGATCCAGCGCCTCATTCTCCGAAAGAAGGGCGACGATCCTCTCAGCGGTTTCCTGATCAAAGCCAATGGCAAGCAAGTCCCTTGGCTCCAGACCCTTTTCTCCGTCTTTGGACGGCAGTGCCGAATAGCGGCTGGAAAGCTGCCGGAGGCGGTAAGGGGTGAGGGGCTTCCGTCCCGGATTTCCCAGGCTGCTGCTCAGCAGCAGGAATCCCCGCTCCCTGGCGTTCAACGGAATCTCCTTTTGGGCATCGCAGGAGCCTTCGCCGCTTCTTGTGTCAGACTGCCATCCTCCCCCAGAACCATGGGTAAAACGGTATAATTGGAAAACTTGGCGATTTCATCCAGCTTTGCCTTCTCCGGGAAGTTGCTCACCAGACTCCAGGCGATGCCCTTGCGCTTAGCTCTGCCGGTTCTGCCAATCCGGTGGATATAGTATTCGTTTTCTTCGGGTATATCATAATTGATCACGCAGTCCACATCGTCCACATCGATGCCCCGGGAGGCAACGTCCGTGGCTACCAGAACCGGGAGTTTGCCGGACTTGAACCGCTGCATGGTCTTCTCCCGCTGGCTCTGGCGGATGTCTCCGTGGAGACACTCGCAGTCCAATCCCGCCCGCTGAAATTCGTCACACAGCCGCTGGGTCATGTGCTTAGTGTTGCAGAAAATCATCACCCGCTCGTAGCCCTGGCCGCGAATCAGCCGCAGAGCGGTTTCCGCCTTTTCCAGAGGGGTGCAGGTAAGACTGTACTGGTCGATGTCCGGGCGGTCATCCTGCTTTGGCTCCACGGTGATCTCCACCTCGTCCCGCTGGTACATCCAGGACACAGTCATGACCTCCTGGGAAATAGTCGCGGAGAACAGGCCCAGATTCCGGCGATTTTTCACCTTATCGATAATCCGGGTGACATCCTTAAAGAAGCCCATGTCCAGCATCCGGTCCGCCTCGTCCAGGACAACGGTCTGAATTTTATCCAGACGGACAGTCTTCCGGTTGTAGTGATCCATCAGCCGTCCCGGGGTGGCAACCACCAACTGGGGCTGCTTTTTCAGTTGCTGGATCTGACTGCTGATACCCGCGCCGCCATAGAGCACCGCCACCCGTATCCCATGATAGTAGGTCAGCAGACCCCGCAGTTCGTCCCCGATCTGAATGGCAAGCTCCCGGGTGGGCGCAAGGATCAGCCCCTGAATTTCCGGGGATTCGGGATCAATGTGCTCGATCATGGGGATACCAAAAGCAAAGGTTTTCCCTGTTCCGGTGGGAGCCTTGGCGATCACGTCCCGCCACTGCATAAAATAAGGGATCGCCTCCGCCTGAATGGTGGTGGGATACCCGTAACCCTTCTTTTCCAGGGCCTTTAGCATCTCGGCGGAAAGGCCCAAGCTTTCAAATGTAATGTTGCTGTCTTCCATGTATTTCTGTCCTTTTTCCTTGCTTTTCTTTTTTCTATTCTATCATTTCTTTTCTGTTTTTGCAACGGGGTGACAGCGCAATGGGGAAACTTTTTCTCTATTTTCCCTTCAAAAGAGAAAATTAAGAAAACCAGCCCCGGTTTCTGTGGACAAACAGGGTAAAATGTGATATATTTTATAGATGATGCCGCACCAGTAAGCGCGGATCGATTTCGTCGGGAGGAAACAGAAAAATGGGCAAGCTAATTGTGATTGAGGGAACCGACGGATCCGGGAAGTCCACCCAGTTCCGTCTTCTGACAGAGCGTCTGGACGCGGAAAACCGGCAGTTCCGGAAAATCGTTTTCCCCCAATACTCGCAGCCCAGCTCCGCCCTGATCCGGATGTACCTGGGCGGCGAATTTGGAACCGACCCATCGGATGTGAATGCCTACGCCGCCTCCGCGTTTTACGCGGTGGATCGGTTCGCATCCTATAAAAAGGTCTGGGGCAAATGGTACGAGGACGGCGGACTTGTGGTGTCTGACCGGTACACCACTTCCAACGCAGTACACCAGGCTTCCAAGGAGCCGGAAGAAAAACGGGGCGATTTTCTAAAGTGGCTGTACGAATTTGAGTACGATCATCTGGGTCTGCCAAGACCGGATCTAGTCATCTATCTGGACGTCCCTACGGACTTTACCCAGGCGCTGCTGCGGGGCCGGGAGCAATCCACTCACACCCACGCCGATATCCATGAAGCGGACGGCGCCTATCTTGCCCGGTGCCGCGCGTCCGGCAAGGCTGCCGCTGACTACTATGGCTGGACGGTGGTTGGGTGTGTCCGGGACGGAAAAATGCGGACAATCGAAGATATTCACGAAGAAATTTACCGCCATGTCGCGGCATGTCTGGAGGACTAAACTATGGTTTATATACTATTGGGAACCGGCTTTGAGGAAACGGAAGCAGTCGCCCCCCTGGATCTTCTCCGCCGGGCAAAGATTGAAACGCGCACCGTAGGCATCACCGGCAAGCAGGTTCGGGGCAGCCACGGGATCATCGTGGAAGCGGACATTCTTCCGGAAGAAATGGATCTAACCGGCATGGATATGATCGTCCTGCCCGGCGGCATGGGCGGCGTAGCCAGCGCCAGAGCCAGCCGGGAAGCCCTGGACGCCCTCCGATTTGCCTGGGATAACGGAAAATATGTGGCGGCAATCTGTGCCGGGCCAACGGTTCTGGCGGATCTGGGAATCCCGGAGGGACGGCAAGCCACCTGTTACCCGGGTTGTGAGGGACAGATGGGCGGCGCTGTTATGATGCCGGATGCCGCGGTGGTTCGGGACGGCAGGCTGATCACCGGTGCCTCCGCCGGATGTGCCGTAAAATTCGGTCTGGCGCTGGTGGAGGCGCTGAAGGGTGCCAGCGAAGCAAAAAGAATCGAAGATCAGATCGTGATCCGCTGACAGGAGGAAACCGTATGAATGAATATCCACTGCCCCAGCCGGAGGAAGATCTCCCCGAGAGCGGCATACCCGCCCAGCAGGAGCCTTTCCTGACAGATCCGGAATATCCTTTTTCTCCCGATTCTGTGGATTCTGAGGATCCGGAATCCATTCCCGACCTCTTTCCGGAAACAGAGGACAATGAGATCTTTGAAGCGCCGGATCCTTCCATGCCAGAAGAATCTCCGGAAGCAGATGATCTGCCGTCCGATGAAGGGAGCGAATCTTCGGATACCTTCTCCCTGGATCATGAGAAGTTGGTATCCCCCGAACTGACGGACAGCATTTCCCGGGACGAAGACGCCTACGGCTTCCATGGAATGCCGGAACCGGGGGAAATGACACAGCCCTTTGACCTGAGCATTTTGGACGATCCGGAGCTGGATCTGACGGATACGGAACCGGATGAAGAACTTCCGGCGCCGGAGACACCCGAAGAAAGCGGTTCTGAAGAAACCTATGAGGACGAGGAGTTTCAGGAAATGATGGATAACCCTCCGGAAGCACCGGGGGAATCCTCAGAGGTGCCGCCTGTCCGTGTCCGTCCGGTGCGGAAGGGCCGTCCCCGCCGGAAAAAAGGGGAGGGACTTCTGGGCATTCCCAATATTCTTGTGACCCTGGTCTGGATCTGCATTGTAGCTGCCATTGGCGTGACTTTAGGACGTATGCTGTGGATCTGCGCTTCCGAGGTTCTCGCCTTTGGCCGGGAGGACAACCCCGTCACCATCACCATCTACGAAACAGACACCATAGACGACATCACAGAAAAGCTCTATCAGGCGGATCTGATCCACTACCCGAAGCTGTTTCAGCTGTACGCCAAATTTGCCGTGGACGACGGGGATATCCATCCCGGCATCTGGGATCTCAACACCCGATATGACTATCACGCCCTTGTAAAAATGATGTCCCCCAGTTCCACCCGATCCGTTGTGACAGTCACCATACCGGAAGGCTACACCTGCCGCCAGATATTTGATCTGCTGGAAGCCAACAAGGTCTGCACCACCGCTGATATGGCCGCTTACTGTTCCGACGGGGAGCTGAACGATTACTGGTTCCTGGATGGCGTGGAGCGGGGATACGGCTACTGCTTGGAAGGCTACCTCTTCCCGGACACCTACGAGTTTTACACCAACGACACCCCGAAGAACATTTTGACAAAAATGCTTGATAACTTTGACAGCCGAGTTGCGGATGAGGAAACGGATCTGCGCAATGAGCTGCCCGCCCTGAACACGTACCTGTCTGATCTGATGCGGGACGACGGCAGAGGAGACGACTATATTGCCAGCCACCAGTTTACCATGCGGGATGTGCTGATTGTAGCCTCCATGATTGAGAAGGAGACCTCCGGCAAGGATGAAAGCCCCACCATCGCCTCCGTAATCTATAACCGTCTGTTCCACTGGGGTGACACCCCGGCCTATCTGAACATCGACGCGTCCATTATCTACGCCCTTGACGGCAAAACCGATCTGACCGCCGAGGACATGAAGGTAAGCAGTCCCTACAACACCTATTATAATGTAGGCCTGACCCCCGGCCCCATTGCGAACCCCGGTCTTGACAGTATCCGGGCCGCGCTGGAGCCGAGCAGCACCAATTACTACTATTATATTCTGGATCCCGCTGCCGGAAGCCACCACTTCTCCACTACCCTGGAAGAGCATGAAGCTTTCCGGGCATCCTTAAGCAATGACTGACAGAAAGAAAATTGAACTATTAAGCCCAGCCGGAAACTGGGAACAGCTGAATATGTCGGTGCTTTACGGCGCGGACGCGGTGTACCTTGCCGGGACTGACTTTGGAATGCGCTCCTTCGCGGGGAACTTTTCCCCGGAGGAGCTGCCGGAGGCGGTAGCCTTTGCCCACAGCCACGGGGTCAAGGTTCACGTCACAGTGAACACCATGCCGAGGAACGACGAAGTATCCCGGCTGCCGGAATACCTGGAGCTTCTGGACAGCGCCGGGGTGGACGCCCTGATTTTGGCGGATCTTGGTGCCTTTATTCTGGCAGGAAAATATGCTCCCCACTGCAAGCGGCACATCTCTACCCAGCAGTCCGTGGCAAACTATATTTGCGCCCAGGCGTGGTATGACCTTGGTGCTTCCCGTGTGGTGCTTGCCCGGGAGCTGAGCCTGGAGGAGATCCGGGGCATCCGGGAAAGGGTTTCCCCGGAATTGGAGCTGGAAACCTTCGGCCACGGCGCTATGTGCGTCAGCTACTCCGGGCGGTGCCTTTTGAGTAACTACATGACCGGGCGGGACTCCAATCGGGGTGCCTGCGCCCAGCCCTGCCGGTACCGGTACGCTCTGATGGAAGAAAAACGCCCTGGAGAGTATTTCCCCATTTTCGAGGATGAAAAGGGAAGCTATATTCTCAATTCCCGGGATATGTGCATGATCGACCACCTGAAAGAGCTTCAGAACGCCGGCGTGGACTGCATCAAGCTGGAAGGCAGGGCAAAATCCGCCTATTATGCTGCCATTGTCACCGGCGCGTACCGTCACTGCATCAATGACACCGCCGCCGGAAAGCCTGTCGATCCCGTGTGGCGAGATGAAGTAGAGCACGTTTCCCATCGGGTCTATTCCACCGGCTTCTATTTCGGACAGCCGGGGCAGTACACCCAGGATTCCCGGTATATCCGTCAGTGGCAGATCTGCGCCATGGTGGAAGGCTGCGACGAATCCGGCCTTGCCCGGTGCTCCCTGCGAAATAAGTTTCGCGCCGGGGATAGCCTGGAAGTCGTCGGACCGGATCTGCGCCCTTTTTCCATTGTCCCGGAAAATATTATAGACGCGGACGGCTCCCCCATCCTGGAACCAAGAACCCCCGGCTTTTTGTTCTTTCTGCGCCTTCCCTGCCAGGTTCCGCCTTACTCCATTTTGCGCAGAAGCGTAAGCCTCTCTGGATAAGCAAATTCCGATAATTCTCTTTTCGAGATTTATCGGAATTTTTTGGATACGAACAAATCCAAACCACTTGCATGATACGGATATTCAATAAAAAATGTGCTTATCGGCTTAACTCAGCAAGCCGTCTTTGCGCAGGGAACACCGACCCCGGCGTTCCGGCGAATTCGTAGCGCTTCCCGTATTCTCCGAAGCCGCTGTCGAATCATAACCACTTTTCACGGTGCGCCGAGTTGCCGCGCCCTACGCAAAAAAATGCCGTTTTTCAGGCGGAAGCCGATCAGTACTTTAATTATGTTATTTTTAAGTCTTTATTGTGAACATTTTAATAATAATTTGGATTTCTCATTGACAGAAATGTCTATTTTTACTACAATAGGTTTGGTGGATAAAAACAGCAGCAGAACCATATGTCCGAGAAACTGTTTACCATGCGTCTGTCGGAATGTGGCAGCGCCGCTGTTTTTGTTTTCCATACAAACTACTAAGGAGGAAAAAGTGATGAAGTGGAAACCATTCACCAAACGTCTGCTTTCGATGGCACTGGCGGTCGTCATGCTGGCAGGGATCTTCCCGACATCAACGCTTGCAGCGGAAACAGAAGAACACGTACATGCTGACGAATCCCAGACAGCAGAGCAGCCCGCCGAGGAAGTCCAGACGGTACAATCTGCGGAAACGCAGGCGGCACAGCCCAACGCGATGTACACCTATACCCTGATCTTTAATGGGAACGGGGAAGGTGTTACCAACGTTCCCGCAAGCAAAACCATAACAACCTCCGAGCCGGAGATCTCGTTCACGGTTCAGCCTGATGACGATAACGTCATCCAGCCTGGCTACAAATTTCTCAACTGGAACAATCAGGCAGACGGAACGGGCGATATTACCGTCCGGAGCGACCTCGGCAGCGTGAAGGTAACAAAGGACAATCCCACCGTGACCCTTTACGCCCAGTGGCAGGCTGATGCCTCCGAGCTTCCCACAGCAAGCTACCTTGAAGTTGATGTTCCCGAGCTTCCCACAGCAAGCTACCTTCAGAATATGACCCGCGGATGCGTCATTTATGCTGTTGAGAATTACAATGTGGAGAGTGACGGCACCCCTGGCTCTGTGATGACAAGCTCCTACCCCAGAGCTGTGCTTTTCAATGCCATTCCCCATACCTATATACTCAGCGATGTAGAATATAGGGACGACGCATTCTACTGCACCCTGACCATCCTTGACCTGGAGCCTTATATTGACGGATTCCTGGAGGAATATGAGACTTCCACCGAAAAGTATACGTTGGATACCGTCCATACGGATACCGCTTCCTTTACCTACGAGTTGAAGTGGAGCGAAAGCTCCTGGCAGTACGACGAATCCAACGGCTTCGACGCCGCCGCCGGCAAAGACCTCTACATGTATCACACCGAGCATACCTCCACCAGCGCGTGGATCGTCCTTGAGGATGCCACCTGCGAGGAGGACGGCGTGCAGGCAAGGCAATGCTCGCACTTGGCCGGCACAAGACAGAGTAGCACCCAATGTCAGTATATCTTTATGGAAACCATCCCCGCCACCGGTCATACCTGGAGCGAATGGGAAGTTACGAAGGAAGCCACCTGCACCGAGGATGGCGAGAAGACCCGTACCTGCTCTGTCTGCGGCAAGACCGAGACCGATGTGATTCCCGCTGCCGGTCATGACTGGGGAGAATGGGAGATCACCAAGGAAGCCACCTGCACCGAGGATAGCGAGAAGACCCGTACCTGCTCTGTCTGCGGCGAAACGGAAACCGAAGTGATTTCTGCTACCGGTCACGACTGGGATGGCAAGATTACCACACAGCCCACTTTGACGGAGTCTGGCGTAATAACCTTTACCTGTACAAAGTGCGGCGCGACCTACACGGAAGATGTTCCCGCGCTTCCCACAGCAAGCTACCTTGAGAGTTTGTACCGCGGATACGTCATTTATGCTGTTGAGAACTACAATGTGCTGAGTGACGGCACCCCTGGCCCTGTGAAGACGATAAGCCCCAGCTCCAGTACCAGAGATTATCGTTTCAGAGCCATTCCCGATACCTATACGCTCAGCGAAGTAGAATATAGGGATGGCACGTTCTACTGCACCCTGACCATCACTGACCTGGAGCCTTATGTTGACGGATTCCTGGAGGAATATGAGGATTCCAACTATACGTATGCTTTGGATACCGTCCATACGGATGCCGCTTCCTTTACCTACGAGTTGATTTGGAACAGAAATACCTCCTGGAGCTACGACGAATCCAACGGCTACAACGCCGCCGCCGGCTATAACCTCTACATGTACCACACCACGCATAAGTCCGACGACAAGTGGACCATCGTTGAGGCTGCCACCTGCGAGGAGGACGGCGTGCAAACAAAGCAATGCTCGCACTTGGCTGGCGCTAGACAGAGTACTACCCGATGTCAGTATATCATAACGGAAACCATCCCCGCCACCGGTCACACTTGGGACGAATGGGAGGTTACGAAGGAAGCCACCTGCACCGAGGATGGCGAGAAGACCCGTACCTGCTCTGTCTGCGGCAAGACCGAGACCGATGTGATTCCCGCCGCCGGTCATGACTGGGAAGAATGGGAGATCACCAAGGAAGCCACCTGTACCGAGGATGGCGAGAAGACCCGTACCTGCTCTGTCTGCGACGAAACCGAGACCGATGTGATTCCCGCTGCCGATCATGACTGGGGAGAATGGGAGATTACCAAGGAAGCCACCTGCACCGAGGATGGCGAGAAGACCCGTACCTGCTCTGTCTGCGACGAAACGGAAACCGAAGTGATTCCTGCTACCGGTCACGACTGGGATGAAGGCAAGGTTACCACGGAGGCCACCTGCACCGAGGATGGCGTTAAAACCTATACCTGCAAGAATGACCCCGCTCATACCAAAACGGAAACCATCCCCATGAAGGAGCACACCTTCACAAAGTGGGAAAGCGATGAGACCGAGCATTGGCGTGAATGCACCGTGTGCGGCCAGAAGGAAGAAGGAGAGCATGTCGATGCCAATGACAACGGCATCTGCGATGTCTGCGGCGCAGAGGTCGCGAATAGCGACATCGCTCCCAAAACCGGAGATCCCACACCTGTAAAGACGATTGTCACGGTGCTGGTAATCAGTGCGGTTGCCATCTGCGCCATTGTCCTGTGTCTCCCCTGGAAGAAGAAAGCCTTAGACCAGTAATTCTAAGGAAGCTCTGAATAATGAGGCGAGAAAAAAGCAGCGAGAGATTTTGACTCACCGGAAAGTATGGAAAACGTGGAAATACTGGATGTATTTCCACGTTTTTCATACTGTACCGGTGGGGCAAAAGATCCGTTGTCCAGCCGATGCCGAATTGCTCAGAGTTTCCCTAATACCTAAATTCCACAAATAATGACACATACGAAATTTGTGGACAGCGAATCAGAG
>CAZCLX010000030.1:0-17270 GCA_964499615.1 uncultured Oscillospiraceae bacterium
CACCCGGATGTGTTCAATGTTCTGCTTCAGGTACTGGATGACGGACGGATCACAGATTCCCAGGGCAGGACGGTGGACTTTAAGAACACCATCCTGATCCTCACCTCCAACCTTGGCTCCGAATATCTGCTGGGCGGCATCCGCCCCGACGGCAGCATTGAGGACGGCGCCAAGGAGCAGGTTCAGGCGCTGCTGCGCAGATCCTTCCGCCCGGAGTTTTTAAACCGGCTGGACGAGATCGTGTTCTACAAGCCTCTTACCAGGGAAAACATTACAAAGATCATCGACCTGCAAATCGACAAGCTCAACGCCCGGCTGAGGGAGCAGCAGCTAAGCTGTGTCCTGACGGACAGCGCCAAGGAAGCGGTGGTGGAAGCCGCCTACGATCCCCAGTACGGCGCCCGGCCTCTGCGCCGGTACCTCCAGCACACTGTGGAGACCATGCTCAGCCGCCGGATCCTTCGCGGCGACCTGACCCCCGGCACCACCGTCACCGTAGACGCGGTAAACGGCGAGCTGGTTTTGAAGTAATACAAGGGAAAAGACACCCCATTTCTCAAGGCAAAAGCTGCCGTGATCCCACACTTTGGTACGGGATCACGGCAGCTGTCCGTTTCTCTACGCTATGATTTTCCGAGTCTGTCCAAAAGTGCGCTTAAGGAGGTTTCAGCCAGGCATATTTTGTCGTCCGCCGCTCCGTAATAGATACGCAGCGTATCTCCCTCAATCAAAGCGCCGCAGGTAAAGACCACATTGCCAAAGAAACCGTTTTTTTCATAGTCTGCTTCCGGCTCCAAAAGCGGCTTTTCCAGCTGCCCCAAAATCACGGAGGGATCCTCACGCTTCAGTAGCAACGCCCCCAGGCAGTAGCGGTCACCGCGATCTGCCGCGTGATATATTTTCAGCCACCCTCTGGGCGTGGCAATGGGCACCGCGCCTCCGCCAATTCTTCCGCTGTCCCAGGCATTTTGTCTGGAGACCGTCCGAAACAGCCTCTGTCGGCCCCAGTGGATCAGATCCGGGGACTCCGCCAGCCACATATTGGGCTGACCGATACCCTGGGGAACCGGACGGTTAAAGGCAAAGAAGTTGCCGTTCAGCTTTTCCGGAAAGATGGTGACATCCTTATTCTCCGGAGCGAAGATCACGCCCAACCGTTGAAACTCCCGGAAATCCCGTGTTTGCAGCAGGGCTGTGGACACGCCGAAGGGCGCTACGGCAGAATACGTAATGAAGTAGTCCTCGCCGATCTGCGTCACCCGGGGATCTTCCATACCCCATGATTCATAATCGGGATCCGGCATCAGGACGGGGGTTTCACTGACAGTGAAGTGGATACCGTCCCGGGACCGCGCCACCCGCAGATGGGAAAGAGAGGTCAGTGCCACCACCTGGCGATCCTTTGTATCTACCCGGTATACCGTCCTGGGATCCCCAAAATCGTAATGGGGATCCGTTTTGGAAAAGGAAAGGGTGTCAAATTTGGCATTCCCTTCCTCATCCTTTCCAATCACCGGGACCTTCAGAACGGAAGGGTTTTGTTCCCTCACACCTTCGGCGACCCTGCACAGCAAAATCGTCTCATTGCCGTATTTCGCCACGCCGCAGTTGAATATCCCCACCACAGTATAGCCGTCACGACTGGGCTTGACGTCAGCAGGCGTCAGAATTGGGTTTTCATCACATCTGCGCATGAAACCGCACCTCTCTTTCAGCAGCTGCCTTTATCCGGCATCGGTGCAAACGGATCCGGAATTACCGCGCACTGGGCGCCGGCATCGCTGATACCGCAGTACAGCGTAGCCAATCCGTTTCCATGGCAAATCAGTCCGCCGCTGAAAATCACGTCACGCAGGTCAGGGCGCTTAGCCGCTCCGGGAAGGAAGTCATCCCGGCAAGCGATTATCTTCATGGGCGTACATCTGCCGCTGTCAGGATCCAACCGGAAAGCGCTGGAATAATAGTGCCTGTCTCCCGCGTCATCGAAAGCCGCGATATGGGAAAGTACTCCAACCGTTCCATCCGACAGCGGATGCAATTCGTTAGCGCCTCCCCACTGCCCTTCCACAAAATGATCCTCCAGAAGGGGCGCAGCAGCCAGCCTCTCCGGGGTCAGCTCACAAAGATCATTCAGCACGATCCATCCGATTTTCCCGTTCGGTCTGGTCAGCAGCAGTATTCTGCCGTTTGGCAGCTGGCATAGGCGAATGTCCTTCATCATCTCCGGTCCCTGCGCAAAGCGGCGAAGTCCCGCCAGGCTGCCGCCGCGGTAGAACACCGTCCGCCAGGACAAATTTACATCACCGGGCCGGGCAAAGAATACTTCAACGCCTCCGACAATGAGTTCATCCCCGATTTTCGCGAAAAAAGGATCCTGCAGGGCCATATCCGGAAAATCCTCCCGCCGGATCCAGCGGTCGCCCTGGGCCTCAAAACACAGAATATGGGAAAATTCACTGTCTCTGGGTTCCACACGTCCCAGGAGCAGAGTCCTTTCCTCCCAGGAAAAGGGCGCGGAAATATTGTATACATCTACATTTTTTTCTCCCGTGTCAAATTCCAGAACATGGCGCTCCAGAACCTGACGCGTTTCCATATGCCGCTTTAGAAGGATACGGCAATCCTGAGCAATCATAACTTCACCTTTCATATACACTGGAGGATGGAATCCGGCTCACTGTACATTGATCCGGACACTGGCGGAATCATGGAGTCCATTTTGGGTCATTACCGTTACCTGAAGGGTCTTGCTGCCCGTCCCCAAGGAAGACAGATCCAGCAAAATCCCGTCAGGGTCTGTAAAATCGGCGCTCCAGTCACCGCAGGTTACGGTGATCCCGGAAATACTGTCCTCGGGATTTTTCAGGGACAGCCCCAGCTTCAGTTTGACCTTCGGGGATACCTTTTCGTTGTGGGAAGGGCTTTGAATCTGAACCGTTACCGTATCGGCACTCACGAATCTACCCTGCGCCGTCAAAATGTTTCCCTGGCGAACCAATTCGGATCCGGCAGGAAGCTGGGTAATTACCCGGGCACCGCCGGCAGGAATGGAAACAGCCGTAGTTTCTGTGACATTCCTGGCAACCCAAATATCGCTGACAGAATCGTAAAGGTCAACCGCATCGTCGGTATTCGTCCGATATTCTACAGTTTTCTCCGTGTCATAGGGGTTATAGATCAACCAGGTTTTCCACTGCTCCTCACCCAAATCCGAGCCGGTACAGTCTACCCGCAGGATGCCGTTGACATCGGTTTTTTCCAGTATCGAAGCAAACATTCCGGTGTGCGAACCGGAGTACATGGAAAAGTCTGTCTGCGCCCAGCCGCTCTCCAGAGCATCCCCACCGATCCAGGGGGTCTTTGAATCGTGGCTGTGACGGATCCCCTCAAAAGGTACCGCCCACAGGCCGTCCTCAAGCGTCTGATCCAAGGATTTGTCCCCCGCTAGGGAGGTGTTCTCCCTGGAAACATAATCCAAAAAATAATATTGGGAATTTGCAGCCATTTTCAGATACCATTTACCCAGACTGACTGCGTAACGGGTATCGTATTTTGCCACCGGAGCTACCGCATAGGCTGCGGCAAAGGTGTTCATAGCAAAGGCATACCCCTTACGGTCGGTAATGCTGCCCATCAGGCCGTCCACCTCATAATCTCCCCAGGTTCCGGTGATTTGTCCCCATCCGCCTCTGGGTATGGCGCCGCCGTCGAAGATGTCACCGAACAAGTCGTCCAGAGAGTAGTCCGTTCCTCTCAGCGCGTTGGATTTTGCCGCCAGATAGGGCGCACTGTAGAGCAGCACCTCATACAGGGGGCTGCCCTGGTAGCCACAGCAGTAATCCAAGCACCGCTGCGCCAATGCCTGATAGTCCTCATTTCCGGTAAGCTTCCAGCCGTAGTCTAAGAGCTGCGCAATGCCTGCGGCGCAGTCCGGCTCAGTCCAGATCCCATTTTTCCAAGGCTCCATTTTGGCAAAATCAAAGCCTGTGTAGTCATAGGTACCGGTTTCCTCCATGATCAGCCCCGCCTGATACCAGCTTTCAATAACCGCCAAGCTATCCTGTCGGATCTGCGTCTCCTGGGGGTACAGTATACTGACCCGAACATACTGGATAGCGGGATACAGCAGATACCACATGGAAGTTCCGGCGCTGACGCCTCCCGGATTATTGGTCACAACTTTCTCTTCTTCGTTAAAAAAGCCATGGAGCATCCCAACAAAATTGACCCCGTCCCGGTTCGTTTCATCCAGGCCAAGGCTTGCCGCGCTCAGAACCGCAGATATCAACGTCAGCCCTTCCTGCGCACCGTCTGCCGCATTGCCACCGGCATAAGAGCAGATTCCCAGCATTCCATGGGTTTCGTCATGCCAAACAAGGGGAATCCCCTTGACCGTCAGATCTTTCTCCGTCAAGAGAGAATCGTATCCCAGTGCCAGTTCCCGGTAGTCCGGAATTTTCAGCCCGGAAGGATCACTTTGGGCATACTTAGCCGTCACATTGATGGTTTTCTGCGACATATCCTCCACCTCTTCCCCCTGGCTTCCTCCGCAGGAAGCCAGGCACACCAGTGCCAAGGCGGCAGCTAGAATCGATATAAGCTTTTTCCTCATGATCGTGTTTGCTCTCCTCTTGGGTTCCACGGAAAGCACAGGCAGGGTCAAATTCTAGCGACAGAGTTCCTTTCAATCAAGTCGCACTCAATATCGCTGATACTGACCGGGCGATGGGGATCTTGGATCCTGCGTCCCAGCTGCTTTACAGCACGGGAAGCCATGCTTTCAAGAGGAACATTCATAGTCGTAATCTCCGGGCTGGATACTCTGGAATACAACATATTGTCAAAGCCCACAATGCTCACATCTTCAGGAACGCGCAGTCCGGCGATCTGAAGCTGCTTATTCAGTAAAAACGCGCAGTAGTCATTGTTGCACACGAAAGCGGTGGGCAGATCCGCCGGCAAACGCAGAGCCTGATGATTACCCTGTTCATCAAACTCATCAAACCTGCAATCCTCCTGATAATCAATGCCGCTCTCCAGCAGCGCCTTTCGGTAACCAAGGTAGCGGTCATTAATGCTGTTGGTAGCGTTCAGGTTCCCCACAAAGGCAATTTTTCTGTGGCCGCGGCTGATCAGATACATGGTCAGGCTGTAGCTGGCGCGGTAATTGTTACTCACGACCGCATCCAGCGCAATGTCCCACCATTGAAAGTCTACGCAGATGGTGGGTCTGCCCAGGCGCTGAACTTGCTGGACAAATCCCCGGCTGATCTGCCCCAAAAGGATAATCCCCTCCGCCTGCTCCAGCTCCTTTGAAAGCCGCAAGCACCGTTCATCCTGCTTAGACAGGATGTGAATGGCAAAGCTCATCTGGCAGTTATCAGACAACTCGTTCAGCTTCTGCAAAATGCCGCTGTAGAATTTATCGGACGGATCTAAAAACCGCTCTGACATTAAAACGGTAACTTTATGAATGATCCGCTTTTTGTAAACGTAGCCCATCTGGGAAGCGGTCTCATGGATCTTCTTTTTCAGATCCGGAGATATATCATCGCTGTCCTGGAAGCATTTTGAAACACTCATTTTTGTGACTCCCAGGGAATCCGCAATGGTTTGCATAGTTACTTTTTTCATAGGCACCTCCGCAATTTTCCTTTACTTTTTAAAAACTATAGCATATTTTTCCACCGGTGTCCACAGAAAAGAATTCCGTTCCCACAGCCTACGCAAAATCGACAGGTGACCCGAAAATCCTCCCGCCCCACCGGCAGCGCATCTGATCGGAGTTTCCTATGCTCGAAAGGGAGCGCTCCACCGGTAGGAAAAGATCTGCCGATTCCTCATTTCCGCGCTGATGGAGCTTATCCCGCTATTAACTTACTTCGTATTAACGACCTTGATTTCCGACACGGAAACAGTAGACTCAGGACCGCCCGCGGCGTAAATCCAGAGCTTGACCTTGCACTGCTCACCGTAGATGGAAATAAAGTCTTCTCCCAGTGTGCTTCTCAAATCAGCGGCACCGTAACAGTTCCACTTCATTGTGTTGTCAGGAATGATGTACAGGCCCCACTCATGATCCTCAATGGCATTTTCCGGCACTACCTTCATTCCCCAGCTGTTTCCATCGTTGCATTCAAAAATCCGGGCCAAAACAATGGGGTTCTTGGACAGATCGATTTCAATGTAATCGGACTCCAGACCGCCCCAGCCATCGGCCGCCGCCTGAATGGTCACGAAGCCGGAAGCATCATCGGTCGCGGCAACGCTGCCGGATCCGCTGCCCTCCGTGGGCGTGGTCATAGGCTCCCAGGAAGCCACATCTTTGTAGCTGTACTCTTTGACCACCGTCCAGCCGGAGTCCTGTTCCTTACCGCAGGCAGCCATACCGCAGGCAACAGCAAGCAGGCAGATCAGTGCGGTGATGCGAATGATGATTTTTTTCATGTTTGTTCCTCCTTTGTATGAAATGATTTGTTTGGGGCGCGCCTCAAATATCAGCCAGGGGCGTGACCTTTGATGCCCACCTATATGATTCAAGGGATCAGCCCTTGATACCACCAACGCGAATGCCATCCATGAAGTAGCGCTGCGCAAACAGCAGCAGCAGGATCACGGGAATCAATACCATAAACGATGCCGCCATCAGCGGCCCCCACAGCGTTTCGCCAGTCATGCTGCTGAAGGAAGCCAAAGCAAGCTGTACGGTATACTTAGATTCAGAATCAATATAGATCAGCTGTCCAAGAAGGTCATTCCAGGTTCCCATAAAAGACCACAGTGCTATGGTGATCAGCGCCGGCTTGGCCATTGGAATAAAAATTCTGGTAAAAACCTGCATATTCGTAGCGCCGTCCAGCAGGGCGGCCTCCTCATAGCCTCTGGGAATGGTTTCAAAATACATCTTCAGGAAGAAGATGAAGGAGGCGGAGCCACAGAAGGCAGGAAGCACCAGGGGCACGTAGCTGTCTGTCAACCCCAGCCAGGACCATGCCATAAAGGTGGGGATCATGGTGACCTCATAGGGCATCATCATAGTTGCCAGCAGGATCATAAACAGAAGGTTTCTTCCTTTAAAATGGAACCTAGCAAAGCCATAGGCCACCAGAGCGGAAACAAACACCTCGCCAAGCATTTTTAGGAGTGCCAGCAGGAAGGTATTCAACATGTCCCTTACAATGGGCACAACCTCCAGAGCCCTTTTGTAATTTTCTATCGTGGGATGCTCCGGAATCCATTTGATTACCCCGGTAAAGATCTCATTTTCCTCCTTCAGGCTGGTGCTGATCATCCACGCGAAGGGCATCAGCATAATCACCGCGCCAAGGGTCATGACCACATACCAGATGATGTTAACAACCCTTTCTGTGCTGCTTTTTCTACGCAAACCGTTTGTACTCATCATCACACCTCACTGTAGACCCAGAATCTTTTTGTGACATTGACGATAATTGTCAGCAGCAGGATGATAACAAACAGAACCCAGGCGAGGGCGGTGGCGTAACCCATCCGGTAATGGCTGAAAGCCTCCGAGTACAGGTAAACCATGTAAAAGTTTCCCTCTTTTCCCGCGCCTCCCATCACATAAGCATCCGTAAATTTCCGGAACGCGCCGATAATTCCCAGTACCAGATTATAGAAAATAATTGGCGTCATCAACGGAACAGTGATCTTTATCGCCCGCTGCAAAGCATTCGCGCCGTCGATCATCGCCGCGTCATATAGATCCTGATCAATATCCTTCAGCGCTGCCAGGTAGGTCAGGAGTCCGCCACCAGCTCCCCAAACCGCCATGATCAGATAGGACGGCAGCACCCAATCCGGATCATACAGCCAATCCGGTCCCTGAATGTGGAAAATCTTCAGTATCCCGTTCAGCAGGCCATACGAGGGATCCAGGATCCACTTGAAGACCACCGCTACCGCAGCGCCGGACACAATGGCCGGCATGTAATAGATCACCCGGTACACCGATGTACCCCTGCGCTGCTTATTGAGCAGGATGGCGATTATCAGCGCCGTCAGAATCGTCAGGGGAACCGCACAGACCGCATAACGGATCGTGACCCAAAGGCTGTTATAAAAATCCTCTGACTGAAAGATTTTGATATAGTTTTCGATCCCTATGAATTTAGGGTCACCCACAATATTCCAGTCCGTCATGCTGATAAAGACTGCGGCGATCATTGGAGCCAGCGTAAACAGCAGCAGTCCGACCACCCATGGCATGACAAACCAAAGTCCTGCTCTTTTCCGCTTTTTCATCGGTATTTACTCCCTTTCCTGTATAAGGCCCTCGGCATAGCTTTGTATATCTGCCAAAATTGCCTTGTAATCCGTATCCGGATCATTCAGTATCGCGACATACAGATCATACCACAGACGGTCATTGATGTCGGACCACTCGGGGATATAGTTGGCACTTCTTGCATTGGCCAGCATATAAAGAATAGTATCTATGGCGTCCGTCTTCTCAGGATAATTTTCCGTGATAGACTCCAAAGAATTCTGAATCGGCGCGGCGATCTTCCAGGTGAAGATCTTTTGGGTCACGGCCTCCATCGCCTCATACGCCACAGGATCATCGGCACACCCGGCGGCAAGAACAGTGGACGCGGTCCAGTCAAAGCTGGAAACTCTTCCGTCATCGCAGACAGGCATCGGCGCGTATGCGATTTCAAACTGGTCGTCCTCCGCCATCGCCGCGACCTTCTCTTCAAATCCATCCTGCACTCCGCCCATGTACATGGCTACCCGCTGCTTCTCAAACCAGACATTGTTGGATCCCAGACTGGAAACCTCCGCATACCGGGGGGACAGGCCTTCAGAGACGATGGTTTCGAGATAAGCCATGCCATTCGCTGCCTCAGGTGTATCAATGGTAATG
The DNA here is from genome assembly GCA_964499615.1 of uncultured Oscillospiraceae bacterium. Taxonomy (GTDB): domain Bacteria; phylum Bacillota; class Clostridia; order Oscillospirales; family Oscillospiraceae; genus Faecousia. The sequence goes on from CAZCLX010000030.1 coordinate 8,888, forward strand.
GAGACGCCATCGGAGGCAATGATGTCTCCGCCGCCGGCCCAGAAAAAGGTTTCGATGTTGGGCCAACCATCGATCACCGTTCCATATACGGTGTTATCCCGGTAGGTATTCCCGGAAACCTGGCGGCACACATCAATGAACTCGCTCCAGGTCCACGGATCCTGGGCAGTGGGGCACGGAATGCCAAGCTCATCAAACATAGTCTTGTTGCAGTAAATAATCATGGGATTTGCGATCCAGGGCAGCCCCCAATAGGAGCCGTTATAAGTTGCCGATGCCAGCACGCCTTCATAGTACATTTCCGGCGTAAGGTTCTGACTTGCCTGGAACGACTCGGTAATGTCCGCGATGGCTCCCATCTCGGCATACTTGGACACCAGTTCCTGCGTCAGCCAAAACATATCCGGAGAATTCTTTGCCGCGATACGGGTGGAAATTTTAACATAGTAGTCGGAAGGAATACTGAGGACTTCAATGGTATACTTTCCCTCTGCCTCTGCGTTCACCTCATCGATCAGAGCCTGAAACTCCGCCAGCTCCGTGCCGGCAGCCCAGGTCGCGAACTCGTAGTGGTGCGCCTCTTCTTCTTCGCCACAGGCCGTTATAGAAAGTGCCATAGCAATCACAAGCGCACACACCACAAACTTTTTCAGCACTACGGTCTTTTTGTTCATACGCAGTTTCCTCCTTTTCATTCGTCAGCACACGGCAAGACGCAAACGGCGTTTACAAATTCATTTTGTAACTTTACTTTACAACAAGAGAATAGTTCAAAATCAATGATTTGTCAACTATTTTTTTACAAAATAACATTTTTTGTTGATATTGCTTTGTTTATTATTGATAATTTGTGCAAAACCAACAGTCAAAACCCAAGCAGTTGTAACTTTTCAAAATTCTCCGCATTCCGACCGCTTGCGTAGATAATAACCATACCTCCGGAAATGTTTCTCTTTGCCAGGACAATCCTCTATTCCAAGCTTCAAAAATAAATACTCTATGCGAATGATTTCTCAAGCACATAGAGTATTTCTGTCTTTACTTCTGTTTTTCAACTTATTCCATTACTTCCGCCCATTCTCTTCCCCCGCAAGGTGGACGCAGGCGCACATGCCGGGGCCTACGTGGCAGCCGATGACGGGGCCTAAGAGGGAAACGGAAATGTTGGCCTTGGGGTTGATTTCCAGGAGATCCTGTCTTAGTTCCTCCGCGCCGGTGGGATTGTCCGCGTGGACAATGAAGACCCGATCCCCGTCATGAATCTGCCCGGTTTCCCGATAGAATTCCGTCAGCCGCTTCCGGGCGGCTCGGGAACCCCGCACCTTGGCAAAATTTGTCAGGGTGCCGTCCCCGGCAATTTGCAGAATGGGCTTAATATTCAGGGCGGTTCCCACCACAGCAGTTGCCGGAGAAATCCGCCCGCCCCGCTTCAAAAAGCCCAGATCCTCCACCATGAACCAGTGCATGACCCGCAGACGGTTCTCTTCCAGCCAGGCGGCGTTTTCTTCCAAGGTCATTCCCGAGGCCCGGTTTGCCGCCGCCAGCTCTGCCAGCAGACCGATGCCCACTGTGGCGGATCGGGTGTCCACGCAACGAATTTTCGCCTGGGGATAGTCTTCCCCGATCTCCCTGGCCGCCACCAGGGAGGATGCGTATGTCCCGGAAAGACCGCCGGACAGGCATAGGTACAGTACCGGTTCTCCCCGCTGGGCATAGGGCAGGAACGCGTCCAAATAGTTCTGGGGAGAGATTTGGGTAGTGGAAGAGGACAGTCCCTGACGCTGACCTTGATACATTTCTATTAGAGGAGAAGGATCGTCCTCACAGGCATAGACCCGGGGCTGCTCTCCCAGTGTATAACCCATAGGGATCACATGGATATCTTCCCGAAGGGCAAAACCGGCGGCAAGATCCGCCGAGGCATCGATCAATATGGAATAGCTGTATTTCATAGTATACCTTCCATTTTTAAAGTTGATTTATCAACATCATACAGGACAGCGGCAGCTTTGTCAAGCATTTGCAGCCAATTTCCCGGGAAAAACGGGGAATTTTTCTCTGCCTCTTGACGGCATCGATGAAATATAGTATGATGATAGACAAACAAATGGGCGAAAGGGGAATTCCCGACTTGGACAGCAATCGGTACAAAACTACGGCGGAATGGTTCCGAAGCGTCGTTTACCGGGACGAAAGCATCTCCCGCCGTCCCGTTCCTCAACGGGAGAAACTGCCCCCGCTGCTGGCAGCCGCGCGTTCTCTGGAGACCGGGCGAGGCGCCTTACAGCTAAGTCGGGAGGCACTGTTTGTCAAGCAGGCGCGGCTTCTGGAGAACTACGAGGACGACTATCCCTACAGCACCCCTGTGCAGCGGTACTATCCCACCTACCAGAGCCTGACGAACCCGGAGCTTCGGGGCTACTTCACCTGGCGGACCAAGCTTCGCCGGGGGCAGATCGAGAAAACCTATCCAACCTATGCCTACCTCTATCTCTATGAACTGATTAACGGTATCGGCATATCGGATCCTCTGGACGGATACCGGAAGCTGGAAGCGTTTCGGGAAAGCTACAGTGCTCTGGATAAAAGCATCCTGTGGTACCTGGACAGCTGGATGGCGGATTATGTGGTCTACTACAATCTGGATCCCGCGTTCTTAAAGAATACGGAGGATCAGGACAATCTGATCTGCACCTTTGAGCAGCTGCCGGACAGAACGGACAAAGAGCTTCTGGAGGCGGTGAATGCGCTGGCACCCGGCTGCCTTGCCCGATCCCGGTTTTACAAGGCGAACCCTCAGGATATGGAGCGTGTCATCGTCCGGGTCCTCCGGAAAATGTATGACCACTACAGCCGGTGCAAGCGCGGTCTCACGGAGCAGCTGTTTGGGGTCAGGGTGGAAAATCCTGTCTGGCTGTTTTCCTCGGCGGTGTTTCTCCGGGATCGGAAGGAGGAAAGCCGGGTCTACCGGGTCAGTTCCGCTTGCTGCTACCGGTGCCGCCGTGGAATGTGGACCGTGGAGCAATACGATCGGGGGGAAAAGGCTCCGACGCAGATTCGCTCCCTGATTCGGATCATTGATACGGAAATGCGGACAATCTATCATTTTCCCTACCCTCTCAAGGCTCAGAAATGCGCCAAGTGGCTCATGGCTGCCATTCATACGGAAACCGAACTGCTGCTGGCGGAGAAGAAGGCCGCCGAAGCAAAGAAAATTACCATAGACTATTCCCGTCTGGACAAAATCCGCCGAGACGCCGCCGTCACCCAGGATCGGCTGATGGTGGAGGAGGAAGCAGAGCCGGAAATTTTGGAGGTGCCTCCGGAACCGGCGCCACCTCAGAACGTCCAGAATAATAACCTTTCCCTGGATGATGCGGAAATCCGGCTTCTAAGGTGCCTCATTTATGGCGGCGACCTGGGCTGGATCCGGCTGTCGGGAAAAATTCTGTCGGTGCTTGCCGATGGCATCAACGAAAAGCTGTACGATACCTTTTCCGACGCGGTGCTGACGCTCAGTGACCCGCCGGAGATCATCGAAGATTATTTGGATGAACTGAAAGAGATGGTGTCCCCATGAAAATACCCAAGAGAATTGCCCAGTCTCTCATAAACTCTTTAAAAGGCGGCGTGGTGCCTCGGGTGGGGCTTCCCTACATCGCCGTAGGGCGGAAAGACGAAATTGACGCTCTCCTGCGGGATGTGGAGGTCATTGCCGACGGCGGCGCTTCCTTCCGGTTTCTGGTGGGCAAGTACGGCAGCGGTAAAAGCTTTCTCCTGCAAACCATCCGCAACTACGTGATGGCAAAAAACTTTGTGGTGGTGGACGCGGATCTGTCTCCGGAACGCCGCCTCCAGGGCACCCGGGGTCAGGGCCTTGCCACCTATAAGGAGCTGATCCGGAATATGTCCACCAAGACAAAGCCGGAAGGCGGGGCACTGTCCCTGATTCTGGATCGGTGGATCAGCAGCGTTCAGCAGGAGGTCATGACGTCCCAGGACATCGGTATCGATGATCCCGCCCTGCCCAAGCTGGTGGAGAAAAAAATCTCCCAGGTGGTCTATGCCCTCAGTGAGATGGTTCATGGCTTTGATTTTGCCCGGCTGCTGACGCTGTACTACCACGCCTACGTTGCCGGAGACGACGAACTGAAGGCGAAGGTTCTGAAATGGTTCCGGGGAGAGTACGCCACCAAAACCGACGCCCGCCAGGAGCTGGGAGTCAATATCATCATCACCGACGACGACTGGTACGAGTACCTGAAGCTGTTCGCGGGCTTTTTAAAGCAGGCAGGCTACAGCGGCATGCTGATCCTCATTGACGAGCTGGTGAACATCTATAAAATCCCCAATGCCATCACCCGGCAGTACAACTACGAAAAAATCCTCACCATGTTCAACGACACCATGCAGGGCAAGGCCAAGTATTTGGGCATTATTCTCTGCGGCACCCCCCAGTGCATGGAGGATCCCCGCCGGGGGGTATACAGCTACGAAGCCCTCCGCTCTCGGCTGGCGGAAGGTCACTTCTCCGGGGAGCACAAGGATCTGCTGGCTCCGGTGATCCGGCTCCAGCCCCTGACCTATGAGGAAATGCTGATCCTGGTGGAGAAGCTGGCGGATATCCACGCCGGTCTTTACGACTACTCCCAGATCGTCACCCAGAAGGACATGGCGGACTTCATTGAAATTGAGTTCGGCAGGATCGGGGCGGACAGCCACATCACCCCTCGGGAGGTGATCCGGGACTTTATCGAGGTGCTGGACATTGTTTACCAGAATCCGGGTATTTCCGTAAAGGCGCTGCTTGGCTCCCAGAATTTCCATTTTGCCAAGGATCCCGTGGGTGGGGAGGAGACCAGCCAGGAATTCGCGGAATTCGACCTGTAGGAGGAAGAAATGGGAGTTTTTGACCGGTATGCACCTTTTGTCCAGGACTATATCTATAGAAATCGTTGGGAAAACCTCCGGGCAATTCAGGTTGCCGCCGGAGACGTGATCTTCAACACCGATGAAAATCTGCTGCTTACCGCCTCCACCGCCTCCGGGAAGACGGAAGCGGCCTTCTTCCCCATCATCACCCTGTTTTCTGAGGATATGCCGAGAAGCGTGGGCTGCATCTATATCGGCCCCCTGAAAGCGCTGATCAACGATCAGTTCCTTCGCCTGAACGACCTGTGCGAGGAGGCGGGGATCCCGGTCTGGCACTGGCACGGGGACGTTGCCCAGGGACACAAAAGTAAGCTTCTGAAGCACCCATCCGGAATATTGCAGATCACCCCGGAATCCCTGGAAGCCCTGCTTCTGCACAAGCACGCATTGATTCCAAAGCTCTTTGGGGATCTCAGGTTTGTGGTGATTGATGAAGTCCACTCCCTTCTCCGGGGAGACCGGGGTGGGCAGACGCTGTGCCTCATTGAACGATTAAGCCGCCTGGCGGGAGTGAATCCCCGGCGGATCGGTCTTTCCGCTACCATGGGAGACCCGGAGAAAACCGGGGAATTTCTCTCCCTGGGCACCGGGCGGAAAACCGTTATCCCCAGCATTCAGGCCAAGGGAAGCCGCTGGCGGCTGAGCATGGAGCACTTCTATGTGAAGAATGTCCAGGCAGGGGAGGGAAGGGAGAACGTAGACGCCCTGCCGGTGCTGGAAGAGAAAACCGACGAAGCGCCGGACAGCGCTGACCCGGGCCTTGGATACATTTTTGAGCATACAAAAGGGAAAAAATGCCTGGTGTTCGTCAACTCCCGGGAGGAGTGCGAGACCGTCACCACCACCCTCCGGCGGTACTGCGAAAGCCGCCATGAGCCGGACCGGTTTCTCATTCACCATGGCAACCTCTCCGCCTCCTACCGGGAGACGGCGGAGGAAATCATGAAGGACGATACCCTGACCTATACAACTGTCACTACCGCCACCTTGGAACTGGGCATCGACATTGGGCGGCTGGAACGTGCCTTCCAGATCGACGCCCCCTGGACGGTTTCTTCCTTCCTCCAGCGGATGGGCCGCACCGGGCGGCGGGAGGCCCCGCCGGAAATGTGGTTTGTCATGCGGGAGGACGAGCCGGAGGCGCGGGCGATGCTCCCGTCTACCATTCCCTGGAAGCTGCTGCAAGGGATCGCCTTGGTACAGCTATACCTGGAGGAAAAATGGGTGGAGCCGCCAAGGCTGGATCGGCTGCCCTACAGTCTTCTTTACCACCAGACCATGTCCACCTTGGCCTCCTCCGGGGAAATGTCTCCCCGGGTGCTGGCGGAGCGGGTGCTGTCCCTCAAGTATTTCCACCGGATCACCCAGGAGGATTTCCGGGTGCTGCTGCGCCATCTCGTGGACACCGGCCACATCCAGCGCACCGAGGAAGGCGGGCTGATTGTGGGCATCGCCGGAGAACGGGTGGTGAACAACTTCAAGTTCTACGGGGTATTTCAGGAAAACGAGGAATTTACCGTCCGGTGCGAGGCCCAGGAGCTGGGCACGGTGGTTTCTCCTCCGCCGGTGGGAGAGAAGCTGGCCATTGCCGGGCACGTCTGGAATGTGCTGGACATTGACTACAAGCGGCACCTTGTGTACTGCGAGCAGGTGAAGGGCACCGTCCCCGCCTACTTCGGCGACTGCCCCGGGGATCTGCACACCAAGATTCTTACGCGGATGCGGCAGGTGCTCCGGGAGGAACAGGGCTATCCCTACCTGATGAAAAACGCGGTGGCAAGGCTGGATAACGCCCGGCGTACCGCCCGCCACTCCGGCGCGGCGGAAAAGCCGCTGATCCATCTGGGCGGAAACATGTGGTGCCTCCTGCCCTGGGTGGGAACCTACACCTTCCTGGCGCTGGAGCGGTTTCTCAAAATTCGCTGCGGGGAAAAGCTGGTTCTCCGGAACCTGGACTCCGTCCGGCCCTACTATATGCAGTTTACCATGAAGGCCAGCGAAAAAACCTTCTTCCAGGTGCTCCGGGAGGAGATCGCGAAGCCTCTGGATCCCATGGAGCTGGTATACCCCAAGGAGCTGCCGCTGTTTGATAAGTATGACGAATATTTGCCGGAGGCGCTGGTAAAAAAAGGCTTTGCTTACAGCGTGCTGGATATCCAGGGGGTCAAGGATCTGATCCTCTCCTGGCGTGAATAGAGGAAGGAGCCGCGTATGAACTACGATTTCACATCCCGGATGGACCGTCGGGGGCTGGATGCCATTGCTGTGGAGCGTCCCCCAAAAATGCCCAAGGAGGGCTTTGATCTGATCCCCATGTGGGTGGCGGATATGAACTTCCCCACGGTGCCCACGGTGCCGGAAGCCATCATCCGCCGGGCTCAGCACCCCGCCTACGGCTACTTTGCTCCCAGGGAGGAATACTACCAGTGCATTCTCTCCTGGCAGCGCCGCCGCAACGGGGTGGAGGGGCTGGAAGCCAAGCACATCGGCTACCAAAATGGCGTTTTGGGTGGAGTGATCACCGCTCTGAACGTCATGTGCTCCCGGGGAGACAAGGTGCTGGTACATAGCCCCACCTATGTGGGCTTTACCCACGCCCTGGAAAACAACGGTTATAAAATCATCCACAGCCCCTTGACCGTGGATGAGGCGGGTGTGTGGCGGATGGATTTTGAGGACATGGAAAAAAGAATCCGGGAGGAGCGGATCCACGCCGCGATCCTCTGCTCTCCCCACAATCCCTGCGGACGGGTCTGGGAAAGATGGGAACTGGAAAAGGCCATGGCCCTTTTCCAGAAGTACGATGTGTATGTGGTGTCCGACGAGATTTGGTCGGATCTCATTCTGGGGGACTGTCGCCACATCCCCACCCAGAGCATCAGCGAGGACGCGCGGAACCGCACTGCCGCTATGTACGCCCCCAGTAAGACCTTCAATTTGGCAGGCCTGGTGGGAAGCTACAGCATTGTCTACAACACCTGGCTCCGGGAACGGATGGAAAAGGAAGCTTCCCTCTGCCACTACAATTCCATGAACGTGCTGTCCATGTACGGCCTCATCGGGGCGTACTGCCCGGAGGGGGAACAGTGGCTTTCCCAGCTGCGGGAGGCCCTGGCGGAAAATGTGGCGTTCGCCTGCGATTACATAGAAAAGCACTTCCCCGGGGTGTGGGTCAGCCGTCCCCAAGGCACCTATATGCTATTTTTGGACTGCACCCAGTGGTGCAAAGCCCATGGAAAGACCATTGACGACGTACAAAACGCCTGCTATGACGTAGGCGTCGCTATCCAGGATGGGCGGCAATTCGGCGGGAAATGCCACATTCGCATGAATTTGGCCCTGCCCCTGAGCCGTATCCAGGAAGCCTTCCGCCGGCTGGAAACTTACGTATTTCTGTGGAAACTCTGAACAAATCGTCTGCGGCTGGATGGCGGATCTTTTGTCCCATCCA
>CAZCLX010000031.1:0-16821 GCA_964499615.1 uncultured Oscillospiraceae bacterium
CGGAATTGCTGAAAGCAAACGAGATTATAGGGATGTTTGACTAAAAACACAAATTCCAGTTTGCTGAATTGACGCCCAACCGAATAACGAAATATTAAGCGTCAATCTTTTCCGCCTGTGCCTTTATCTGCTCCGCCTGGGTTTGAAGAAGAGCATTCTGACCCTCGATGATTCGTAAGAGCATCTGTCTTTCATCTTCCACTCTCAAACCCTCCTTAATGTTTATAGAATTTATTGTTGTGGCCGCATTGGGCCTGAAACGAAAAAAGCTGCCGCCATGCTCAAATAGAAAACCTACAAAAACATGACGGCGGCATAAGGGGCAGGACAAGACCTGCGGGGGATATTCAGTTGTCTGGGAGAATCACGAATCTGCAATAGGCTCCTCCTTTCCAAAGGGTATAGAAAAGCCCGCCATCAAATAAGGAAATGATACGGCGGGATTTTACGCGGTTGCCTGTGCTGCCAGTTCTTCCGGCGTGATCTCATAGTTTGGGTACAGCTCGCTGGGACGTACAGGCAGCCTTGTAGACAGGTATTGTTCTATGTCAAAGGCATTTTTTATTGCTTAATTGGGAACAGGGCCTATTCCCAACGCTCCAATTAAGAAGAATAAACCCATAAAAATAATGAGTAGTAGCAACAAAGTCAATGCTATCACAAAAGTTTGACCGCACGGCTTACCCACTATCTTTCGCCATATTCCATTACCCAATAATGCAAGGAGTCCGAATCCGGACATACTTTTCAAAGTGGTATGCACTGGTTCCTTCTATAAATGAATATTCGGAACAGGATGATCTCCGCATTTATTATTTAAGCCTGCCCGCTGGGGCAGGCTCTATTCTATGGTGCGCCCGGCATGGGCAGAATCTAACGGGTGAAAGTCCCGAACCCACCCGGTAGCGGGAAGGGTATAGCTGAACACCAAGGGTATCTGCCGCAAGGCAGGATCTGAAGGAAGGTGTAGGCAAATCTCCGGTCTGACGAACAGAAACCTCATACAAGGCTGTAAGCAAGGATAAGGCTGCTAAACAAGTCAAAGTTCAAAAGCTACACGGAATTGATTACAGGAAATGAGGTAGATAGATGGAGAGAAAGATTTTGCTCTTACCCGGAAAGGTCTCACAGACAGGTCGCGTATAAGGATGCGACATGGAGTAAAGCTGGCCGTGAGAAGTCAGCCGAGCCCATAGTAGCAGCGCAGTATACGGCGCTGTGAAGGGGCGAATCCAAGGACACGGAGTCCAAGAAATTTACCGAAGCCAAGTCAGAAGACAGAAAACCGGAAAAAGCGGGCTGACCGGGGTCAGATACCTGAAAACAACAGCGTAAACTTGGAAACCGCCGTATACCGAACGGTACATACGGCTTAAGTGAGAGGTTGGGGCAACTCCCTACTCAGCTCCTCCTGCTCAATTCCCGATACGGCTATATTTCCTGTCTTCCCTCCAAGGCACGGGACAGGGTCACCTCATCGGCATACTCCAACTGGCTTCCCACGGGAACACCGTAGGCAAGCCGCGTCACCTTGACCTCCATCGGGCGCAGAAGCCGTGAAATATACATAGCCGTTGCCTCGCCCTCTGTATCCGGGTTTGTCGCCATGATGACTTCCTTCACCGCTCCAGAGCCGACCCGTGTCAAAAGTTCCTTGATGCGAATATCCTCCTGCGTCACATGATTCAGCGGAGAGATCACACCATGGAGGACATGGTACACCCCATGAAATTCCCGGGAACGCTCCATAGCGATGACATCCTTCGGCTCCGCAACCACGCAGATGACGCTCTTATCCCTGGAGTCGTCATCGCAGATGGGGCAAATCTCCCGATCCGTAATATTCTGGCAGCATGGGCAGGTATGGACAGATTTCTTTGCCTCCAGAATAGCGTCCGCAAAGGCCTGCGCATCTTCAAGCGGCAGCTCCAAAACATGGAACGCCAAGCGCTGAGCGGTCTTACCGCCGATACCGGGCAATCTGGCAAAGTGATCCGCAAGATTCTGCAATGCGGCAGGAAAAAACTGCATATTGCCTCCTTAGAACAGACCGCCAAGATTCAGCCCGCCGGTCAGACGGGACATGTTGTTCGCGGCTTCGCTGTCAGCAGCGCGCATTGCTTCATTCACTGCCGCAATAATCGTATCCTGCAGCATCTCTACATCCTCGGGGTCTACCGCCTCAGGCTTGATGGTCAGCTCCAGAAGCTCATGCTTGCCGTTGACCGTCGCGGAAACCATTCCGCCACCGGCGCTGGCCGTAAAGTTCTTTGTCTCCTGCTCCTGCTGCATGCGCAGCATTTCCTGCTGCATTTTCTGGGCCTGCTTCAGCATAGCACTCTGATTCATTCCACCGGGCATACCGCGAAATCCATTTTTAGCCATTTTCATTCTCCTATCCAAGTATTATTCTTCCATATTGATGATATCACTGTGGCTCCTACCAAAATTCAGAAGATTTTCCAGCCGGGAGTTTTCCGCTGGCCGGGCGGTCAAATCAACGGCTACCGCACGAACCGGACGTCCCAACTGCGCGGAAGCTTTCCTGGAAACCACGTCCAGGATCTCCGCTTTCCCAATCATCTCAGCCGTAAAGGTATTGCGGCATTGAAGTTCCAGGTTCCCGTTACGCAAAATACCGATGACGGGTGCGTTTGGGGTGGACACAAAAAATCCCGATACTGGCGGTTTCAGTTCCTGCCGGATTGCACTTACAAGCTCCGGCCAGAATCCAAGGGGAGCTTCATCCGGCGCCGGTATTTCCACAGGCTCCGCATTCCCCAGCGGCTGCACAGCCTTGGAAGGCTCCTTCCGAACAGTTGACTCCACAGTCTTCGGCGCAATCCGCGTCAGGCTGCCGCTCTTGATCTGATCCTCCAGCCGGGTCAGCCTGGCATTCAAGGATTTGGCGTCCAGCGACAATTCCGGCTGGCAAAGCTGGAGCACACACATTTCCGCATCCATTCGGCGGCTGGAGCTGCGACTGAAACCTGCAACTGTCTGCTGGATCAGCTCCATCATTCTGACCAGCTCTCCACTGGAAAGCGCACCTGAAAGGGAAAGAACTTCTTCATCCGAGGCAACACCGGATAGCATGGTGATTCCGGCATTTGGAGCCGTTTTGATCACGAGAATATCCCGCACCAGGCAGGCCAGCTCATCCAGCATTGCACTCAGATCTTTTCCATCTGCATACAACTGGTTCAGCAGTTCCAGTGCGTCCCTGGTATTGTGGGCAGCAATAAAGGAAAGCAACTGTGCGCATTTGCGTTCCCCGGAAATGCCGAGACAGGAATAGACTGCTTCTGCCGTCAGCGTCCCTGTCGTGGCAGAGGCGCACTGATCCAGCAGGCTCAGGCCGTCACGCATCCCGCCATCGGCCAGCCGGGCAATCACCCGAGCCGCCGCATCCTCCAGATCGATATTCTCCTGATAGGCCACATATTGGAGACGCGCCGCAATATCCTCCTGACTGATTCTACGGAAGGAGAACCGCTGACATCTGGACAGAATGGTAGCTGGCACCTTATGCAGCTCCGTCGTTGCCAGAATAAACAGGAGGTGCTCCGGCGGCTCCTCGATAATTTTCAGCAAAGCGTTAAACGCAGACAGGGAAAGCATGTGTACCTCGTCAATGATGTACACCCTTTTCCGAACCTGAGACGGCGTATAGATTGCATCGTCCCGCAGATCGCGGATGTTATCCACACCGTTATTGGACGCGGCATCAATTTCAAGCACGTCCATGCAGGAGCCGGAATCAATAGCTCTGCACGCTTCGCACCGGTTGCAGGGATTGCCGTTGTCCAGATTCAGGCAGTTGACCGCCTTGGCAAGAATTTTGGCGCAGCTTGTTTTGCCAGTACCGCGGGAGCCGGTAAAAAGATAGGCATGGCTCATCTTACCGCTGATCAGCTGCGCTTTCAGCGTCTGGGTGACGGCCATCTGACCGGACATATCGTCAAACGTCTGGGGCCTGTATTTTCGGTATAGCGCCTGATAGGCCGACATGACGCCGCCTCCTTTCCTGAAGGGTCAATAAAACATACCGGCTCATAACAAGATCGCACACCCACATTTGAACAGGCAACATACCCCGAAAGCCGTGCAGAAAGCTCAAGATCGGCAATCCTGCGGCACACGAGAGGATCCGCTTAATGCTGCTTGGTTCCCCACCTGACATGGTTCGCGGGATCTCATTGCGCAAGACCGATCTCTCAACACCTTTGACACGGGCCGGACAGTACATTACAACTGCTCGGGTGTGGGAATTCATCCCTGCTGTAGCGGATTGCAGGTACAGGGCACCGCTAACTCCCCGACTAGTGCGACCTTGTTATAAGCCGGTCGGGCATAAACAAGGCTATTTGATTGTAGAAGCAAGCTCAGTTGATTTTGGACTCTACAAAGTTCGCCAGCTCCTGGAATGTGGTGATCTTCTGATCTTCCATATCCAACTCCACGCCCAGTTCGCTCTCCAGATCCATGATCATCTCCACGATGTCCAGGGAGTCAATGCCCAAGCTCTCAAAGGTGCTGTCCGGAGTAATCTCCGCAGGATCCAGTTCCAGCTGCTTGGCAGCGTAGTTCACAAGTTTCTCGTACATTCAGAAAAACCTCCAAATCATCTCTATCGGATACTACTAAGCTATTCTAGTACAGGATTCCTTATTTGTCAATCATTTTATTCTGACCGGCGGAAACCGCTGTCGCCCAAGCGATTTGCAAATTGAAGCCGCCGGTGTAGGCGTCACAGTCGATAATCTCCCCGGCAAAAAACAGCCCGGGAACCAGCTTGGACTGCATGGTCTTTGGGTCGATCTCCGATACCTTAATTCCACCGGAGGTGATGATCGCCTCCCGCACCGGGCGCTTGCCGGTGATCTCCAAAGGGAACCCTTTCAATAGCGCCGTCAGATCCCGGCGCTTCTGACGGGTCAGGGAATTGGCCTGAAGCTGGGGCGGGATCTCCAGACGCCGGAGCACCACCGGGATCATAGACCGGGGCAGGAGATCCGTTAACGCGTTCTCCACGGATCGGTTGCGGTACATTTCCAGATCCCGGAGAATCCGGGCATCCAGCTTTTCTTCGTCCAACGCCGGCTTCAGATCCAGCACAAGGCGGCAGCCCTCCCCTTTCAAGTGGCAGCTGGCGCTGAGCACCGTGGGACCGGAAACGCCAAAATGGGTGAACAGTAATTCCCCAAAGTCTCGGTACAGCGTTTTCCCTTTCCCATTTTCCAACCGAACGCCCACATTCCGCAGGGAAAGCCCCTGCATATCAGGGCAGTCTTCCCCGGCGCATTCCAGAGGAACCAGATTTCCTTCCGTTTCCGTCACCGTGTGCCCCAGTGCTTTTGCCATATCATAGCCGTCTCCTGTGGAGCCGGTAGCCGGGTATGACACACCGCCGGTAGCCAGAATGACCCACCGGGATTCGTAGGAGCCGCTCTGCGTTTCCACGCCGGAAACGCGCCCCTCCCGGGTGAGGATCCGCATTGCACGCTCATACCGGACTGCGACGCCGCTGTCACGCAAAGCACGCTCCAGGCAATCCAGTATGGACTGCGCCCGATCCGACTGGGGGAACACCCGGTTTCCCCGCTCGGTTTTCAGCAAACAGCCCCGCTTTTCAAAGAATTCCTTCGTCCGCTCCGGCGGAAAGGCGGTCATCGCGCTGTATAGGAAGCGCCCATTCCTGGGAGTATTTTGCAGCACCTCCTGAGAGGAACAGTCGTTTGTTACATTGCACCGGCCCTTCCCGGTAATCAGAAGTTTCCTCCCCAGGGTTTTGTTTTTCTCCAGCAGCAGCACCTGGCATCCCTGCCCTGCCGCAGTGATGGCAGCCATCATCCCCGCAGGGCCGCCGCCCACTACGATCCCGTCAAACGTCATCTTCCTTGACCTGCTTCTCGTACACGTTATATTCGTCCCAGATCCGTTCCAGCTTCTCCAGGGTCCGGGACAGTTCCTTTTCCTTCCGGGCAGCAAGGGCCACCAGCAGTGCATTTATGATGGAAAGCGGCGCGACCAGACTGTCCACCAGGGAGAGCATATCGCTTTTTGCAAGGAGTACATGATCGCAGTACTGGGCCAAGGGGGACTGATTGGTATCCGTAATGCCGATCACCTTTGCGCCGGTTGAGCGGCAGTAGCTGGCTCCTTTAGTGGTGGAAAAGGAGTACCGGGGAAAACTAAAGGCGATCACCGTGTCCTCAGCGCTCACTCCGGCAATTTTTTCAAACATCTCCCCGGTGCTCATCCCGGAAATCACATAAACATTTTGGAACATGTAGTTTAGGTAATACCCCATAAAATTTGCCAGCGGTGCAACTGATCGGACGCCAAGGATGTAAATCCGTTTGGCGCCCAAAATGGCGTTTACCGCGCTGTCGAATTCCTCCCGGCTAACGGTTTCCTCCGTCCGGCGAAGCTTCTCCATATCGGAGTGGAGCACCGTGGTGATCACGTCCTGATCCTTCAGCCGGTCACTGGCCACCTCGATCCGCTGCACCGAGGTCAAGCGATTTCGAACCATCTCCTGCATGGCCTTCTGCATACTGGGATAGCCGCTGAAGCCCAGATCCACGGCAAAGCGAACCACGGTAGATTCCGACACCCCTACCGTCTGACCCAGCCGGTGGGCAGTCATAAACGCCGCCTTGTCATAGGCTTCCTGGATATACTGGGCGATCCGCCGCTGACCCTTGGAAAATTCGGGAGATTTCTCCCGCAGCAGGGTAAAAATATCCGAATTCAATGCGATCCCTCCACCCGGGGAAACCCGCAGAAATTGGGAGCGCGAACAGCCGCGCCCCTCAAGCTTCCCCTCGTCTTTTCTACACAATACTACCAAAACGCAGTAAGAATTTCAAGCGGTTTTTGAATTTTTCGTAAAATCCAGCAGAGGTCTTTTCTCCCCTGGGATATCACTCCGAGCGCAAACTATGTACCTCCCGCTCCGTCAGATTCCGCCAAGCTCCAATGGGAAGAGATTCCAGGCGGAGGCTTCCCTCCCGGACGCGTTTCAGACGGGTGACTTCCATCCCCGCCGCCTGGCACATCCGGCGGATCTGACGGTTTCTGCCCTCGTGGATGGTGATGGAAAACTTTGCGTTTTCCCCCTCCCCGTGGAGAAGACGCACTTTCGGTGGGCGGATCCGATATCCGTCCAGCACAATGGGGCGGGCAAGCTTTTCTTCCCCGCCGGGGGCATAGCCCCGAACCCAGACCTCGTATTCCTTCTCCACCTCCCGGCCAGGGTGCATCAGGTGGTTGGCAAATTCTCCGTCGCTGGTAAAGAGCAGCAGTCCCTCGGAGTCCATATCCAGCCTGCCCACCGGGTAGACCCGGCAGCCGCAGTCCGCCACCAGGCTGGCAGCGTTCCGCCGCCCCTTTCCGTCACGCAGGGTGGTGACGTATCCCCGGGGCTTATTGAGCATCAGGTAGACCCGCTTTTCTTCCTCGGGGAGGGGTTTCCCTTCCACCAGGATGGTATCCTTCTCCGGGTCGGCGCTGCTGCCCAAAGCGGCAGGGACTCCATTCACTGTCACCAGTCCGGCAGAGATCATTTTTTCAGCCCCCCGACGGGACGATACCCCCCGGGAAGACAGTATCTTTTGCAGCCGCTCCTTCACTGCGCTTTCCTCCAAACAGTTTTCCCCACAGGGATTTCTCTTCCGGCTCCCGCTGCTCCGCGTTTTCTCCGTAGGTCACCGGCACCTTGCCCACGGCGTTCCCTTCGATCAGTACATATACAAATCCCGCATCTGCTCCCGCCGCCACCGGTGCGAAGCGAACTCCCTCCTCAGACAGAGCTAGGCAGGGGGTTTCCTCGGCTGCGACAGAGTAGGTAAAGTCCTCCGCCGCCACCAGCGGCACCCGGCTGGGTTCCCCGCCGGCAATTTCCGCCCAGCCCACCTGGTCTCCGGCGGATATGATCGTTTTTAGGCTGTACCGGGCAAATCCTTCCTCCAGCAGCGCCTCATGATCCTGCCAGTCATTGGGGTCATGGATGGTTACCGCCACCAGACGGCGTCCGTCCCTTGTGGCGCTGGATACCAATATCCGCCCGGCGGCTCGGGTATACCCGGTCTTCACACCGTCCGCGCCTTTCACCAACCACAGCAGCTTATTGTGGTTTCGCAGGCACCGGTTTCCAATGGTCACGGTTTTGGTGGAAACGGTTTTGGCAAAAATTGGGTTCTCCATGGCATAGGCGGCAAGCACCGCCAGATCCCGGGCGGTAGAATGGTGATCCGGGCTGTCCAGGCCGTTGGGATTTTCAAAATGGGTCCCGGTCAGCCCCAAGGTTCTTGCCTTGTCGTTCATCATTTCCGCAAACCCCTCCACCGTTCCGCCGCAATAGATGGCCAGGGCCACCGCCGCGTCGTTTCCGGAGGAGAGCATCAGCCCGTACAGAAGTTCCTGAAGGGTCAGCACCTCCCCCTCCCGGAGATACATGGAGGAGCCTTCCACCCCTACCGCCTCTTTGGGGATCCGCATTCTGTCCAGAACGTTACACTGCTCGCACACCACCAGCGCCGTCATGATTTTCGTGGTGCTGGCAATCAGGCTCTCTATGTCCGGTTCCCGGGAAAACAGTACCCGCCCGGTGACGGCATCCAGGACAATGGCGCTTCTTGCGCTGACCGCTCCGGCGGGAACCGGCAAAAGCAGGACGGCGGCCAGCAACGCAGCCGCCGTCCCGGCGAAAATTCGTTTCATATTTCTCACCCGGGTACAGTATCCCCCGGGGAAGGGCGCTTTATTCCGGTTTTTTTGCCGTCCTGGAGTCCACAAAGGCGGCAATCTTGTCCAGCGTATCCGGAACCATTTCCACGATCCGATCCGCTGTAGTATTGGCAGCCTCCGCCACCGGCATCATCCGAACGGCGCCGTCCTTCACGATCAGAAAACAGATCGGGGTGACCTTGACCCCGGCGCCCACGCCGCCACCGAAGGGGTTCTCCCCGCCGGGAGCTGTATGCTTCGTGGTGAAATCGGAACCGCCGCCCCCAAAGCCAACGCTGACCTTGGACACAGGGATGATGGTCACGCCGTCGGGGGTGGTGATTGGCTCACCCACCACCGAATTCACGTCCACCATTTCCCGGATTTTCTGAATGGTGCTTTCCAGCATATTGGGAAGCTTTTGACTCATTTATACGCACCGCCTTTTCTTTTCTTCTGAATTTTCATAAAAGTAACCAGCGCCCGCACCCCGTATACAACCCCCAGAGAAATCAGCCTTCCCAGAGTGATTGTCAGTTCCAGCCGGGCAATAACCAGCGTCTCATTGGAGGTAAAGTCACACTCCACTTCAATTTCCCGCTGACGGATCACCAAAACCCTTTCTAAGCTTGGCAGCAGATTTCCCACAGCCGCCCAGGCTCTTCCGTAGTTTACCGCCAGGTCGCAGGGATCGTCCCCGCCCAAAATCAGTTTTACTTCCAGAATATTTACCCGTAGCTTTCGGCGGAAGCAATCCAGCATCTCAAGTCCGATCTTCACCAGCGGGAGGAAATCCGTCAGGCTGCCGCCGGAGGCCGCCTTTTCAGGAAACGGTGACTTCTTCTCAGCCGGAGGAGCCGCGCTTTTTTTCCCCTGCTTCTTTGGCTCCGCCTTCTTTTTCGGCTTTTTCTTTTTTCTGGGGAGCAAGGTAATCCGGACAGGGCCAAGAATGACCCGAACCACGGCGCCCCCGCTGTCGTACCGGGCAAACACCCCCAGGGGCAGCATCGCCAGAAGCAAAAGAATGCCCAAGGCAATCAGCCAGCCCATCACTTTGCCTCCTCCGCCGGTTCCAGAATGGTTTCCGGTTCACTGAAAGAAACCTTTTCGATTGGTGGAAGCTCCTCCAGGGAGCTCAGGCCGAAGGTTCGGAGAAAGTCCGGCGTCGTCCGGTACTGGATGGGCCTTCCGGGGACATTCAGCCGCCCTGCCTCCTCGATCAGCTTCTTGTTCAGCAATGCGCCGACAGAGTACGCGCTGTCCACCCCCCGGATCTGCTCAACCATGGCTTTGGTGGCAGGCTGATAGTAGGCGATGATCACCAGTGTTTCCAACTGGGAAGCGGACAGCTTGGGGGGCTTTCTCGTCTCCAGCGCCTTTGTCACATAGTCCGCCATCTCCCCGGAGGATACCATCTGGTAACCGTCCTCCAGCTTAAGGATCCGTATCCCCCGGCGCTCATAGGCATACCGATCCATCAGCTCTGACACAGCGGCGGCAGCGGCGCTTTCCTCCACGTCCAGCGCGAACGCCAGCCGGGACAGTTCCACCCGCTCTCCGGCGGCAAACAGGATGGCCTCAATGGCACGTTCCAGATCCGTCTGTTCCATCTCAGGTCATCTCCTCTTTTGTTTGATTTTTCCGGTTCAGCAGCCGCACGTTGGGATTTTCGCCGGTCACATCGTCCTCCAGCGTCACGGAGTCCGTGCGGCACAGCTCCAGGATCGCCAGAAAGGTGGCGACGATCTCTGAACGGGTCTTACTGCCTCGAAACAGATTTTTCAGCCGCTCCACGCCCCGGAGGATCAGGCTGCGGAGCACCTCCCCTGCTTTCCGGGTCACGGGATAGGGTTCCTTTCCCACGATTCCCCGGAAGCTGTCCGTCGGAGGCGGCAAAAGCCTGCCTCGGCGCTGGGAGATGGTATCCAGTGCCCGGAAAATGTCCGCCTTATCATGCTGATAGCGGTAGACCTGCTCCCGGCGAACCGGCTCCGGCCCCTTGGTGAAAAGGCCCCTGCCGATTTCGTTTCTCGGTTCCAGCTGGGTCACCGCCAATCGAATCTGCTCCATGGCCTCCTTGCGGCGGCGGTCCATCAGCCCCTGCCGCAGCAGATCCAGCTCCGATTCCGCTTCCTCCCGCTCTGCCGCGGAAAGCAGCATTTTTGTCTTGATCAGCATCAAATGGGATGCCATGGTAATAAATTCGCTGGCAATCTCCATATCCATTCGCTGCATCTCGTCCAGATATGCCAGGTATTGCTCCAGGATTGCGGTGATGGACACGTCCTGAATTTCAATTTTATTTTTGCTCAGCAGCAGGAAAATAACATCCAGCGGCCCTTCAAAGTCCTCCACGGCGTCATTTCGGCTGTGGACGATTCCTTCCAGCCGGTATTGCGGTTCCGACATATCAGCTTCCTTTTCCTCCGGATCCGTATCATAATTCAAATTCTTCCCTAGTATACCATTCTTTTTTCATTCGCGCAATACTTTATTCAACAAAATTGTTACGCGCCGCAAATGACTCCTGCTGTTGCCCAGGGAGCCTTTGTCTATCGGTGTGGATCTCTGTGAGATTTTTTTTGCACTTTCTCTCCAAAAAGATTGCAATTTTTGACGGGATGTGCTAAGATATGAACAAGAGCAAAAGTGGAGGGATCAGACGTGGCAAGGAGAAACCGTTATCGCGAACTGGAAAGCATGATGATAAAGATTTTTGCAGGAGATGCTGTGGCATTTCTGCTGTATATCATCTTCGCCGGAAGAGGATGGAATGCTGTAAAAATCATTGCAGCCGTGGTTGTCCTGCTGGTTTCCGCATTTGCTCTGGTGTGGCTGTTTATCGTCAAAGAGATGTTCCGCCGGCGCAGTCTGTGGATGGTCACCGGCTTTGGCGCCATCCTCATTTGTCTGCTGGTATCCCTGGTGCTGAAGTATCCCTGTCCGCCTGTGGCGTCGGCAGTTTCCAATCTTCCCACCGCGGCATCTACACTTCCGACGGTTTTACCGTAATTTTTCTATTGTTACAGGCGGCAGCGAGGACGCTGCCGCCTGTTTTTTATCGGTAGAAGCTGTTGCCGCCGATGAACTCCCGAACAAGGCTGGTGGGCGGGATCTCGTCGTCCACGTCCGCTTCCTGGACATAGTTCAGGATTTTCACAATACCCCGCACCTCGTCGTAGCATTCATCCTCCGGCTCCACTGCGGTGAGCAAGGGGAAAATATGCTTTTTCAGAACCGCAAGCTCGTATAATGTGGAGCTGTTGAAAATCACATCCGCGTTCTCCTGGAAGGGGAAAATCCACTTCTTCTCCCCCTGCCGGACGGAATCCCACATACCGATGGTTCTCTGCACCGAAGCACCCCGGGTCTCGTAGTCCCGGACAATCCGGCGGAGAAGGCGAAGGTAGCTGGTGGGGATCCGGTTGTGGTCGTCCATGTTAAGAGGCAGCAGCGGACTGACATACATCCGGAAAATGGAATGCTTGCCCACATTCTCCGGGAGCATCAGCGGATTTAAGCCGTGAAGTCCCTCCACGATCACC
Source organism: uncultured Oscillospiraceae bacterium (assembly GCA_964499615.1). Classification (GTDB taxonomy): domain Bacteria; phylum Bacillota; class Clostridia; order Oscillospirales; family Oscillospiraceae; genus Faecousia. The sequence goes on from CAZCLX010000031.1 coordinate 12,279, forward strand.
ACGCTGTCCTTATCCAGCCGCAGATAGCGCTTTTTCCACTCCCGCTTCCCTGTCAGGAAATTGAAGGAAGGCAGCTGTATCTCCTCCCCTGCCAGGAGGGACGCCATCTGGCTGCGGAAAAGCTCCGTGTCGATGGTGTTGATATGCTCCAGATCCAGCTTCCCATCCGGTCCCGGAAGAATCCGATCCCGATCAATGTAGTAATCATCCAGGCTCATTAGCACCGGCTTTTTCCCGTACACCCGAAGCTGGGTGGCAAGCCGGTGGGCAGAGGTGGTCTTTCCGGAGGAGCTGGGGCCTGCCAGCATCACTGCCTGGGCCTCTCTCCGGCAAACCATGTCCGCCACCTGGGAGAAACGCTTTTCGTGAAGCGCCTCATTGACCCGGATCAGCTCCCGGATCTTTCCGGAGGCAGTCAGCTGGTTCAGATCCGCCACGGTTTCGCATTCCATTAGGCGGCACCACCGCTCTCCCTCGGAAAATACGCTGAAAAAGTGAGGCATCTCCGGGAAGGCAGAAACCACGTCCGGGTTCTGATCGTCCGGGTACGCCAGGAGGAAGCCTCCCTCCGCTGCCTGAATGTCCCACACCGTTACATATCCGGTTGCGGGAAGCATTTCCCCATAATAGTAGTCGGCAAAATCGCCATGAATATACTGGTCAAAATAGTCTGTATTCCGCCAGGCCAGGAGCCGCGCCTTGTCCTCCTGCCCGTCGGCGTGAAAACGATCTCTCGCATAGTTAAGGGGAACCCGCTGCCGGATCAGAGGGATATTCTCCTGTATCACCTTCTGAATCTGCCCCCGTAGCCTGTCCACGGAAAAATCCGCCGCGTTCGCCACGGAAATAAACACACTGGAGCCTAACGTGCAGCTGATTTTTGCCTTGGCATTGGGCCAGAGCTGCCGGATGGCAAGGAAAATCACGAACTGCGCCGTCCGAATATAAGCCTCCCGACCCGGATCATCCTCATAGCGAAGCAGACGCACTGTGCCCCCGGATGCCGCCATAGCCCGGCGAATAGATGAGCGGCTAGGCTCCGCGTCCTTCTGGCGCACCGGAATATAGTTCAAGGTAAACACTTCCCCGGCAATTTTCGCGGCCAAGGGGCGGAGGGAAAGCAAAGGGCTGTCCAGTTTCAGCGCCTCCACCAAATCCAGCAGCGACTGTTCCTGCTTTGCGTCTATGATGTGTCCATCGATTTTCAGCTGCATGTTCGAGCCTCCTAGGTTCTGTTTTGGATAGTATAACATATTTCAACTTTATTTGCAACGGTTATTCTGTCGATTTTCCCCAAAGCTCCAATGTCGTTCCACTGTAGTAATGGCTTAAGATCTCCTGGAAAGAGCTTCCCGCCGCCGCCATGGCATCCGCGCCGTATTGACTCATACCCACCCGGTGACCGTATCCTCTGGTTTCGATCCGGACACTGCCGCTTTCCGCCGCGACGGTAAAGGCCGTAGACCTTAGTCCCAAAAGCCGCCGGAGGAGAATCCCGGTGTAGGTTTCTCCGCCGATTTCCATTTCCGCGACGCCGCCGCCATCCGTGTAGGTTACTTCTCCAAACCATGTCTCTGGGTCGCCTGGCAGAGATTTCCCCAGGGCCTGCTGAAACTGGGCGGCTGTAAAAGTAACGGAATCGGTATTGTAGGCAGCGTTTTCCTCTCCGGGGCTGTCCGTTGCCTGAAGGTAAGGCACATCCATTCCCCATACTGCCGCCGCGTCTTCGGTACTGCCGCCGGAGCAGGAAAAATACACCGCCTCGATCAGTTCCCCACCATAGGTAAGGACATAGCCGGAGGTATCCGCCACCGCCTGGCGAATCTTCGCCACATCCTCCGCCGTGCCGCCGGAAGACAGATACTCGCCGGGATCCTGGTAAGCCTGGCAGCATTGGCTGTCCATGCATACACTTCCGTCACCATGCTTGCCTCCGGTCATCATTGCCTTCGCCGCGTAAGTTCTGGCCGCCACCGCCTGGGCTTTCAACGCCTCCGGCTCAAAGAATGCCGGCATCTCCCCCAGCACCACACCGGTCAAATACTCGTCCATGTTCCATTCCTCCACGCTGCCATCTTCCCGGCGCACCAGAGCCGTCATGGAAACACTTGTCTCCCCACTGGCGGCACTGGAAGACTGTTCCGTGTTCTCCGCCTCCGGCGCACGGCTCTCCATCCGGATCACCGCAGCCGACACCACCAGCCAGGGAACCACCATACCCATAAAAACCGCGTATCCGATCTCCTGCCATTTTTTCATAAGCAGCCCTCCATCCCGAGCTATGGTAGCACAGATTTCTTTCGGATGCTGTCAAAACTTAATTTGCTTTTATCGGAATTATCTGGTATAATATGCGATGGATTTTATATTAACTCGTCACGGAGGGTTTTATATGGGAGAAAAAAAGAAAAAATGGGGGGATCGCCCCGACGCCGTATGGCTGAAGGATCTGCCGCCACTGAACCGCATGATGCCTGGGGTCATGCCCAACCGGGCGGACAATGAGGCCTACATATCTCTGGATGTGGACATTCGGCCTCTGGATGCGTACCTTGCGAAGAAGAACGAAGGCAGAACAGAAGATAAATACACCTTTTTCCATGTCCTCAGCGCCGCCATCGGAAAAGCTTTTGTCCTGCGGCCAAGGATGAACCGCTTTATCTGCAACGGGAAGGTTTACCAGCGGGATAATACCACTCTGGCGTTCGTGGTCAAAAAGCGCTTTGACGACAAATCCGAGGAAGGCCTCGCCTATCTCACCTTCGATGAGAAGGAAACCATGGACTCCTACCACGAAAAAATCATGAAAACCATTCATGACACCCGGCGGGACGATGTGCTGGATACCTCTTCCGGCGCCATGGAGATCATCGCAAAGTTCCCCCAGTGGGCAATCAACCTGGTGGTTAAAGCCGTCCTGTGGCTGGACAAGCGTGGACGGGTTCCCCAGTTCATTGTCGGCTCCGACCCCAATCACGCTTCCATTTTCCTGTCCAATCTTGGCTCCATCGGCCTGGAAGGGGGCTACCACCATCTGGTCAACTGGGGCACCAACTCCTGCTTTATCGTCATTGGAAAGAAGCAGTGGAAGATGGAGTATTCCGGCGGCGGCTCCGGTGAGCTGCACGAGGTGCTTCCCATCGGCATCACCCTGGATGAGCGGATCGCCGACGGCTACTACTACTCCGGCACCGTGGCCCTGGTCAAGGAGCTGCTGGCCCATCCGGAGCTGCTGGATCTCCCGGCGGACACCCCGGTGGAATACGCCATTCACCGATAAAAAATATTTTAGGAGCCGGAAAGGGTTGACTTTTCCGGCTCCTTGTGGTAGCATTTTCCTATAAGAATACTGATGTGGGGGAGTAGCAGGCGTGTAACGCGTGCGGCTGGTCAACATTCCCGGTCTATTTGACCTGGCTTGCCGCTAATCTGCAAGACTCATGTGCTTCCGGCTGGATGTCCGTGTGCGATTGTCTCCAGTTTTGTCCTGACATTTCCAAGCGGAAGTGGCAGGTTCTTTTTTTCAAAAGCAACAAATATGAAAAGGAGTGTACGTTATGCTAATCCCTGTACTCTGGTTCCTGGTGGGTCTTGTCCTGCTGATCAAAGGCGGCGACTGGTTTGTAGACGGCGCCACCGGAATCGCGGAAAAGTTCCATGTCCCGGAGCTGATCATCGGCGCGACAGTGGTCTCCATCGGCACCACATTGCCGGAAGTGATGGTCTCCGCCACCTCGGCGGTGGGCGGCCACGGCGAAATTGCCTACGGCAATGCCATTGGCTCCATCATCTGCAACGCCTCTCTCATTGCCGCCATCACTGTAGCCGTCCGTCCCAGCCCGGTAGATCCCAAAACGCTGAAAATGCCGGTCATTTTCTTCTTCCTTTCCGCCGCAATTTACTGCCTCACTGCCTATCTCACCGGTTATTTCAGCCGCTGGCTGGGGATTGTCATGTTGGCAATCTTTGGAATTTACATGTTTCTGACCATCCGCCACGGAATGAAGAATCCCTCCGCTCCTGCCGAACCGGGGCAGGAAGGCAAAGAGATTCCCATGGGCAAAAGCGTTTTTATGCTGGTTCTGGGCGCTGCCCTGATCGCTGTAGGCGCGAATCTCCTTGTCAATAACGGCACGCTGATTGCTGAGGCCCTGGGTGTTCCCGAGTCTGTCATCGCGCTGACCTTTGTTGCCCTGGGCACTTCCCTGCCGGAGCTGGTCACCGCCATTACGTCCCTTGTGAAGGGCCACGGCGCACTAAGCCTGGGCAACGTCATCGGCGCCAATATCTTCAATCTGGTGCTGGTCTCCGGCGTGTCTACCGTGCTGGCGCCCTTCCAGATCCCCCAGTCCAGCACCATTGCCGGAATGAATGCCTCCCTTGTGCTGGACATCCCCCTGATGCTGTTCGTCATGGCCTTTTTGACCCTGCCCGCCCTCTTTAAGGGAAAGCTGTACCGCTTCCAGGGCATCGCCCTTCTCCTGATTTACGCCGCTTTCTGCGCCATCCAGTTCATCATGTAAGGAAGCTCTGAATAAATCGG
>CAZCLX010000032.1:0-16737 GCA_964499615.1 uncultured Oscillospiraceae bacterium
TGGGGCCTTCCGCGGCGTCCACCAGGAGGATAACGCCGTTGACCATTTTGAGAATTCGCTCCACCTCGCCGCCAAAGTCAGCGTGGCCCGGTGTGTCCACAATGTTAATTTTGTAATCCTTATAAAATACGGCGGTATTCTTTGCCAGGATGGTGATGCCCCGCTCCCGCTCCAAATCGCCGGAGTCCATGACCCGCTCCACGGTGGCCTGATTTTCCCGGTAGACGCCGCCCTGTTTCAGCATTTTGTCGACCAACGTGGTTTTGCCGTGGTCAACGTGGGCAATGATGGCAATGTTGCGAATATGATCCTGAGATACCATACAGTATTCGGTCTCCTTCGTTAAATAAAATCTCTTTCAACCCCACACTATACCATACTTATATCCCAAATGCAACACTTTTTACCGACCTTTTCCATAATTTCTCCACAGCGGGGCGTGGCACTCCGGACAAGCCAAAAGCTCCCCCGGAGGGAGCACCTGCGGAGGACAGAAACGTTTCAGCACCTCTATTTGCGTGTCCGGGGTTGTCCCGCATCTGTAAAGACGATGCTTTTCTCGATACCGGAAAGACGTTCATTCGGATAGAAGTGAAACAGCATCTCCGTCCGGGAAAAACCGGTATCGCCGCGGGATGCGTCAATAACCAGAATGTCCTCCCCTTGCCGGGTGACATCATACGAAATGCCGTCATAGAGGGTAAAGGGATATTGCCATAACTGGTAGAACCCTTCATCAACATAGGTGTTGATGGCCCATTCGGAGACTTCTCTGCCGCCGTTTTCCCAGGACAGAAGATAATTGATGCCGTCCCGGGTGAGGTTCCCGCCGAACCGCTCCACCCACTCCCAGCCAGACGAAAGCGATGACGGTGGCGGGTTCTGCCTTTGCCTTCGGGGGAAAAAGTCTTACAGGTCTGACTCTTGTTGATTTTATACAATTTTCCGTAAAAAACTCGTATGAAGTCACAATTTACAAAACCGAGAAAAATTATGTATAATCTATACACAAAATTTGAGAAAACGTTTACGTAAAAATTTTTCGTAAAATTTTACGTAGAGATCAAATGGGGTGTAAATATGGGAACAAAAGTCACATTAAAGCAAATTGCCGACCAGGCGGGGGTTTCCCTGACCACCGTCCACAGGGTGCTCAACGGCAAGGGCGGATGCAGCAGTGCGGTTAAGGAACAAATTCTTCGCATTGCCCGGGAACAGGGCTACGCAGTCAACATGGCGGCGGCGTCCTTACGCAAGCAGCCGCTGCACATTGCGCTGGTATTTCCCCTTAATGAGCCTAACGGACGGTATTTCCTGAACAGAATTTTGGAGGGATATCTTTCCTTCCGGGACGAGTCGGCACAGTTTCATGTGGTGTTTCAGGAGTTTTACTACGGTGTGAATTCCATGGAAACCGCACAGGGTGATTTAAAGCGGGTTCTGAGGCAGATCTACCGGGAACAGCCTGTGCGCTATGAAGGGGTCGTGATTTACGGCATGAGCCTGAACAGCGAGGCGGAAGCGATTCTGAACCGGATCATCGGCAGCGGGACGAAAGTGGTTGTTCTCGAACGAAGTCCCAGCGGACTTGCGGATATTTGCAGAGTAGAGGTCAATGACACTTTGGCAGGCAATCTGGCGGGGGAGATGCTGTCCAAATGCATCCACACTCCAGGAACCGTAGTCATCGTCAATCAGCTGCTGCCGGAGGGGCCGGATCCCAACGGTGCGGCCTGTGCCGCCTGCCTGTCGGATTGGCGGCAGGATCTGACCGTTGTCCAAATTCCGCTGGAGCTGAGCTTGGATCAGAGAGAAGTGCTGATTGAAAAGCTTCGGGAATATTCCAATCTGGTGGGTGTATACGCCACCTGTGCCAGGCACACCCACTCCCTGCTTCGGGCGATCACTTATACCGGGATCCGGCCTCAGGCATTCATCGGCAGCGAAATGTTCCCGGAGAGCTATCAGGCTCTGCAAAACCGTACCCTGGATGCGGTCATTGATAAACATCCGGAACAGATCGGCTACAAAGCGCTGCAGCTGCTCATGAACTCCCTGATTCGCAGCGAGCCGCTGCCCGCCGTTCATCAGGTCACTCCCCGTATTATCCTGCGGGCCAACAGTGATATATATTATGAAGAAAAGGAGAATCTCTATGGCAAAAACAGCTACCCTAAATGAGGCTTACGTCAAAAACGTAAAAAACGCGCCTCCCTTCGGCGGTAAGGACAAAGTCGGCTATCTGCTGGGCGATATGGGCTTTAACAGCCTCCAGGTTATCGTCAACAGCTATCTGATGCTGTTCTGTGTCAACATCCTTGGCATTGACGCCATCCACTTCGCTTCTATCGTCTTTATCTGCAAGCTCCTGGACGCATTGAATGACACGTTTATCGGACAGGTTGTGGATAACCGTCCCGCAACGAAATACGGCAAAATGAAGCCGTATCTGAAGTGGTTCGCCATTCCTTATGTGATCTTTACGGTCATCCTCTTCTTGAACGTGGAAGCGATGCCTTATGTGGGCAAGATCGCATGGATCCTGATCGTTTACTTCATCTGGGGAATTGTGGGCACCTTTATCAACGTTCCCTACGGAGCGATGAGCAACATTATCACCACCGATCTATTGCAGCGTACCGAGCTTTCCAATTTCCGCTCCATCGGCTCCTTCGTGGGCAATATTATCCCCACCACGGTTGCGCCCCTGCTGTTGTTTGATGCAAACGAAGATCCCATTGCCAGCCGCTTTGTTCTGCTGACGGTGATTCTTGGCGTTTTCTGCGTTGCCTGCCTGATTCTGTCCCATAACTTGATGAAGGAGCGCGTTCTGGTTACGCCCGACAGCAATATTTCCGCTGCTGGAGAGAAGGTTAACTACCTCCAGGTTGCGAAGTCTTTCCTGAAAAACCGGGTCATGATTGCGGTTGTGCTGGCCTATGTGGCAACTAAGCTGTTTACGCAGCCGATTTCCACCATCAATCAGTACGTGTTTATGGTTTACTTCCACGATACCTCCATGCTGTCGATCCTTTCTCTGGGATCCGTTGTTCCCATGCTGCTTGCCATGGTGCTGATTAAGCCTCTGGTTAAGAAATTCGGTAAGAAAAACCTGGTTACCTGGCCTATGCTGCTGGCAGGAGTCTGCTATGGCATTACGGCTTTCGCTCCCATGACACCCATTACCTGGGTGATCTGCCAGGTCGTTTCTGCCTGCTTTAGCGCTTCTTCCAGCCTGCTGCTGTGGTCCTTGATCGCGGACGCTGTGGACTACCAGGCTTATCTGACCGGCGTTCGCAATGACGGAACCGTTTACGCAACCATTACATTCATTGTCTTCTTTGCTGCCTCTGCTTCCACCTCTATCATTGCGCTGGTTCTGGACATGCTGGGCTATGATGCAACGTTGGGCTCCATGGGCCAGCTGGCAGGGGTCGCGCAGAACATCAAGATCCTTGGCGGCGTATGGCCTTTGATCGGCTGTATCATCACCTTTATCTGCTACAAGTTCATCTACAATATGTCTGACGACGATATGCGCAAGGTCAGCGAAGCCGTCAAGCATATGAGTGACGAGAAGGAAGAGAAAGCTATGAAGGAGATGGAGCAGTAATGGCACGCCTCAAGCATGAAGTTACCCAGATTGCTCCCGGTACCTGGTGCCTGAGTGAGTTCCGCTTGGTTAACGCCTTTTTGGTGGAAGGCAGGGAGCGCACTGCACTCATCGATACCGGATGCGGCATAGGAAATCTTCGCGACACGGTTCGGGAGCTGACGGACAAGCCCCTGGTCATACTGATTACTCACGGACACTTTGATCACGATGGCGGCGTCAAGCAGTTTCCAGGCGTGAAGGTCTATCTGAACCCCAAGGACGGCGGTCTGATGCGGCAGATGCTTGACGGAATGGAGAAGACGATGGGCAGCGCCGACATGAATTATATTCGCCGGTACTACATTACGACTCGTGCGCCCATCCGCTATCCTGAGGCCAGTGTGGAAGAGCTGCTGGCGCTGCTTCCTCCCCAGGAGGAGGATCCAACCTATCACTGGGAGCCGATCACCGACGGCATGGAGATTGACTTGGGTGGCCGTGTCTTGAATGCGATACACACCCCGGGCCATTCCGACGGGGAGATGTGCTTCCTGGACGAAACCAGCCGAACGCTGTTCAGCGGAGATACCGCCAACGTGGGCATTATCCTGATGCGTCAGCCGAACAATGGCACCAAGCTTATTGAGATCTGCAATCAGACCATGGCAAAGCTGTGGACGCTGGAAGCAAGCTATGATAAGCTGGGCGTTGGTCATGACGCTGTGACCATTCCTAAGCAGATCGTCAAGGACTATTTGGATCTGACGTGCGGTTTGCTGGATGGCTCAATCGTCGGTGCTTACGAAGAGACCGGTTTCCGCAAAGGCGATGTTGCCCGACTGGGTATGGCCGAGCTGTGGTATCAGTGTGACGCATGACCAAAAATCGGTTTGCAATTCTTTTTTAAAAATAAGTCCATGACCGCCGATTAAAGGCGGTCATGGTCGCTTTTTTGGCATTTTTTGCGGCAGTGGACGCAGTTACCGCGGCAGCCATCCCCTTTGTTGGGGCGAAGAAGGATGTACAGACAGTAGGCGGCAATGAGCGCCACCAGCAGATAGTCCAGCGTATTCATAGCACCAGCGCCACCCTGTACACCACCAGGGCACACAGCCATGCCACGGCGCACTGGAAGAACATAACCAGCACTGTTTTCCCAGTGGAGTTCAGCTCCCGACGGATGGTTGCCACCGCGGCAACGCAGGGGGTGTACAGCAGGCAGAAAGTGAGGAAGCTGGCGGCGGAGGCAGTGGTGAAAAGGGAGGCAATGGCGGCGCGGAGCTGGTCGTTGGTAACCCCCAGAATGACGCCAAAGGTACCCACCACCGCTTCTTTGGCGGTGAAACCGGAAATCAGGGCGGTGACCATCCGCCAGTCGTCGAAGCCCAGGGGGGCAAAAATCGGAGCGATCAGCTGCCCCAGGGCGGCAAGAATACTGTCCTGACTGTTTTGCACAACATTCAGCCGGGGATCAAAGGACTGTAAAAACCAGATGATCACGGTGGCAAGGAAAATGACGGTGAAAGCTCTTGTCAGGAAATCCTTGGCCTTCTCCCACATGAGAAGCAGTACGCTTCTGGCAGAGGGCAGCCGGTAGTTGGGAAGCTCCATAACAAAGGGAACCGGATTTCCCCGGAACAGGGTGCCTTTCAGCAGCAGAGCCACAAGAACGCCCGCTACCATACCGCCGAAGTACAGGAGAATCATGACAAAAAGCTCCTTTCCGGGGAAAAAGGCAGAGGCAAACAGAGTGTAGATGGGAATTTTCGCGGAGCAGCTCATAAATGGGGTGAGAAGAATGGTCATTTTCCGGTCCCGGTTGGAAGAAAGTGTCCGGGTGGCCATAATGGCAGGCACGGAGCAGCCGAAGCCAATGAGCATAGGCACGAAGCTCCGTCCGGACAGGCCGATTTTTCGAAGAAGCTTGTCCATCACAAAGGCAACCCGGGCCATATAGCCGGAGTCTTCCAGTATAGACAGGAAGAAGAAAAGCGTCACGATCAGGGGCAGGAAGCTGAGGACACTGCCCACACCGGCAAACACGCCGTCAATGATCAGACTGTGAACCACCGGATTGATTCCGTAGGCGGTGAGACCCCGATCCGCAAGCTGGGTCAGCCCATCTACCGCATACTCCATTACATTTTGGAGAGCGGCTCCAATCACATTGAAGGTAAGGAAGAACACCAGACACATAATGGCGATAAACACCGGGATGGCAAATACCCTGTGGGTCAGCACTTGGTCAATGGCGGCGCTGCGCCGGTGTTCCTTGCTTTCCTTGGTCTTGGTGACGCAGGAAGTACAGACATTTTCAATAAAGTTGTAGCGCATATCCGCCAGGGCGGCGTTCCGATCATAGCCGGTGTCAAATTCCATCTCGATGATGGAGTGCTCGATCAGTTCTTTTTCGTTCTGGCTCAGATCCAAAAGCGTGTAAAAGTCCTCGTCTCCTTCGATGAGCTTGGTGGCGCAGAACCGGCGGGAGATCCCAGCCCGGACGGCATGATCCTCGATGGTGTGGCACACCGCGTGGATGCACCGGTGAACAGGACCGTCGGGGCAGAAGTCAAGCACCTTGGGCTGAACTCTTCGGGAGGCGGTGTCCACCAATGTCTCCACCAGTTCGGCAACGCCCTCGTTTTTCGCGGCGCTGATGGGAACCACGGGAACCCCCAGCGATTGACTCATTTTCGTCACGTCCACGCTGCCGCCATTGCCCCGAAGCTCGTCCATCATGTTCAGGGCGATGACCATAGGCACCTGGAGGCACAGCAACTGTAAGGTCAGGTATAGGTTCCGTTCTATGTTGGTCGCGTCTACAATATTTAAAATAGCATCCGGTTTGGATTTGAGAATGAAATCCCGGGTTACGATCTCTTCCTGGCTGTAAGGGCGAATGGAGTAGATGCCGGGTAAATCCACCACCTGATGGTCGGTGCCCCGGATGGTGCCCATTTTTTGATCCACCGTCACCCCAGGAAAATTGCCCACATGCTGGTTGGAACCGGTGAGAGCGTTAAAAAGAGTGGTTTTTCCACAGTTTTGATTGCCTGCCAGCGCGAAAATCATAGTGGTTCCTCCCGGAGCGTGATTTTTCTGGCATCCTCCCGGCGTATGGTCAGATCATAGCCCCGAAGCTGAAGCTGAATGGGGTCTCCCATGGGAGCGACTTTTTCCAGCGTTACCTTGGTTCCGGGGATCAGACCCATGTCCAAAAAGCGAAGCCGCAGAGGCCCTTCGCCGCCTACCTGGGCGATGACACCGGACTGTCCAATTCTTAAATCGTCGATTGTCATACGATGCCCTCCTATTCGAACACATTATAGCGAAAAGCCTCGCATATTTCAATAGCGGGAAAGATATTATTCCAAGCTTCAGGAAAAGGGATCAAAATAAATGTTGACATGTCAACATTTGAGTGATATACTTGGGAAAAATCTGTGGAGGAAGACCATGGGAAAAATACGGATTCTTACCGATTCTGCCTCGGATATTCTGCCGCCCCATCCGGAAAATCTTACAGTTCTGCCTATGACCATTCGGTTTGGAGAGCGGGAGTACAGGGATGGGGTGGATCTGAGCCACCGGGAGTTTTATGAAAAGCTGCTGGAAAGCGATACCCTGCCTATAACCAGTCTCATTTCTCCTGGCCAATTTTCCAAGGCCTTTGACCAAGCGGAGGCCAAGGGGGAGAAAGTGGTGGTTGTCACGCTTTCCTCCAAGCTTTCCGGTACGTGGCAGAGCGCGTCGTTGGCAGCCCAGGATTACCCTGGCAGGGTATTTGTGGTGGACAGCAAAAGCGCCACCCTGGGGGAGCGGCTGCTGGTGGAATATGCGATCCGGCTTGCGGGGGAAGGCATTTCCGCCGGGGAAATTGCCGAGGCTTTGGAGCAAGCCCGGGAGCGGGTTCATGTGATCGGCGTGCTGGATACCCTGGAATACCTGAAAAAAGGCGGCAGGATCTCTAAAACGGTGGCGTTTTTTGGTGAGGCAATGGCAATCAAGCCGGTGGTCACCGTCCGGGATGGAGAGGTTGCCATGCTGGGTAAGGCACGGGGATCCCGCAATGGCAATAACTTTTTGATTCAGGAGATCGGAAAGGCCGGCGGGGTGGACTACCAGATGCCTTACGCCTTGGGATATACCGGGCTGAGCGATGAAATGCTGAAAAAATATATCCGGGACAGCGCGTCCTTATGGGAAGGGGTGGTAACCTCCCTGCCCATTCATACCATTGGAGCAACCATTGGCACCCACATCGGTCCCGGCGCCATCGCCGTGGCGTTTTTCTCCAAGGAATAAAATTGGCCTCCGGCGATCCGTGGATCTGCCGGAGGCCAATTTTATACTATTTTTTGATAAAATGGTTTCATTTTATCAAAAAGACATCGCCTTGCGGCGCTGTCATGGAGCGGCACTTTTCCAGTATGGATCCGATCACGGCGCGTTGACGGCCTGCCCGGTTTATGTCACTGTCGGCAGGGGTGGCATGACGCATCCGGGCGTAGTTCAGAGCCGCCCAGCCGTCCAGGTGGCCAATGATGGTAACAAAGGCTTCAAAATCAATTTCCACGTTATAGTCCACTGTGACGCCGAACTGCTCCAGAATCAGCTGTCCAGCATCTGCATTGCTCTCCCTGCCAAACGTAACCCAGAGCATAGGCAGTGGACATCCGGTTGGCGCCGCATTTGTGCCCCCACAGATCCGGGAGGTCAACATACAGTTCCGGCAGAAAGGAGGGCAAAACCGTATCGCCCGTTTCCCGGTTAACAGACGGCAAAAGCATCGTGTCCGGGAGGGAAAGCTCCGCACTGTCCTTTACTCCCATAAGCAGTACATTTACAGTCTGCCGGGAACCGCTTGCCAGGGAAAGCCAGAAGGATGGCTTTTTATAGAGCATGACAGACTTGATCCGCTCCTTCACCCTGATCGCTCCAAAGGCCACCGGGCAGATAGATCCGGGAAAATAGAAAGCCCAGAAGAAAGGCGGTTCCGATCCTGCCGGATTCCCGGACACCGGGGCAGACACAGATGGCCTTCCGTATCTGCCATTTTAAGTGTCCATAGGCGATCAGAGCATAGTGGATAAGTCCCACCGCCGCAGTGAGCCAAAGCCTGGGAAACCTGCCGCCTTTCCGCGATCAGCTGCCGGGATCTCCTACCGGTCAATGGGTTGCGGCTGGATGCTGAATGATGACGCTGCCATGAAAGCTTGCCATAGGAACCTTTTGAAAAAGCGCAGTCATAGGCAGATCTTCTCAAAGTCGGAGATCCAGGCATTCAGCTGTTCCATTTCCTGCCGGGTGATTCCGCTTGCTTTTGGAAAAGGCGGCAATGAAGGAGGGCCTAGAGCCTTCAAAGGTCTTATTCACCATATCGTCCAGCCGGGCTTCCCGGGCATCCTCCCTGGAGATCAGGGAGGAGACCACGGTTTTCTCACTTTTCACCACACCCCGGTCACTGAGGCAGCGGATCACGGTGTAGGTGGTGGCCTGGATCAGCCCAGCTTGTCATGACACAACTTTACCGGCTCCATAGAGGTAATCGGCTCATGCTCCCAGAGGATCAGGCAGAAGCGATACTCACTTTCAAAGATTTTCGATGTTTCCATATTCCAACACTCCAGTTAGTTGAAGCAGTTAGACTACACATGCAGTCTAACTGCTTCGGCTGCATATGTCAAGAAAAATCTCCCCAGCGAGTCCCGTTCCGGGGATCCACTGGGGAAAGTCCATTTATAGCATATTGCTGTAACCCATGAGGAATTCGTCCACTTCCCGGGCACAGTTCCGGCCCTCCCGGATTGCCCAGACCACCAGGGACTGGCCCCGGCGGGCATCTCCGGCGGCAAATACCTTGGGATTTTCTGTCTGGAAGCCGTCCTGCCCGGTTACCAGTGTTCCTCTTGACCCTCGGGCCAGGGAAAAGGCTTCCGCCGTACCGCTTTCGCAGCCCGCAAATCCGGCGGCGATCAGCAGCAAAGCGCATTTTAAGGTCTCCTCGCTGCCGGGAATTTCCTCCATGACCATTCTGCCGGAGGACGGATCCTTTTTCCAGGAGAGCCTCACGGTTTTGATGCCGCTGACAGCACCGTCTTCGCCGGAAAGGATCTCCTTGACGGTGGTTTCGTAGATCCTGGGGTCGTGACCGAACCGGGCGATGGATTCCCGCTGGCCGTAGTCGGTTTTGCACACCCTGGGCCACTGAGGCCAGGGATTGGAGGGTATCCGGGTATCCGGGAGCTTTCCCATCATTTCCAGCTGGGTGACAGAGACGCAGCCCTGGCGGATGGCGGTGCCCACGCAGTCGTTGCCGGTATCGCCGCCGCCAACGATCACCACATCTTTCCCCTCGGCGGTGATGGCAGGGGCTGAACTCTGCCCGGTGACGAATTTTGTGGAGGCGGTGAGGTAGTCCACGGCGAAATGAACGCCATCCGCTTCCCGCCCGGGGACATGGAGGTTTCTCGGCTCCTTGGAGCCGCAGCAGAGGATCACCGCGTCAAATTCCTCCAGAAGGGCCTGGGCGGTGACATTCTTGCCTACGTCGCAGTTTGTCCGGAAAGTTACCCCTTCCGCTTCCATCAGGGAAATTCGCCGGGCGACAATTTTCTTGTCCAGCTTCATGTTGGGGATGCCGTACATGAGCAGACCGCCTGGGCGATTCTCCCGTTCAAATACCGTGACACTGTGGCCCCGGCGGTTTAGCTGATCCGCCGCTGCCAGGCCGGAGGGACCGGAGCCAACCACCGCCACCCGCTTTCCGCTGCGGACAGCGGGTGGCTCCGGGACGACCCAGCCCATTTTGTAGCCTGTTTCGATAATGGACAGCTCGTTGTCGTGGACGGTGACGCTGCTGCCGTTTAACCCGCAGGTGCAGGCGGCTTCGCACAGGGCGGGGCAGACCCGTCCGGTAAACTCCGGGAAATTGTTGGTCTTCCTGAGGCGTTGAAGGGCCTCCTTCCAGTTGCCTTTATAGATCTCGTCGTTCCATTCGGGAATCAGGTTGTGCAGCGGACAGCCGCTGAACATCCCGCCGAAGTTTTCCCCGGACTGGCAGAAGGGAACGCCGCAGTTCATGCACCGGGCCGCCTGGGTTCTCCGGGCGTCCGGATCCAGGGGCAAGCGGAATTCCTCAAAATTTCGGATTCGCTCCAGAGGGTCTTTCGCAAGGTTGACGGTTCGGTCATATTCCAAAAAGCCGGTTGGTTTACCCATGCGATTTTCCTCCTTCCTGCCCAAGGGCATGAAACGCTTCCAGCACAGCCTGCTCGTGGCTCATTCCCTTTTCCTCACAGCGTCCGATGGACACAAGCATCCGCTGATAGTCCCGGGAAATAATCTTTTTAAACATAGGCTGGTATTCATCAAAATGGGAAAGAATGTGCGCCCCAAAATGGGAACCGGTGGCACGCACATGGTTTTCAATCATCTGCCGAACCTCCTGGATATCGTGGCGGAGTTCCAACGGCATCATGGAAACAAGACCTTTATTCAGCCGCAGGTACAGGTCGTGGTTTTCGTCCAGCACGTAGGCGATGCCCCCGCTCATACCGGCGGCAAAGTTTTTCCCGGTTCTGCCCAGAATAACCACCCGTCCGCCGGTCATATATTCGCAGCCGTGATCTCCGCAGCCCTCCACCACGGCGGACGCGCCGGAGTTTCGGACGCAGAACCGTTCGCCGGCAACGCCGCAGATGTAAGCTTCGCCGCCAGTAGCGCCGTAAAGGGCGACGTTTCCGATGATGATATTATCTTTCTGGGAGAAGGTGGCTTCCTCTTCCGGCTTTACAATCAGCTTGCCGCCGGACAGACCCTTGCCGAAGTAGTCGTTGGCGTCGCCGGTGAGGTTCAGGGTCAGGCCCTTGGGCAGGAAAGCGCCAAAGGATTGACCGCCGCCGCCGGAGCAGAGAACGGTATAGGTGTCATCCGCCAGAGTATCCCCAAAACGGCGGGTGATTTCGGAGCCGAGGATGGTGCCCAGGGTGCGGTTGGTGCTGGAAACCGTAACCGCTTCCGTATGGGGCTTCCTCTTCCGGAACCAAGGCTCGAACGCCGGCAGCAGCACACTTTCGTCCACAGCTTTTTCCAGATGGAAGTCGTATTTGTCCTCCGGACGGTAGTGGATGGGTGGGAGATCTCCCAGAAGGGCGGTAAGATCCACGGTATCCGCCCGGTGGGTGATCCGCTTTTTCCTTGGGCGGATCAGATCGGTGCGACCCACCAACTCATCCACGGTGCGGACGCCCAGTTTTGCCATGATCTCCCGAAACTCCTGAGCGATGAATCGCATGAAGTTCATCACGTATTCCGGCTTCCCGTCAAACCGGCACCGGAGGGCGGGATTCTGGGTGGCGACGCCCACAGGGCAGGTGTCCAGATTGCACACCCGCATCATGACGCAGCCCATGCACACCAGGGGCGCTGTGGCGAATCCGAATTCCTCCGCTCCCAGCATACAGGCAATGGCTACGTCCCGGCCACTCATCAGTTTGCCGTCGGTTTCCAACCGAACCCGGGAGCGCAGACCGTTGCGGATCAACGTCTGGTGCGCCTCGGATAGACCCAGCTCCCAGGGAAGCCCGGCATTGTGGATGGAGCTTTTGGGGGCGGCTCCCGTGCCTCCGTCATAGCCGGAGATCAGGACAACGTCCGCACCTGCCTTGGCAACGCCGGCGGCGATGGTGCCCACCCCGGCTTCGGATACCAGCTTGACGGAGATCCTGGCATCTCGGTTGGCGTTTTTCAGGTCAAAGATTAATTGAGCCAAATCTTCAATGGAGTAAATGTCATGGTGGGGCGGGGGAGAGATAAGGGAGACGCCGGGGGTGGAGAACCGGGTTTTGGCGATCCAGGGGTAGACCTTCTTCCCTGGCAGATGCCCGCCCTCGCCGGGCTTCGCGCCCTGAGCCATTTTGATCTGAATTTCCCTGGCGCTGCACAGGTAGCTGCTGGTGACGCCGAAGCGTCCGGAGGCAACCTGTTTGATGGCGCTGTTTTTCTCCGTGCCGAACCGGGTGGGATCCTCGCCGCCCTCGCCGGAGTTGGATTTTCCTCCCAGGCGGTTCATGGCGATGGCCATGCAGATGTGAGCCTCCTCGGAAATGGAGCCGTAGGACATAGCCCCGGTTTTGAACCGTGTGACGATGGATTCTACCTTCTCCACTTCTTCCAGAGGGATGGGTTCCGTCTTGTCAAAGGCAAATTCCAGCAGCCCCCGGAGAGTGTGAGGCTTGCGTTCGTTGTCCACAAGTGCGGTATATTCCTTGAACCGGTCATAGGAGCCAGAGCGGACAGCCTCCCGCAGAGCGATAATGGTCTGGGGATTATACAGGTGATCCTCCGCCTCGTCCCCGGAACGAAGCTTATGGGCACCGGAACTGTCCAGGGTGGTGTCCACGCCCAGTGCCAGGGGGTCGAAGGCATGGTCATGCCGCCACCGGATGCCCTCGTCGATTTCATCCAGGCCCACGCCGCCTACGGGGCTGACGGTATTGGTGAAATACTTGTCGATTACCGGCTTGCAGATGCCCACCGCCTCAAAAATCTGGGCGGACTGATAGGACTGGATGGTGGAAATGCCCATTTTGGAGGCAATTTTCACGATGCCCCCTACAATGGCACGGTTATAGTCCTGCACTGCCTGATACCGATCCTTATCCAGATACCCCTGATCCACCAACTGCTCAATGCACTCCTGGGCAAGATAGGGATTGATGGCCCGGGCGCCATATCCAAGGAGGGTCGCGAAGTGGTGGACATCTCTTGGCTCGGCGCTTTCCAAAATGATGGAAACAGCAGTGCGCTTTTTTGTGCGGATCAGGTGCTGCTCCACGGCGGAGACCGCCAGAAGAGAGGGAATGGCAACGTGGTATTCGTCCACGCCCCGGTCAGAAAGAATGATAATGTTGGTGCCGCTTCGGTAGGCACGGTCACATTCCAGGAACAGCCGATCCAACGCTTTTTCCAGAGAGGAATTTTTATAGTAGAGAAGGCTCACCGTGGTCACCTGGAAGCCGGGGCGGCTCATATAGCGGATCCGCATCAGATCCAGGGAGGTGAGAATGGGGGCTTTTACCTGAAGCACCCGGCAGTTTTCTCCCTGCTCCTGAAGAAGGTTGCCGTCGGAGCCGATGTAAACGGTGGTGTCGGTAACCACCTCCTCCCGGATGGCGTCGATGGGCGGATTGGTCACCTGAGCGAAAAGCTGCTTGAAATAGTTAAAAAGGGGCTGATGCTTTTCTGACAGCACCGCCAGGGGAATGTCTGTGCCCATGGAGGCGGTTTTTTCCACCGCGTCCCGTGCCATGGGCAAAATGGCGTCATTGATGTCCTCATAGGTGTAGCCAAAGGCCTTGTACAGCCGATCCCGCTGGAGCTGGGTGTGGCTCTCCACCTTTTTATTTGGCACCGGCAGGGATTCCAGGGGAACCAGGCAGCTATCCAGCCATTCGCCGTAGGGCTGGCGGGCAGCGTAGTAGGACTTGCATTCCTCGTCGGAGATGACCCGTTTGCCGACGGTGTCCACCAGCAGCATTTTCCCCGGCTGGAGCCTGGATTTGCAGAGAATATTTTCCGGCGGAATGTCCAGAACGCCCACCTCGGATGCCAGCACCAGACGGCGGTCCTTGGTGATGTAGTACCGGGCAGGCCGGAGGCCGTTGCGATCCAGAACGGCGCCCATAATGTCGCCGTCAGAGAAGAAAATGGCGGCGGGGCCGTCCCATGGCTCCATCATGGTGGCGTAGTAGCGGTACAGATCCCGCTTGGCCCGATCCATTCCGGCATCGTTCTTCCATGGCTCGGGGATGGTAATCATGACGGCAAGGGGCAGGGGAATGCCGTTCATGGTGAGAAATTCCAAAGTGTTATCCAGCATGGCGGAGTCGGAGCCGGTGCTGTCGATCACCGGGAGCACCTTTTGCATATCCTGCTGCATGCAGCTGGAGGACATGGTTTCCTCCCGGGCAAGCATCCGGTCAGCGTTGCCACGAATGGTGTTGATCTCTCCGTTGTGAAGGATCAGCCGGTTGGGGTGGGCACGTTCCCAGCTGGGGGTGGTGTTGGTGGAGAACCGGGAGTGAACCATAGCGATGGCGCTTTCACACAAGGGGCTTTGGAGGTCGGGATAAAACTGCCGCAGCTGACACACCAGAAACATGCCCTTGTACACAACGGTTCGGGAGGACAGGGAGCAGACATAGGTGTTGTCGTTGCTCTGTTCAAACACCCGGCGGATCACGTACAGCTTCCGGTCAAAGTCCAGACCCTTGCTTAACGTCCGGGGACGCTTCACAAAGCATTGGCAGATAAAGGGCTGGGAATCCCGGGCTGCCTTTCCCAGGATCCCGCTGTTTACCGGCACATCCCGCCAGCATAGAAATTCTACCCCTTCTTTGCCGCAGATCACTTCAAAAAGCTTTTGCGCCTGACGGCGGAGCAGGGTGTTTTCCGGGAAGAAGAACATGCCTACCCCGTAGTCGCCCTTTTCCCCAATGGGGAAGCTCAGGGAAGCAAAGAACCGGTGGGGGATTTGCAGCAGTACGCCTACGCCGTCGCCGACTTCGCCGGTGGCATCCTTTCCGGCCCGGTGATCCAGCTTCTCTACGATGGACAGGGCGTCATCCACAATGGTGTGGGACGCAATACCGTCGATGCTCACCACCGCGCCGATGCCGCAGGCGTCATGTTCAAAACGGGGGGAATATAATGTCGGGTTTTCGTTCATGATTTCATCTCCTGTTTTCTTCTGCCGCCGCGGCACGCCCCACCGTATTCTGCCGGAATTATCTTACACTGAACAGGATCTGACCGTAGGAGGGATAGGGCCACTTCTCGGCGGAAGCAATCGATTCCATTTCGTCCACCGGGATCCGAAGGTTACGCATATCGGAGAGAATGGTGGATTTGTAGTATTCCGCCAAGGCTTCACTTCCCTGAATGGCGCTGACTGCCATGAGATCCTTTTCCAGCTTCATTTCCGCCCGGTGAGCAGCGCCAAGCAGGGCGGAGAGGGAGCGGAGGGTATCTGTCTCGTAGGAGCAGTCAATGTCGGAAAGAAGCCCGGCTTTTGCCTGGGCGGCCTGAGCCAGCTCAGCGGAGAAAGCACTCATGGCAGGCAGAATGTCCTTCCGGGCCATATCCAGCATGGTCAGCGCCTCAATCCGAAGGATCTTACAGTAATTGTCCAGCTTCACCTCATGACGGGCGCGAAGCTCCGTCTCACTGTAGACATTATGGGAGGTTAGTAGCTGGATGTTCTTTTCGTCCAGCATGTGGCTGAGGGCGTCCGGCGTGGTCTTGAGGTTTAAGAGGCCCCTGCGTTCCGCCTCCTTCACCCAACTTTCGTCATAGCCGTCACCGTTGAAGATGATCCGCTTGTGTTTCCGGATGGTTTCTTTGATAAGGACGTGGAGATCCTTTTCAAAGTCCTGAGAGCCTTCCAGTCGGTCGGCAAACTGCCGGAGGGATTCCGCCACGGAGGCGTTGAGCATGGTGTTGGCGCAGGAGATGGACTCGGAGGAACCCAGCATCCGGAATTCAAACTTGTTGCCGGTGAAGGCAAAGGGGCTGGTGCGGTTGCGGTCAGTGGTGTCCTTGGGGAACCTTGGCAGGGTGTGAACGCCGATGCGAAGCAGCTCCTTTTCCTTGCCGTCGTAGGGAACATCGTTTTCGATGGCATCCAGAATTTCGCTCAGGTCGGAGCCAAGGAACATGGACACAATGGCGGGAGGCGCCTCGTTGGCGCCCAGCCGGTGGTCGTTGCCGGCGGAGGCGACGGAGATTCGAAGCAGATCCTGGTAATCGTCCACCGCCTGGATCACGGCGCACAGGAACAGCAGGAACTGGGCGTTCTCATAGGGAGTGTCTCCCGGCTCCAAGAGGTTCACTCCGGTGTCGGTAGACAGGGACCAGTTGTTATGCTTGCCGCTGCCGTTGACCCCGGCGAAGGGCTTCTCGTGGAGCAGGCATACCATGCCATGGCGCTTTGCCACGGTCTGCATGATCTCCATGGTGATCTGGTTATGGTCGGCGGCAATGTTGGTGGTGGTGAAAATGGGGGCCATTTCGTGCTGGGCGGGGGCAACCTCGTTGTGCTCGGTTTTGGCAAGGACCCCCAGCTTCCACAATTCGCTGTT
>CAZCLX010000033.1:0-16430 GCA_964499615.1 uncultured Oscillospiraceae bacterium
TTGACCCGGGCTGTCGCTGTTTCTACTGTTGCTGACTAAAGCCGATATGCACAATCCCTTAAATTAAAAAGGAACCTCCCGGCCAGGGAGGTTCCTTTTTGGATGGCTTCTATAGGGATTTTTGACTGCGGGTCTGTTTGTCCAGCAGGCAGAAATTCTTCCATCTGCCGCTGTAAAAATAGATGATCGAAATAATGGTAGGCGCCAGCCGGGCAAGGGCGTTGCCATAGAAAAAACCTGTGACCCCTATGTTAAGACCGTGGGCAAGACCATAGCTGATCCCCAACCGGAGGACGATCCCGTCCAGAACACCGCTTATCAGGTTGAGCCTGGCATTTCCAACACCTGTGATTACCGCATGATAGCTGCCCTGGAACGGACCCAGAATAAAGATAATCAGGCAGATCCGCATGTAAACAACGCCCATTTCAATCACATCTGACTCGTCCGTAAAAAGGGAGAAGGCCTGCCGGGGCAGGAAAATCGCGATGATACAGGCCAAAACAGACATGACCGAAGCACAGCCGAGGGTGGTGTATACGATCTTTGGTACTCTGTCGATTTTTTTGGCCCCGATGTTCTGACCGATGATAGCGCCGGAACCATTTGTGATGCTGGTGTTGAACACGGTGATGAATTTTTGGATCTTACTGCCGATGACGTTGACCGCGGACGAAGTGAGATCATCGTAAGCGTTGATGCTGGAGGTACAGACCATCTGGGTGAAGTGAATAAAGATCGCCTGAGCGGACATGGGAATACCCAGCTGCAGAAGAACCTTTAAATGGACTGGATAAACGGCTAGATCCTGGAACGCAAAACTGATGTGAAAAGCCTTTCGCTTCCGATACAGAAAATAAAAAGCCGCAGCAAAGGAGGCGAACTGCGCGATAATGGTAGCAATGGCCGTACCGGCGGATTCCAGATGGAATACAGCGACCAGAAGGACGTCCATAAAAAAGTTGGACACGGCGGCAATGATGATAAAAAGCAGCGGCCGCTTGACCTCTCCGGCGCCTCTCAAAATTCCGCAAATTACATCATAACCAAAAATAAACGGAAGCCCAAGGCTGACGATGATCATATAGCTTTTTGCCTGCGAGAAGGCCCCCTCCGGACAGTTAAGCCAATCCAGAATCACATCGCAGGTCAGAATACAGGCAATGGCAAACAGGAGCGCGAGACCCAGAGAAAATATGATCGAGGTGATGATTGCTTCGCTGATGGCGTGATCGTCTTTTGCCCCGGTGAGCTGAGAAACATAGATTTGGGTCGCTGAGCCGAAGGAAGACCCGACAAAGGTAATGAGCGCGGCGGCTTCGCCGCCGGTGGAAACACCCACTGTACCGATATTGCCCATATATCTTCCAATAATCATGACATCCACTGCGTTATATAGCTGCTGGATAATGTTTGCCAGAAGCAATGGGAAGACGTAGACGAGCAATACCCTCAAAATGTTGCCGTTGGTCAGATCTGTACCAACGCGTCTGTTTGCGTTTACCATTATTAACCCCCTCCGGTTCCGACGATGGAGCGCACCGCCAAATATGGCATAATAAAATCTATATCTATAAAAGGCATTGTGCTGATTTGGAGGGGGCAAGGCGGCCTCCAAAACCTAGATCACATATTCAGGAGAATCCGCCGCGAGAGACATGGTCAGAAGATCCGCGCGAAGCAGCGCCTCGGAATATAGGAATTTGGTATCCCCTGTGTAGACGGAGCGGAAGCAATGGATCAAGGGTGCTCCCATATCGATGCCAAGCAGCCTGGCTTCGACCATATCGGCAGCCTGAAAGGTGAGTTTCTCCAAAGTGTTGGTAAATGTGACCCCATATTTCTCCATAATAAACGGATATAGCCGTATGATTTCAGCGGCATGAGCATCCAGATCGGGTGCATAGCTGCATGGGATATATGTGGTAATGTAATTATAGGTAATCTGTCCGAGCATTTGAAAGAATTGAATCCTATATAGGGGCGTGTTTACCGGGACATCTAATTCAGCGCAGGGTGTTCCGCTGGCGGGCATGACCTTGATCAGAAAGCTGCTGGCAGTGAGGGGGTGATCGGCGTACTTCGGAACAAACTCGAAAGAAACAACGCTAAAGCCTTTGTAACGATTATGCTGCAGCGGTTTTGCGGAGATGGAAACCACCTCGGCGCCGCGCCCTTGCGTGACCCGAATCAGCTTATCCGCGGTCAGCATGGCAATGGCGTGGCGTATCGTTGACTTGGAGACGGAAAACTGCTCCACCAGTTGACTCTCGGTTGGAAGAAGGGAGCCAACAGGGTATTTGTTTGCGTAGAGATCTTTTTTCAGTTGGTTGTAGACCAACATGTATTTGGGATCGGAATTAGGCATAGTCAAACCTCCCTGCATATTTTTGATTATAAAAACAAATGAACCACATGATAATTATACTATAATTGTAATATTTTGCAAGGGAAGGCTGTTAATAAAATGATATTATCAATTTTGAGGACAAGATAATAATAAGTTTGAATCGGCGAAATGTCAATGTGGCAATAATGCACAAATTTTTTAAGAAAAATGTCTACAGCTTCAACTGAATTTAGGATAAAATGTCAATTGATATTATCAATATTTTAATTTATAATATGACTAAGCTCGCCGAGACGGAAGAGCACATTATATAGAAGGTTGAGGAGATACCAATGAAAAAAAGTATTGCTTTGTTGCTGGCGCTGATCATGGTTTTGAGCCTGGCTGCCTGTGCTGGCAACACCCCCACTACCCCGACAGACAACACGCCCGTAAACAATACTCCGGCTGACAATGCCCCGGCGCATAACACCGAAAGCGGCAAGCCGACCATGATCACCATCGGCTGCAAGAACACCATTCCCTCGCTCTCTCCGTTTTCTACTCCCAGTCCATTTACCAACCTGATCCTTGGCGAGGTGTATCTGCACCTGGCGGAGCGGGCCGAAGCTGGCGATACCGAAATGACCGGCTGCCTGGCCAAGAGCTGGACTCAGAAGGATGGCAAGACATATGACTTTGAGCTGTATGATTACATCACTGACGCAGCGGGCAACCCCTTCACTGCCAGCGATGTCAAGTTCTGCTTTGACCAGGCTGTTTTGGGCGGTATCGCTGCGGCGAACTATGTGGATTCCGTGGATGTGATCGATGATACGCACTTCACCCTGACTCTGACCACCGATTCTGTTGGTACGCTGGAGCAGGTTTGCGAAAACGTGTTCATGGTCACCCAGGCTTCCTTTGAGGCCAGTGCTGACAGTATGGCGACGGACGCTGTGGGTGTTGGCCCATACAAGTTTATCGACTATGTGGCAGGTTCCTATGTGGTCCTGCAGAAGGACGAAAACTTCTGGCAGACCGAAGAGCTGACGCCTGTCAGCCTTCAGGCGAATGTTGATGTAATCCGTTATGACATTCTGACCGAGAACACCCAGATGCAGGGCGCACTGCAGAATGGTACGATCCAGGCGGCGTTCCAGGTCAACAATAATCTAGTCTCCATCTTCCAGGCGGACGACCGGTATGAGACCAGCCCGAACCCCGGCGGCACCTTCCGTTTCCTGGTGTTCAATGAAACCGAAGGCAGCCCCTTCCATGACAATCAGGCCCTGCGGGAAGCTGTTATGTATGCCATTGATGGAGAAGGCCTGAATATCGCCTGCTCCGAAGGCTTGGATTCTGTCCCTACCAATATCGGTACCAGCATCTACACCGGCTATAACAATGAATGGAACTCCGACCTGAACAACTACTATCGCTACGACAAGGAAAAGGCCCAGGAGCTTCTGGCGGAGGCTGGTTATGCTCCTGGTGAGCTGAATATCCGTCTGGCCTCCAACGCGGTGGCTTCCGTGCAATCCTTTTTTGAGATGATCGCCACCCAGCTCAGAGATGTCGGCATTAACGCCACTGTTGATATTTACGAGGCCAACGCCTACGGTGAGAAGCAGTTGAATGTCATAAACAATGAGTGGGACATTGCCCTTGGCTACAGCATCAGCTCTATCTACCAGATCAACCAGTGGTCCTCGTGGTTGGATGGCAATGTCTATGCCCATGGCTTGACTCAGGGGGGCTTGGATGATCCTGAGCTGCAGGCGCTTGTTCATCGCTGCCAGTCCCCCGACTGGACCCAGGCTGACCTTGACGAGCTGTATCAGTGGTTGATGGATACTGCCCATGTCTACCACTTCCTGGATAACTTGAACTACCACGTGGCAAGCGTTGAGATTGACGAATTGTTCACCGCTGGTTCTTCGCATATGACCTGGCGTGTAGGTTCCTTTAAGCTGGGCGACGGCTGGAACCACTTCTATGAAGGCTGATTTGAGTAAGTGACCGACTGAATTATATTGTCCCCGAAACCATCGGCGACATCTTCGCTGCATTCGGAGATGCCGCCGATTCAGATTATTCCGGCAGCCGCGCAAGCGGATGCGGATGGAGAAAAAATTGGGAATCTCGCGGCAGAGTTTCTCAGAGAATAAAGAAAAAGGGAGCATCCCTGCTATGGTAAAATATGTGTTAAAGCGTATCCTTTTGATGATCCCGGTCGTCATCGGCGTGGCAATTCTGGTATTCACGATCATGTATTTTTCCCCCTCAGATGCTGCGGTAGTCAAGATGGCCGGTACCGGGACGGCAGAGCAGCTTGAAGAGCTGCGGGAGTCCATGGGTCTGAATGAACCGTATCTTGTTCAGTTGGGTTCCTACCTATATAAGATTTTTATTCGTTTTGATCTGGGCACATCCCTAATCAATAATACGATCATTGCCAATGATATCGCGGAGCGTCTGCCCAATTCCATGATCATTGCGCTGTTCAGCATTGTGTGTTCCATGGCGGTGGGTATTCCGCTGGGCATTAGCTGCGCCGTCAATCAGAACAAGCCCAGCGACGTCATTGGCATGATTGTTGCTCTGGTCGGCATTTCCATGCCGGGTTTCTGGTTCGCGCTGCTCTGCGTGATTGTCTTTTCCTTTCAGTTGGGCTGGCTGCCGGCATATGGCGTAGGCGGAGTGAAATTCTGGATACTGCCACTGATCGCGAACTCTTTCCATGGCGTAGCGGCCCAGGCCAGACAGACAAGATCGGCCATGCTGGATGTGATCGGTTCTGATTATGTGATCATGGCCAGGGCCAAGGGCGTGCCGGAGAAGCGGGTCATTCGACGCCATGTGCTTCCCAATGCGCTGATTCCGGTCATCACGGTGTCTGGCTCGGCCTTTGGCAGCATGATTGGCGGAGGACTGATCATCGAAACGATTTTTGATATTCCCGGCATGGGATACTATCTCGTACAGGGCGTAAACAACAGAGATGTGCCCGTGGTTCTTGGCGGTGTCGTTGTCCTGTCCATTCTTTTCAGTATCATCATGCTACTGACTGACTTGGCGATGGCCGCAGTGGATCCAAGAATTAAGGCGCAGTTTGCGGCAGGAGGGAAGAAACGTGGATAAAGAGAAGGCTGTTAAAAATCAAGACCGAAACATTCTGAAAAAGGAAAATCAGGGGCTGGCGATTCTGAAACGGCTGGCGGATAACAAGCTTGCTATGTTCGGACTGGTCATACTGATTGTTGTCGTGCTGATTGCCGTTTGCGCCCCGATCCTCGCCCCGTATACCCCGGAAACCATTGACCGGGAAGCCTATAACTCAGGCCCTTGTGAGGGACATCTTCTGGGAACGGACAAAATGGGGCGTGATTTGCTCACCCGGCTGATTTACGGCGCCCGGTATTCTCTGGGGCTGTCCTTCTCCGCTGTTTTGCTGGCACTGGTGTGCGGTGTGGTGATCGGCGCCATTGCGGGCTACTTTGGCGGAGCGGTGGACCAGGTGATTATGCGGCTGACAGATGTTGTTCAGGCTGTGCCCGGCGTGCTGCTGAACATGGCACTGGTCTGCGTTTTGGGTCAGGGATTGTTTAATACGATCCTAGCGTTGGGCATCAGCAACATTGCAAATAATGCCCGTATGATGCGGGCGTCCATTCTGAAGGTCAGAAAGATGGAATATCTGGACGCTGCAGCTTCCATTAACTGTTCCAACACACGGATTATAGCAAAGCATGTCCTTCCGAATGCCTTTTCTCCGCTGATCGTGTCCGCCACCATGAGTATCGGTTCCACAATGCTGAATGCAGCCTCGCTTAGCTATTTGGGACTGGGCGTACCGCTGGGGACCGCGGAGTGGGGCTCCATGCTGAATGCGGGCCGTGACTACATCATGACCCGGCCGGAGCTGACGATCCTGCCCGGTGTGTGCATTATTATCGTCGTTTTGGGGATCAACCTTCTGGGCGACGGCCTGCGGGATGCCATGGATCCGAGACTGAAGAAGTGAGGTAATTGTTATGAGTGACGGAAAGGTATTTCTTGAGGTCAAGAATCTTGAAGTTCAGTATGTTCTGAAGGAGGAGACGGTATATGCGGTAAACAATGTCTCCTTCTCCCTGGAAAAGGGCAAGACGCTGGGACTCGTGGGAGAAACCGGTGCGGGTAAGACCAGCATTGCCAGAGCCATCCTACGGATCCTTCCGGTCCCACCCTCACAGGTCAAGCGCGGCGAGGTCTATTTGGAGGGTCAGAATCTTTTGGAACTCAGCGAGACGGAGATGTGCAAAGTTCGGGGCAATCAGATCACGATGATTTTCCAGGATCCAATGACCGCGCTGAATCCAGTCCTCACGGTCGGAAAGCAGATCGCGGAAGTGATTGCCTTGCATAATGAGCATATGTCTGCTGCGCAGGTGCGGAAAAAGGCAGAAGAAATGCTCGAATTGGTCGGAATTCCCGCAGAGCGATACGACGAATATCCCCATCAGTTCTCCGGCGGCATGAAACAGCGTGTGGTAATTGCTATTGCACTTGCCTGTGATCCAGAGCTGCTGCTGGCGGACGAGCCCACTACTGCGCTGGATGTGACGATCCAGGCGCAGGTGCTGGATCTGATCCGCGGTTTGCGGGAAACAAAGGGCACTTCGCTGATCCTCATCACCCATGATCTGGGCGTGGTGGCGGAGATGTGCGATTATGTGGCCATCGTCTATGCTGGTGAAATCGTGGAGTATGGTACGCTGGAGGACTTGTTTGACCGCCCGCAACATCCGTATACGCTGGGCCTGTTTGGCTCCCTACCGAAGGTTGATGGTGGCGAAAAACGGCTGAACCCAATCGCTGGACTGACACCAGACCCCACTGATCTGCCGGACGGTTGTAAATTCCATCCGCGCTGCCCCTATGCGACAGAAGCGTGTAAACGGGGTAGCGTAAAATCGGTACAGGTAGGACCCGAGCATTATTGCAAATGTGCTGTTTTGCCTATGCGGGGAGGAAAAAATAATGGCTGAATTGCTGGAAGTAAAAAATCTGAAAAAGTATTTCAAAACAAAGCGCGGCAATGTCCATGCGGTGGACGATGTGAACTTTTCCATCGGCATGGGAAAGACAATGGGTGTTGTTGGAGAATCCGGCTGCGGAAAGTCCACGCTGGGCCGGGTGCTTGTACATCTGGAGGACAGTACGGATGGTCAGTTTTTCTTTGAGGGAAAGGATGTCACAAATGTCAAACACAGGCAGTTGAGGGCCTATCGGGAGAGCGCACAGATCATTTTCCAGGACCCCTATTCCTCTCTCAACCCCAGATATACGATTGAGGATACTATTAAAGAGCCGCTGATCCTCTCCAGGCGCTATAACCGCCAGCAGATACAAGAGAAGACCACGGAGCTGATGGATCTTGCCGGAATCGCGCAGAGACTGCGCTTGTCTTATCCTCATGAGCTCGACGGCGGCCGCCGGCAGCGGGTGGTCATCGCCCGTGCGCTGGCGCTGGATCCGAAGTTCGTGGTGTGTGACGAGCCGGTATCCGCTCTGGATGTCTCCATACAGGCGCAGATATTGAACCTTTTGCTGGACCTGCAGGAGGAGCGGGGGTTGACCTATATGTTCATTACCCATGATCTTTCTGTTGTTCGCTATATTTCCGATGACATCTGCGTAATGTATCTGGGACAGTTGGTGGAAACGGCACCGTCTGGAAAGCTGTTTGAAAAGCCGTTGCATCCCTACACCAAAGCGCTGCTTTCCGCAGTGCCGTCCGTTGATATTCATAACAGATCTCAGCGGATTATGCTGAAAGGTGAGATTACCTCTCCCATCGATCCGCCGGAGGGCTGCCGCTTTGCGGCCAGATGCAACTACGCCTGCGACAAATGTTATAAGGCGCAGAAGCTGGAGGAGCTAGAACCCGGCCACTTTGTGTCCTGCTGCCGGGTGCATGAGATCAACGAATAGCATTACATTTGTGCCGCTGGCAGCGAAACCGCCCCACAGCGTGGGGCGGGACGCGCGGTCAGACGGCAAGCCTTTATGAAAGAGTGAACAACATGAGTTTGAAAAGTAACGGAACGTATGCAGAACCTACAAAGATTTGGAATCTGCATTTTACCTGCATTTTTCTGGCAAATGCGATCATGTATTTAGGCCAGTACATGATCCAGACCCTTGTTACAAAATACGCCTCTACCCTTGGTGCTGCACCCTCAACTCTAGCAGTCGTTGCCAGTGCTTTTGCATTGACGGCACTGATCCTCAAGCTGTTTTCCGGGCCGATTCTGGACTCTTTTCCGAGAAAATTTATTATCTTTGGCGGAATGCTGGTGCTGGCGTCTGCCTTTCTGGGGTATAGCTTTGCCGACTCTGTGGAGATGGTGATTGCGTTTCGATTGCTGCAGGGTGCCGCGCAGGCTTTCACAGCTACCGGCTACCTGGCCATGGCAACAGATGCCCTGCCCAAGGACAAACTGGGCTCCGGTCTGGGTATTTTTACATTGTCGCAGTCGATTTGCATGGCGATCTCCCCATCGCTGGGTCTGGCGATCGCCGATGGGTTCGGGTTCCCGGTGACCTTTACGGTGGCGTCGGTTCTGGTATTCTGCGCGGCGCTGCTGTCGCTGACCATTCGGGCCACGCCTCAGGAGAAAAAACCCTTCCAGCTTCGGCTTGACAATATCATTGCCAAGGAAGCGCTGTTTCCCATGTTTCTGCTGTTTATGATTTATATTTCGTCCAGCCTAATCAATTCCTACCTGGTCATTTATGCGACAGAGCAGAGAGGACAGGAGAGCATTGGTATCTATTTCACCGTCAATACGATGGTGCTGTTTTTCACCCGGCCCGTGATCGGCAAGCTCACCGATAAGGTGGGATTCCTGAAGGTGTTTATTCCAGCGCTGATATGCTTTGCCGCATCCTTCTGGATCATCAGTGTCGCCACGAAGCTGTGGATGTTCCTCGCTGCGGCGGTAATTTCTGCCTTTGGCAGTGGTATCTGCCATCCGCTGGTCAATTCTCTGTGCATGAAGGCCGTGCCGCCCGAGCATCGCGGTGCGGGCAGCAGTACGAGCTATATCGGCGTGGATCTTGGCAATCTTGTCGGTCCGTCACTGGCGGCAATAGTGATCGAAGCCTGGGGCTATGCGTGGATGTGGCGGGTGATGACGCTGCCCATCTTTATCACCATTGCGGTGACATTCCTGTATGCCGGAAGAATTGCAAAGATTGAGCAAACGACACATGGCGGTGAGGGTTGAGTATGGCTTTTAAAATTGTGATCGCGGGAACGTATCCCGACGGTACATTTGAAAAATTTCAGGAAGCGCTCTGCGAAACAGGCGCGGAGCTGATCGAAGCGAAAACGCAGGAGGCGTTCGATCAGGTCCCGGATGCGGACGTGGTGCTGCTTAGAATCTTAAAAATGCCGGCGAAGGACATCGACCGGCTTCCTAGCCTGAAGGCGGTGCTTCGGTGGGGCGTTGGATTTGACAGCGTCGATCTTGAGGCTGCCGGAAAAAGAGGCGTGTATGTGTGCAATACGCCTGGGGCCAATGCCCATGCGGTGGCGGAGCTGGTGGTGCTGATGATCCTTGTGCTAAGCCGTAAGGTGCTGTGCTACCGGGAGAATATCACCGGCGGTCAGTGGGCAAAGAACGCTTATCTGAACCAGACAGTCACGCTCAATAATAAGCTGGTCGGCATCATAGGCGGGGGCAATATTGGAAAAAAGGTGGCCCGCAATGTGCAGACCTTTGGTGCGGTGACGCAGTATTATGACCCGTATCGGATGAGCGTGGAAATGGAAGAGGCGCTGAATATGCGCTACGTTTCTCTGGACGAGCTGCTTAGGACCTCTGATATCATCACCATCCATGTGCCGCTGATGGATTCCACTTGGCATATAATCGGCGCGGAACAAATCAAGGCAATGAAGGACGGAACGATCCTGATTAACTGCGCCAGGGGCGGTCTGGTGGACGACATGGCGGTGCTGCAGGCAGTGGAATCCGGGAAACTGGCCGGTGCCGGGATCGATACACTGGAGATCGAGCCGCCTCCGGTGGGTTCCGCCTTCCGCAGACATACGAACATTCTTGTTACCCCGCATATCGGCGGTGATGTTTCCGATGTTGGGGATGTGGCAATCCCCATGATTAGTGAAAATATGCGGCGTCTGGTTAAAGGCGAGACTCCGCTGTATATTGTCAACGAAAGATATTTAAAGCAGGCATAAAAAGCCTTGCGATGCGTATCGCAGCCCTTTTTTGGAAAGGTTGGGAACTCATGGAAACAAAAGGAAACATATTTCTTGGGCAGGGGAGGCTGGAAATGAAGTCAGTTCCGCTTCCGGCGCTCAAAAAAACGGATGTCCTGCTCCGCAATAAGGTCTGCGGAATTTGCGGAACGGATGTCCATATCTACCGGGGAGAGAAGGGCGCGTCCGACACCAATCCGCCGGTAATTCTGGGGCATGAGTATTCCGGCGAGGTGGTTCAGACAGGGGACGCTGTTTCGAACCTGAAGCCTGGTGATCGGGTCACGGTGGATCCCAATATTTATTGCGAAGAGTGCCGTTATTGCCGGAACGGGGAAAAACAGCTCTGTCAGAATTTAAAGGCAATTGGCGTCAATTTGAACGGCGGCTTTGCGGAATACAGCGTTGTCCCCGCCGCGCAATGCTTGAAGATATCCCCGAAACTGAGTTACGAGGCTGCGGCGATGAGCGAGCCGCTGGCCTGCTGCATCCACGGCATTGACCGGGCAGAGATTCGCCCCGGCATGAGCGTATGCGTGATCGGCGGCGGCCCAATCGGGCTACTGATGGTACAGCTTGCCAGGCTAAGCGGGGCGGCACAGGTGATTCTCAGCGAACCGGTTCAAATGAGAAGAGAACTGGGACTGCGGCTGGGTGCGGACATTGCCATCGATCCGAATGCCGGTGCGATCCATGAGCAGTTGATGGAAAAGCTGGGCATTACCGGCGCGGATGTGGTGATCGAATGTGTAGGGAACCCAAAGGCGGCGGAGCAGGCGATCCTAGCGGCGGATAAGGGAGCGACAGTCGTACTGTTCGGCGTCCCATCGCCGGGTGCTGTCTTCACCTTGCCCCTGTTTCAAGCGTTCCGGAAAGAACTGACGATTAAGACATCTTTTGTCAATCCCGATACTCACCAGCGGGCTGTCGAGCTGCTGAACAGCGGAAGGATCCGCACTGAAGAGCTGATTACCCACCGTTTTCCTGTAGAGTGCCTGGAGAACGCCATTCGCAAGCAGACCGAGCCGGATTCCGTGAAGGTCATGGTCGTTCTGGACTCCGAGGAGCAGGACAGCCCCACTGTCCAATGAAACCGGCGAACCGGCAGTTGCCGGTATCGTGACCAAAACCGAGATAAAGGAGAAATGCCAAATGGGAAAATTATACGCGGGAACTGCGGTACGGAAGATCACTCCGTCACCGGAGGTTTTGGAGCTGATCAAAACAGAGGGAAGATACTGCTATGAGGGTGTTGCTCACGACATTTTTTTAAAAACACTGGTACTGACGGACGGGAAAGAGAAATTCGTCTATTTTGCCACGGACCTGAGCCGTTTTTCCATGAATCCCGTAATTGAAAAGCGGTTTGAAGATGAGTTGGGGCTGAAACCTGGAGACTATCTGTTCAGCACGATCCGAACCCACAATACCATCAGTGGATTTGGCGAGGTGTTCCACGACCCTCAAAAGCCCGGCTCCGATCTGTATGCCACGCAATTCTACGAGGCGGCCATTGATTCCTGCAAGGAAGCAATGGCGCATGTAGTACCGGCAAGGATCGGCGCAGCGGAGGGTCGTAGCTATATCAGCTGCCACCGGGAACAGTTTACGCCGGCCGGAAATTTAGAAAGCACTGGATTTGACAGTCAACAGGCGCCCTGGCTCCGGGTTGCAAGAGTGGAGGATCTGACCGGGAACACGCTGGCCCTGCTGGTAAACTACTCCATGCAGAACTGTATGGTCTGCTGGTACTCGCAGGAGGGGGAGGACTACAACCTGGTCACAAATGACACCGCCGGCGAGATCGTAGACTATTTGGAGAAAGTGGGCAAGCACACCTATCCCGTGTTTTGGGGAAACGGCGGCGGCGCGGATAGGCAGCCGTATATGTACCTGCTGGATTACTGCGACGTCAATGATGACGGCGAATACTTTCTCCATCACGAAATTATGCCCATCGAGGGCTCTCTGAAAATCATGAAGCTCCTGGCCGCCCAGCAGGCGAGGGATGTCATGCAGACCGTGGACAAGATCAAGGAATACTCGGATCGATTTGATCTGTACAAAGCACTTTTGGTCAAGCAGGTGCCGGGCAAGCGCAAGCTGTCCACCAGGATTCATATCTACCATAATGGGGACGATGTAACGCCAGAGGCGGCGGCTCCGGTGAAGCTGCGACTGCAAATGGCGGTAGTCAACGGTATTGCTTTTTGCGCCGCCAATGGGCCAACCTATTCCGGTGTCTATAAGGCGGTGAAGGATATGATGCCCTTTGCGGTCACGTTTTTCTTCGATGACTGTCTGGGTGGACCGGAAGCGACTACCGTACCGACTCCCGATATGGAGGAGGAGGGCAAATATGTTCATGCGACGCTGCAAAGCACAAGCTACACTGCCCGCATGGGCTTCAATGCGCTGATGAGCGGTTTTGGACAGATGCTGGAAAAATATACCCTTCAGACCAACGAGCTTTATGGTGGCGCGCCTTATCCTGACGACGCCTATGGGAAAGAAAAGGAGTAAACGATTATGAAAACCTATGAATACAGGTGTGAGTTTCACCGCTTGGACAGGGATGTGCCTCTTGCGCTTTATGTTCCGACAGAACGGGATCCGCAATCTCAGGTTGCGGTGCTGATGATGCACCGTTCCAGATCGGATTATATGTCCCAGCCACTTGCCGGACAGTTGGCAAAGCACGGCATCATTGCCGCCGGTGCGAATCCGAAGCATGCGGATGTGGGCGGCTGGCTGTTAGATTACCAGACGGCGGTCCACTTTTTGAAGTCTTATCCCGGGGTCAAAAAGGTGGTGCTCTTGGGCCACAGCCAGGCGGGCAATTACATGAGCTGCTACCAGTATATCGCGGAAAACGGCACTAAGCGGTTTCAGAAAACAAAGCGGATCGTACCGTTCCCGGAGCTAGCGCCCATCACGCCGGCGGACGGTCTGATGCTGATGGATGCCAACTGGGGCATTATGGAGGTACTGTGTTTGGATCCGGCGGTCCGCCAGATCGACAGTGGCTACGGCAGAATCCCGGAGCTGGACCTTTATAACCCTGAAAACGGCTATGACCCGAGCGGCTCCCACTATACGGATGGATTCATCCGGAGGTTCCAGAAGGCCCAGATCGATTTTTACAGGGACATTCTGTGCTATGCCCAGGAGCGAATGGAGTTGATTCAAAAGGGCCGGGGAAGGTTCCTAGATGATGAGCCGGTGATCATTGCCGGCGGCGGTATGGGCAGCGACAACAACAAGCTGTTCATTCAGGATGTCCGTCTGCTGGGGAGAACGCAAAAGCCCTGCCCGACTCTGCTGAAGGACGGCTCCGTGGTGGAAAAGATCAACTATACCATTCGCAAGCCCAAGGACAGCGTGAAGGCACCCTACTACACCAGAGGCGCTTTTAAGACCACAGTGCGTGAGCTGCTGGCGGAGGAACGGCGATTCTCCGATGATTTCGGCTACAATGAATACAGCATGTGGGGAGACGACGGGGAATTTAATTTCCTGCGGACGACTGCGAATGTCAAGGGCATTTCCGTGCCGTTGCTGTGTACTGGCAATACGGGTAGCCATGAGTTCGTCAATGCGGAGATGAACTACAACAGTGCTGTCAGCAAGGACAAGAGCCTGATCATGTTTGAGGGTGCGGACCATGAGTTCCGTACCATGAATATAGAAAAGTACGGCGATACGCTTAGCCGGATTGGAGACTATATTTCTGAATGGATCATGAAGCCGGAACGCTTTATCGACTAAGGTGAAATTCTCGGCGTGAGATAAATTGGAGGAAGCCATATGGGAAAGCTGCTTGCAGGAGCTGCGATAAGGAACATCACCCCGTCGCCCGAATTGATCCGTGTGATCAATTCGGACGGACGGTATGCTTACACAGGAATCGCGGATGAGACATTCTGCCGTGTCACGATCCTCAGCGACGGAAAAGAACATTTTGCTATCATTGCGTCTGATCTCAGCCGGTTTCCGTTGCCAAAGGAGTTTTTGGAAGAGACTGAAAAACGCTTCGGTATTGACGAAAACCATCTTCTAGTAGGCGGCACACGAAGCCACAATACGGTCAGCTACAAAAAATCCGCAAGCTATGCGGAGTTTATGCCTGGAGAGCTGGCATATTACACGTTTGTGCATCAGTGCGCTTTGGAGGCCATTGCGGAGGCCCTTTCCAAACTGGTTCCGGCGCGCATCGGCGGGGCCGTGGGCAGGAGCCGGATCAATACAGGGCGGGAATTGGTCACGCCCCTCGGCACTCTGGAATCCCCCAACCATTTGGATGGCAATGCAACCCGGCTGCGTGTGGTAAAGGTGGAGGCACTGACCGGAGAGACGATCGCTGTTCTCGTAAATTATTCCATGCATTGTATTCTGCTGTGCTGGAACGATACCATAGGTGAATGCAAAAAGGTGAGCGGAGACTTGGGCGGCGCGGTCAGCCAGTTCGTCGAACGGTGGGGAAAACATACTTTCCCGTGCAGTTGGACGGTGGGCGGCGGTGCGGATCGGATCCCATTAATCTTTTCCGGCCTGGAGCGGGTCGATGTGGACGATGACGGCAAATTCTATTTTGAAAGACGGGTACTTCCGATCGAAGCCGCGCGGATCCTGATGGAACAATTTGCCTGCGAACAGGGAATGGACATCCTCCGTACCATGGAGAGCGTCGATAACTGGTCTGAGGATTTCGACTACTTTTTTGCAAAGACTTCCCGCACTGTGGACAGCAAGACCGGATTCCACGAGCAGATCGTTCGGCAGCGGGCGCAGGATGACCCGGACGCTATTCGCTATATTCCCGGCATGGATATCACGCCGGAAAAGGGCAGCGAGCCGCTGCATTATGTTTACCGTGTCGCGATATTAAATGGCATCGCTTTCGCAGGCGTAAACGGCATCCCCTATTCCGCAAACTACGAAAAAATGGCGGATGCAATGCCCACAAAGGTAACGTTCCTGTTTGATGACTGTTATGGCACGGTGTCCTCTATTCCCACTCCGGAAGAGGAGGAAGAGCGGATCTATGGACACAGTGCGCTGCAAAGCAAGAACTATGCAGCGCGGGAGGCCACGGAGGCGTTTTTGGGCGCGTTCAGGGAATTGGGTGAGCAGTATCTGGCATCACGGCAGAAAAGGGGGAACTGACCATGAAGCGAAGTGAAATCAACGCCGCTTTAAAAGAGATGGAGGCGATGCTTACCCGATACTCGGCTGCTTTGCCGCCGTTTTGCCGCTTTACCCCAGAGGAATGGAAAAGCAAAGGCCACGACTATGATGAGGTCCGTGATAATATGCTGGGCTGGGATATTACTGACCATGGCATGGGGAATTTTGACAAGATCGGCTTTTCACTTATTACCATCCGTAATGGCAATCTGAAAATGCAGGAAAAGTATCGAAAGACTTATGCCGAGAAGCTCCTGTACCTGAAAGAGGGTCTATCAAGACCTTATCTTTGATACAAAGGTACAGGTAGGTTTTCTGCGTATTCGGTTGTCGAGTGTTCTCATTTTTGTGCGTAATCGCTGATTTATCTGCGAAATCCGGCAGAAAATATAGCAGAATGACGGCTTCTGCAAAAACAGATGGCACAAACCACCCATCCGTTCCTCCGCCACAGTGCCTGGCAGCAGTATTTTTGGCACATGCCGTTCTCATAAAACCCACACCCCCTCTCGGAATCGTTAAATTGTTAAGGGAAAAATTAAAAGGTTCAGGGTATCGTTAAATGGTTTAGGGTATCGTTAAAAGGTTCAGGGTACCATAAGGCTATTTCAGCACGCCAATAATTGCCTTGGCTATCTC
>CAZCLX010000034.1:0-16117 GCA_964499615.1 uncultured Oscillospiraceae bacterium
GCCCGGCGACCTGCGCCGCCCTAAAGCAGTACCAGACCCAGAGCGGCCTGGATGCAGACGGCGTCTGCGGCCCCAAAACCTGGGAAAAGCTCCTGGGGATGGGGGTGATTAAAGTGGAGACAATTTTGTCTGCGGGTATTACCGTGGACGGAAATCTAATCATTACCATCTTTGCGGCCATGGGTATTCCAACGGCTATCACGGCGTTCTGTTCGTGGTGGCTCCAGCGAAAAATCACCAAGCGGGACAAGGCCAGAGATGAGGCAGAGGCAAAGAAGGAACGCAAGGCAGAGGAGCGGGAGCGTGACAGGGAAAAGCTGGATGTCATGCTACTGCAATCCACCACCGCTGCCATTGCCTTGGGCGAAGCAACCGCCAAAGCTGTCCAGCGCATCCCGGACGCCCACTGCAACGGAGATATGCACACAGCCCTGGAATATGCCGCCAAGGTACAAGACCAGCAGAAAGATTTTTTAACCAGTCTGGGCATTCACGCCCTGCATGAAGACTAAGGAGGAAAATATTATGGAAATGCTGCAAATTATCATCACCGTGTCCATTGTCATGTGGTACATCATCGACCGGTTCAAGCCACTGTGGGAAGAGAAAAGCTGGGGCAAGTATGTCACCATCGCCGTGTCCGCCTTGTTCGCCTTTGCCCTGAGCTTTGGGTATAACCTGGATCTCCTGGCGGCTCTGGGCGTCACTGCTAACAATGGCATACTAGGCACCGTACTGACCGCCCTGACCCTTATGGGCGGAAGCTCCGCAGTGTCGGAACTCATTGAGCGGATTAAAGGATAAGGTTAATGGACTTCTCCCCGGGCAAACGCCTGGGGAGAAATTTTTTTGCTTTTTTCGTAAAAATCTGTTGACATACTGCAATAAGTATAATACAATAAATGCATGAAGAAAGGTGGTGAACAGAATGGCGCAAGACATAGGAAAAGCCTTGCAGGAGCTTTCAAAGGTGATTGAGAATAACGAAGCGGTGGAAAGCGTTGTTATCAAAATCACTTTGAAGAAGCAAAAAACCAGCAAGGCCTCCACTGAGAGCAAATAGCTTTCGAGGTGGGGAACGGGCGGGGAACCGCCCTTCCTGTAAGTCCTATTATAATATAATTTGCTCGCAAAGTCAATGACACGGGCGGAAAGGGGCTTAACATGACTATCAACAAAAACGGAAAGGAATACACAATCACAGAGCGGAAAGAATGCTGGACGGTATCGCGCAAGATTGGAGCGCTGACCGTCGAATACAAAGTTCCGAAAGTTGTTTGCACGACCGAAGCAGAGTTGCGCACATACGTCGAGCGGGAAGAAATCTTTTGAAGGCGGTGGGAGCATGGCGGAAAAACGGAAAACAAAGACTTCTTCGGCGGTGAAGAACCGCTATAACAATCGGGTATACGGATCAATTATTGTTCGCGTTCCAAAGGATATGGCGGAAGCCTTCAAAGAGAAGTGCGCCGCAACGGGGACACCACAAGCGCAGATCGTCAAAAAAGCGATTGAACAGTTTTTAGCGGAATAATCGTAACGAGGGAGGGCGGCAGGGTATGCCGCCCCTTTTTCGATTTTATGGTAGGAGGGAAAAATAATGCACAAGCACTTAACATGGACAGACCGCCTTAAAATTGAGAAGGCGCTGAAAGAAGGCTTGAAGCCCATGAAGATTGCCGACCGTCTGCATGTCAATAATTCAACGATATACAGGGAATTGAAGCGCGGGACGTATACACATTTGAATTCCGACTTGACGACCGAAGAACGCTATTCTCCGGAAATCGCCCAGCAGCGTTACGAGGACAATTTGCGGGCAAAGGGCGGTGATCTTAAAATCGCGAACGACCACGAGCTTGCTGCTTACATAGAGAAAAAGATTGTTGAAGATGGCTTTTCCCCTGCGGCTGTGATTGGTGAAATCAACATTCTTGGTCTACAATTTAAGACGTCTATTTGTGAGAAGACTATTTACAACTACATTGACAAGGACATATTTTTGCGGCTTGAACGAAAACATCTTCCAGAGCAAGGAAAGCATAAGCGGAAATACGGGGTAATTGGGCGAAATAGGGCTGGCCGTGCGCCGAGAGGTGAGAGCATTGAGAACCGCCCACAGGAGATCAACAGCAGGAAGACATTCGGCCATTGGGAAATGGATTGTGTCGAGGGGAAAAAGCGGACGAAGGAAGTTTTGCTTGTACTTTCGGAGCGCTTGACGCGGCGGGAGATCATAATCAAAATGCCGGACAAAACCGCAGCCAGCGTTGTAAAGGCGCTGAACACGCTGGAACGGAAATACGGGCGGCGCTTCAAAAAGATATTCAAGAGTATAACTGTGGACAACGGATCGGAATTTCAAGATTGCGACGGAATGGAAGCTTCGATCTTCGGTAAAGGCAGGCAAAAGCGAACGACGATTTATTATTGCCATCCGTACAGCGCATACGAGCGCGGGACGAATGAGAACATTAACAAGATGATCCGCCGCTTCCTTCCGAAAGGAACGGACTTCCGGAAAGTGACCGTCGCGTATATTCAGCGCGTCGAGGATTGGATCAACAATTATCCACGCGAAATATTGGGCTTTGAAACATCTGGCGACCTATTCAATCGACACCTTGCCGCCGCTTGAGCAGACTTTAAAAATTTTTCTGTTTTTTCTGCATTTACTCTTGACTTTTGCAAAAAATATGAAAAATATATAGAGCCATTTTTCCGCGGCAAACCGCAATGGCGCAGAGGTGGAAGCTCCCGTGAAAAAGGGCGGGTTTTCACGGGAACCGGAGGGGGAAATTTATGCGCCTTGGTTTTCGGACAGCTGCTGCTTCTGGTACTGGAGAGTATACAGCTGGTAGTATCTGCCCTTCTGATGGAGCAACTCCTGGTGGGTACCCTGCTCCTGGATGACGCCGTGGGACAGGAGGATAATGTTGTCTGCGTGCTGGATAGTGCTCAGCCGGTGGGCGACGATCAGCATGGTGCCGATGTTCTTCATTTTTTCCAGAGAATCCTGGATCAGAACTTCGGTTTCCGTGTCGATGTTGGCGGTGGCTTCGTCCAGGATCATTACGGAAGGCTTGTGGAGGATGGTTCGGGCAAAGCTGAGAAGCTGCCGCTGTCCGGCGGAGAAGTTGTTGCCACGTTCCCGGACTACCTCGTCCAGCCCCCGGTCCAGCCCCCGGTCCAGCCGGGAGATAAAACCGTCGGCATTGACATATCGGGCGGCCTTCCAAATTTCCTCGTCGGAAATGCCCTCCGAACGGAGAACCAGGTTGCTGCGGATATCGCCGGAGAACAGGAAAACATCCTGGAGCATCTGCCCAAAGTGGCGGCGGAGAGAGGCGATCTTAATGTGGCGGATATCGATGCCGTCAATCAGGATATGCCCCTTTTGAATGTCATAGTTCCTGGTGATCAGGGACAGAATGGTGGTTTTTCCGGAGCCGGTGGAGCCGACAAAGGCCACGGTCTGCTTGGGATAGATGTGGAAGGAGACACCCTTGAGTACCCACTGATCCGGCTCATAGGCAAACCACACGTCCCGGAATTCAATTTCGCCCTTTACTTCGTCCAGCTCGATGGCGTCCGGCTCATCCACGATTTCCGGAACCATGTCCAGTATGGTGAAAATCTTTTCCGCTGAGGCGAAGGATTGCTCCAGCATATCAAACTGCTCTGCCAGCGTCTGGATGGGGTTAAAGAACCGGGAGATATACATATAGAAGGATACGATGATCTCACTGGTGATGGTCTGCCCCAGGAAGGTGGTATCCTGGATATAGCCCCGGCAGCCGATATAGAACAGGAACAGCTGAGAAGTAACGAACAGCATATACACCAGCGGTCGGAAAATGCCGAAGACAAACATCCGGCTGAATTTTGCCTTGGAGAAGCAGCTGCTTTTTTCCAGAAATTCCGCCTGTTTCTGATCCTCCCGATTGAAGATCTGAGTGACCTTCATACCGGAAAGATTTTCCGAAAGGTAAGTGTTTACGTCGGTGCGGGTGTTGTTGACCCGGCGGTGGACTGCCCGGGAAAATTTCTGGAACACGATGGTGAAGAACACCAGGAACGGAACAAAGCACAGCACCATCAGCGTCAGCGCGTAGTTCAGCGCCAGCATAGCACCAAGGACACCGAAGATGACCATGGTGTTTTTTAGCAGTGTCACCAGAATGTTGGTAAACAGATAGCTGATAGAGTTGGGATCGTTGCTGACCCGGGTGACCAACTTGCCCACAGGAATCTGATTGAGCTGGTCATGGGACAGGCTTTCGATCCGGGTGAAGACATCCAGCCGGATCTGAGACAGGATCTTCTGCCCGATGGATTGCAGGATCATGGCCTGGAAATAGGTGCAGACCATGGATACCGCTAAAATTCCCGCGTACAGCCCCACCATTCGGTAAAGTTGGGCCAGGGGGAAGCTGCCTTTGATCAGGCCCTGGATATTTCCAATCAGCAAGGGCGAGACCACATCATAGACGATGGAGAACAGCATGATCAGAAATACCAGCGCGAACTCTTTTACATAGGGCCGGGCGTATTGCAGGAGCCGGCGGATCAGTTCCCCGTCAGCCATGTGGCGTTCGCTGGTGGGGTTTTTGACCCGGCGGATCAGGGCAATGTAAGCCCCGGTAAACACCACCGTAAACGCGCCGATGATGGCGCATACGATAATCAGAGGAAGATATTCATTCATGATTCTGGCCTCCTTCCTCCTCCAGCCGCTGGAGATCCACCATCCGGCGGTATTCCGTGTTGGTTTCGTACAGCTCCTCGTGAGTGCCAAAGGCAGCCACAGTGCCGTTTTCCATAAACAGAATCTTATCCATCTGCTCAATGGTGGAGATTCGGTGGGCAATGAGAATGGTGGTTTTCCCCTGACGGGTTTCCCGGAGACCGCCCAGAATGTTCCGCTCGGTTTTGGTATCCACGGCGGATACGGAATCGTCCAGGATCAGAATGGGCGCGTCCTTCATCAGGGCACGGGCAATGGAGATCCGCTGTTTCTGACCGCCGGAGACGGTGACGCCCCGCTCACCCAGAACGGTTTGATAGCCCCGCTGGAACTCGGAAACGTTGTCGTGGACGTCCGCAAGCCTTGCGGCATGGATTACCGCGTCGGGGATATTCTGCTCCACGCCGAAGGAGATGTTATGCTCGATGGTATCCGAGAACAGGAAGTTATCCTGGGGTACATAGGCGCAGGCATCCCGGAGAGAGTGGATGGAGACGGTGTTCACATCCTGCCCATCGATAAACAGGGTTCCGTCGGAGACATTGTAGGTTCTGAGGATCAGATCCACCAGGGTGGTTTTGCCGCAGCCGGTCTTGCCAACAAGACCCACCTGTTCGCCGGGGTGGATATGGAAGGAAACGTGCTCCAGAGCGTCATACTCGCCGTCGGGGTATTGGAAGCTGAGATCCCGGAATTCAATGTCGCCCTTCACATTTTCCAGTGTCTTTACGCCGGGTTTGTCTTTCACGGTGATGGGGGCGTCCAGCAGCTCACTGATCCGGGCCAGGGAAGCTTTTCCACGGGAAGTCATATCGATCAGCTCAGAGATGGCCATAATGGGCCAGGTCACGGCATTAAAGTAGCCAATAAACTCCATTAGCTGACCTGCGTTGAAGGTGCCTTTATACACCAGGTAACCGCCGTAGCCCAGAATGATGCAGATCACGCTTTCCACAAAAGAGGAAACCAGGATCCGCAGCAGCACGGAGATCCGGGTGTAGTCGATGTTGGCATCCTCGTTTTCCCGGTTCAGTTCCCGGAATGCCATCAGCTCCTTAGTTTCCTTCACGAATGCCTTGATCACCGCAATGCCAGAGAAGCTTTCCTGGGAGAAGTCGGAGAGCTTGGAGAAGCA
Source organism: uncultured Oscillospiraceae bacterium (assembly GCA_964499615.1). GTDB lineage: Bacteria > Bacillota > Clostridia > Oscillospirales > Oscillospiraceae > Faecousia. The sequence continues at coordinate 5,883 of CAZCLX010000034.1, forward strand.
CTCCTGGCGGTAGTCCCACTTCTTGGTCATCCGCTTGCCTACGATGGTGGCGCAGGCAAACAACAGCGCCATAGGGATCAGACTGAGAAGCGTGAGCAGAACGTCCATCCTTATCATCTTGGAGATGGCAAGGCCCCCCTGGATAAAGGCGTCGAACAGCTGCAAGAAGCCCCAGCCAAAGCACTCCTGGACGGTGTCCAGATCGTTGGTGAAAAGGCTCATCAGGTTGCCAACCTTGTTGATCTGGTAGTATTCCTGGCTTAGGCGGCGGCAGTGATCAAACATCCGGTTCCGAAGGTCCTGCTCCACGCGGATCGCACCGCCGAAGATAGTGACGCGCCACAGGAATCTGCCAAACACAATGCAGATGATGATCCGCACCATAGGCATACAGATCCGGTCCAGCAGGAATGGCATGTCAAACGTGAGCTTTTCGCCGCCGACCATGACGTAGCCCTGGTTTACGCCGTTAATGACCATCTGATATAGATTCGGGATCTCCAGTTGCAAATAATCCACGATAACCAGGGCTACCAGACCCAACAGCAGCAGCGGGGCATAGCGAAGATAATATCGATTGATATGTTTGCCGAAAACCATAACTCCCTCCTAAAAAATGCCGGATTTTCCCGGAAAATCGTATAATCGCAAACGTAGAAATCATAGCACATATATTCGGAAATAGCAAGTATAATTTTCCTGGGTGACGTATGGAAAGGTCTTTCCTTTCCAGACAAAAAGCAGCCCTTTGACAGGCTGCTTTTTTGAACTGGGGAAGTACGTTACGCGACGCCGCCGTGGCCTTGAAACGGATCGTCGATGGTGATCCGGCCTTTTTCACAGTCGCCGATGCCGCTGTACAGGTCTACCCGGCCATCTTTTCTAAGGAAACTCTGAACAATTCGGCATCGGCTGGACAGCGGATCTTTTGCCCCACCGGTACAGTATGAAAAACGTGAAATACATCCAGTATTCCCACGTTTTCCATACTTTCCGGTGAGTCAAAATCTCTCGCTGCTTTTTTCTCGCCTCATTATTCAGAGCTTCCTTAAAAATCTGGAAGAGCAAAAACGCCAGGCTGAGGCGGATGCCATCATAGAAGCATATCGAAAAAGCGGCAAGAGTTTCGATGAGGTCATGACATTCCTGCAGCCTTAGAGGCGTTTAGTGTAACTTTTTTGCAAAGTTCACAAAAAGGCTCAGTACGGCAGTCCCCAAAACAAGTAACCCCGTTAGCAAACGTTCACAATGCGTTTACAAAAATCCTTTCGGACTGTGATACACTCTTAATTGCTTTTTTTAAGGCTTTCGTAAGGTGAGGAGTTTCCCTATGTCAAAATTCAGCGTAAAAAAGCCGCTGACCGTGTTTGTGGCGGTGATTGCCATTCTGGTGCTGGGCGTTGTGGCGTTTGTGAAAATGACGCCGGATCTGCTGCCCAATATGGACTTTCCTTATATCATGATCATGACCACTTACCCGGGAGCTAGCCCGGAGAAGGTGGAGGAGGAGATCACGAAGCCCATGGAGCAGACCATGTCCACATTGGAGCACATCCAGGAGGTCACATCCACCTCTGCCGAGAACTACAGCATGGTACTGCTGGAATTTGAGGACTCGGTGAACATGGACACCATCGGCGTGGACATCCAGCAGAATATTGCTGCCATTTCCTCCGCTTGGGGGGAGACGGTAGGAACTCCTTATGTGCTGAAGATCAATCCGTCGGTTCTTCCGGTGGAAGTTGCCGCCCTTTCCTACGAGGGAAAGGATACGGCGGAGCTGACGGATTTCTTAAACGATACGCTGATGAACCGGCTGGAGGGCATCCCCGGCGTGGCGCGGATCAGTACCACTGGCGGGGTGGAGCGGCAGCTCTACGTGGTGCTGGATCAGGATCTGATCGACGAATGCAACCGCAAAATTGCCGCGGCGATCAATGGGCAGCTGGATGATGCCACAGAAGAGCTGAACGAAAAAAAGGAAGAGTTGGAGGATGCCCAGGATCAGCTTTCCGATGCCAAGTCTCAGCTTGCTTCCGGCCAGACTCAGCTGGCGAACAAGACCGCCCAGGCGGAAGCGCAGCTGCAAAATCAGCAGTCGGAACTGGAAAGCACTCGCGCGGAGCTGCAAAGCCAGCTCTCCCAGCTGGAATCTACCAGGCCTCAGGTGGAGGCGGCGCTGGAGGTTCTGAAAGCCATCCGTTCCGGGCTTCAGGAGATCGACAGCCAGGAGGCGGGGCTTCGGGAGGAAGTTACCCTCCTGCGGAATATCTGCAATACCTATCCAGGGCTCCAGGCGCAAAAAGAGGAATATGACCGGCAGATTGCTCAAATCCAGGCGGATGAAACCTTAACCGAAGAGGAACGGGCGGAAGCCATCGCCCAAATTCAGGGCAGTGAGGGCTATATTTCCGTCTGCGCCAGCCTGAGCACCATGGACGCCCAGCTGGCAGCCCGGGGGCTTACTCTGGAGGAAGCGGGCCTGCGGGTAACGGTGCTGGAAGGAAGCCTGGATGCCTTTGCTGCCCAGAGAGCACGGCTGGAGGAAGCTCTCAAACAGCAGGGGTTAACCCGGGATGCGCTGGATGGGAAAATTGCCGAGATGGAAGAGAACCTCACCCAGATCGACCAGGGAATTCAGACGATTGAGGAAGCCCTGGACCAGCTGGAGAGCGGTATGCTCCAGCTTAAGGACGCCCAGGTGCTGCTGAGCCAGCAAAAGACCACCGGGATTCTGAGCCTCAGCTCTGCCGCAGCGGAAATTGCCGCGAACAGCGCTACCATTACCGGGGCGTTGACCCAGGTGGAAGGCGGCCTGGAAACCTTGGAAAGCAGTCGGGAAGAGGCACTGAAAAAATCGGATCTGCGAACGATTCTCACGGTGGATATGATTACGAATATCCTAAAAGCCCAGAACTTCTCCATGCCCGCAGGCTATGTCCAGCAGGACGGGATAAGCTATATGGTCTCTGTCGGCGACGAGATCACCTCCCAGGAGGAGCTGGATAATCTGCTGCTACTGGATCTTCACATGGATGGTGTGGAGCCGATTTACTTGAAGGATGTGGCGGGGGTCATGCTCACAGACAACCGGGACGAGAGTTATGCCCGGCTGAACGGTCATGAGGGCATGGTACTGACCTTCGAGAAGCAAAGCACTTACGCCACCGCCGAAGCTACCGACAATATTGAGCAGCGTTTCCGGGAACTGGAAGAAACTTATCCCGGCCTGAAATTTGTGTCTCTGATGAACCAGGGCAACTATATCTATATGATCGTGGAGAGCATTCTCAACAGTCTCCTGGTGGGCGCGGTGTTTGCCGCCCTGATCTTGCTGCTGTTCCTGCGGGACCTGCGGCCAACCTTCATCACCATCTGTGCCATTCCAATCAGCGTGATTTTTGCTGTGGTGCTGATGTATTTCTCCGGGGTCACCATCAACATGATCTCCCTGTCCGGCCTTGCGGTGGCAGTGGGAATGCTGGTAGATAACTCCGTGGTGGTCATTGAGAATATTTACCGTCTACGGGACAAAGGCGCTACCGTGATCCAGGCAGCGGTAAGCGGCGCCAAGCAGGTGGCCGGGGCAGTAACGGCCTCCACCCTTACCACGGTTTGTGTGTTCCTTCCCATTGTGTTTGTGGAGGGTATTACCCGGCAGCTCTTTACGGATCTGGCTCTTACCATGTGCTATTCGTTGCTGGCAAGTCTGATTGTGGCGCTGACATTGGTGCCTGCCATGGCATCCAAAATGCTTCGCCGGGAGAAAAAGAAAAAATCCTCCCGGGTTCTGGATAAACTTCAGGGCGCTTATGAAAAGACGGTTGCCTGGGCATTGGATCATAAAGCGGTGGTTCTCCTGCTGGCAGTGTTTGCCCTCATTGCAACCGCAGTGCTGAGTATCTCCCGTGGCTTCATCTTCATGCCGGAAATGGATATGTCCAGCGTCAATGTCAGCATCACCATGCCGGAGGATATGGAGATGGCGGATGCCCGGGCGCTTGCCGATGAAGTCCTGGAACGGATCGAGACCTTGGACGGCATCGAAACTGTCGGCGCGATGATGTCCTCCAGCGGTATGATGGGAATGGGGTCCGGCGGCGGAAACGACGTGACCGTGTATATTACACTGTCGGATGAAAACGGCTCCGGTAAAGAAATGGGAAAGAAAATTGAAGCGCTGTGCGCTGACCTTCCCTGCACCGTGTCTACCTCTTCCGCAATGATGGATATGAGCGTGCTTTCCGGCAGCGGCATTACCATGGAGCTGTATGCCGATGACATGCAGACCCTTCAAAACGCCGCTTCCAAAGCAGCAGAGGCCCTGCGAACCGTTCCCGGAGTGGGAGAGGTGTCCGACGGCCTTGAGGACGCTACCGACGCACTTCACATCCGAGTGGATCGGAATAAAGCAATGTCCAAGGGGATCACCGTTGCGCAGATCTATATGGAGCTGGCCTCTGCTCTGAGCGACAGTACCACAGCCGCCACGATGACCCTGGGAGGTGACTCCGTCAGCGTGATTCTGGAAAAGCCGGACTACGCGAAGGTGGATGTGGACAGTCTGATGGACTATTCCTTTGAGGTGACCGGGCAGGACGGGGAAACCACAATCTTCCAGCTGGGAGACGTGGCGGAGCTGGAAAAGACCACCAGTCTTTCCTCTATCCGCCGGGTCAACCAGAGCCGGTACCTGACGGTGACAGCTGAGGTGCTTCCCGGAAACAACGTGACCAAGCTTACCTCCCAGGCAATCCGGGCAATCCGGGACGTAGATCTGGGCGAAGGGGTGCGGTATGAATTCACCGGCGAGAATGAGACCATTATGGAGTCGGTGGAGCAGCTGGGGCTGATGCTCCTGCTGGGTGTCCTGCTGGTGTATTTCGTGATGGTTGCCCAGTTCCAGAGTCTAAAATCCCCCTTCATCGTTATGTTCACCATTCCCCTTGCCTTTACCGGCGGCTTCCTGGGCCTGCTGGTCTGCGGAATGGAAGTGAGCGTGGTATCTTTGGTGGGCTTTGTCATGCTGACTGGCATCATTGTTAACAACGGCATCGTATTGGTAGACTATATCAATCAGCTCCGGGAGGGCGGTATGGAGCGCCGTGCCGCGATTCTGGAAGCGGGTAAGACCAGAATCCGTCCCATCCTGATGACATCCCTGACCACCATACTTGGCCTTCTGGATATGGCAATCCGCCAGTCCGTTGGTACGGCGCTGATGAAGCCTATGGCGGTGGTGTGTATCGGCGGACTTCTGTACGCCACGCTGATGACCCTTCTTGTGGTGCCTTGCATCTACGAGATGGTAAACCGGAAGGACGTGACCGTGATCCGGGATGAAGACATCGCGCCGATTGATCTATAATCGTTTCACCCGGCGGATTTTTCCGCCGGATGTTTTTTCGGTTGCATTTTTTCAAAAAAAGGGGTATACTGAAGAAAAACACTCCCGTTGGGGAGAGAAATGAGGAACGCCATGACGGTTCATGAATCCGGAGAAATGTATCTGGAAGCGATACTCGTCCTGTCTTTAAAAACCGGCTTTGTGCGGTCTGTGGATGTGGGGGAATACTTGGGCTACTCCAAGCCCAGCGTCTCCCGTGCCATGGGGCTGCTGCGCCAGGGCGGATACGTGGAGATCGGGAAGGACGGCGGCATCACTATGACGGATGCTGGAAGAAAGATTGCGGAAACCATTTACGAGCGGCACACGGTGCTGACAGAGATGCTCACCCGGCTGGGAGTGCCGGAAGAAATCGCCGTGGCGGATGCCTGCAAAATGGAGCACGACATCAGCGACACCTCCTTCCAGGCAATCAAGGGACATATCCAAAGCAGGGAGGAAAAATAGTGGCTGGCTGTGAAGACTGCCCGGGGTGCGGTGGGTGTTCCAGCTGTTCCGGCTGTTCCAGGGCGCTGGAGCTGACCCAGGCGGAGATGGATTTTCTCCGGAAGCTGGCCCAGATTCCCTTTCTGCCGGTGGCAAGGAAGCAGGACGGGGAGGAGCCGGTATATTTAGAGGAGGGAGAGTCCCTCCGGGAGCACTATGCCCGGGTGCTGACGCACTTGGAGCGAAAAGGGCTGATTTCCCTGGACTATGATATCCCCATGGCGGGGGGTTATCACCAAGGGTATGACATCTACCCTGTTCGCGGCAGCATGGCCCTGACCCGGCGAGGCCAGGAGGCGCTGGACGCGCTGGAGTACAACGGTTTTGAATAAACAGTGACCCCTGAGGATGCGCACTACAGTGCGCTTCCTCAGGGGTTATTCTTACTTCGCAGGATTATCCAGAATCAGGGGCAGCTGCTCCAGCTCCCGGAGGGTGGATCTAATCCAGGCGGCGGCATCCTTCGGGGAAAGCAGCCGCTGTTGCCCGGTGCGCATATCCTTCACGGAGCACATTTGCTGGGCAATTTCGTCCTCCCCCAGAAGCACCGCGAAGGGAACTCCCAGCTTGTTGGCATAGGCCATTTTCTGCTTGAATTTCTTTTTCTCACCGTAGAGCTGGACCCGCAGGCCCTCTTTCCGGAGAGCTTCCGCCAGGGCAATGGCATCTCCGGCGTTTTCCGTCATAGGTATCACCAGGGCGTCCGCCGGGGCGGCGGGCAGGACGGGGTTCAGCATGCCCTGCTCATCCAGGACATAGAATAGGCGGGTCAGACCGATGGAGATTCCAACCCCAGGCAGGGGCCGGTCAATGTAGTATTCCGCCAGATTGTCGTAACGTCCGCCGGAGCATACGGAGCCAATTTCCGGGTAATCCAGAAGGGCGGTTTCGTATACCGTGCCGGTATAGTAGTCCAGACCTCGGGCAATGGTCAGATCCACGGCGAAATTTTCCTCCGGCACACCGAAGGCTGCCAGGTTCTCCGTCACCGTCCGAAGTTCCCGGACGCCGGTATCGAAGGTTTCGTTCCGCCCTGCGTAGTCTTCCAGCGCGGTAAGAACTTGATCATTGGTGCCTCGGATGGCAATAAATTTTAGAATTTCATCGGCGGTGTTTTCCTCCAGACCGCAGTCCTCCAGCAACAGCGTTCGAACCTTCTCCGGGCCAATCTTATCCAGCTTATCCACGGTGCGCATAATGTCGCCGCTTTTTTCTTCCAGACCCAGCATGGTGTAGAACCCGGTGAGGATTTTCCGATTGTTCACCCGGATCTGGAACCGGGTAAGGCCGAAGCCACGGAAGACCTTGTAAATAATGGCGGGGATTTCCGCATCACCGAGGATATCCAGCTTGCCATCTCCGATGATGTCAATGTCCGCCTGGTAGAATTCCCGGAAACGGCCCCGCTGGGCACGTTCTCCCCGGTAGACCTTGCTGATCTGGAACCGGCGGAAGGGGAAAGCTAGTTCATTATAGTGTAGCGCGGCATATTTCGCTAGAGGTACCGTCAGGTCGAACCGGAGGGCCAGATCGCTGTCCCCCTTCTGGAAGCGGTAGATTTGCTTCTCTGTATCGCCGCCGCCTTTGGCAAGGAGAATCTGAGCATCCTCAATGGCGGGGGTATCCAGGGGGGTAAAGCCGTAGGAGGCGTAGGTTTTTCGGAGGACATCCGTCATCCGCTCAAAGCGAAGCTGCTTTTCCGGCAGCAGTTCCATAAAACCGGACAGTGTCCGGGGACGAATCAATTCCATAAAAATCCTTTCTTTCCTGCGCAAAATGCCGCCCGGGAGATCCTGGGCGGCAGCAGCGCCGGTCATCAAATATTAGTATTTGGACTTGGTGTGGTACATTTCTCTCCAATCCAGGTCACCCCGCTGGAGACCCATAATGAACATTTCCGCGCTTGCCAGGTTGGTGGCAATGGGAACGTTGTTTTTGTCGCAGTGTCGGATAGTCTCGATCATCTGACTGTCGTCCCAGGGATCCGTGGTGTTGGGATCGGTAAACAGCAGCACCAGGTCGATTTCGTTGTAGGCGATTCGGGCATTGATCTGCTGATGGCCGCCCTGCTTGTGAGACAGCAGCAGGGTGATAGGCAGACCGGTATTGTCAGCAATGAGTCGGCCGGTGGTGGCTGTGGCATACAGATTGTGCTTCATAAGAACGCTTTTGTAAGCGGTGCAGAATTGGATCATCAGCTCTTTCTTCTTGTCGTGAGCCAAAAACGCGATATTCACAACCGTCACTCCTTTTTGTTATTTATAGATGTATGTAATTACCGGAGAGGAACTGGTACATAGCGCCCATCCAGACGTCCGGCGATCCGTCGGCATGCTGCGGCGGCCCAGCTGCGGCGGATGGAAAGCAGGGGCTTTCCCTGGGCTGCGGCGAGGGCCACTTCCGGATCCTCCGGTACAATGCCTGTCAGGGGGAGACCGGTGGCATCCATAATGTCATCCACAGTGAGTCGGAGAGAGCGGAGCAAATCCCCATCCACACGGTTGACAATGAGACGAACCCGGGTTTTCCCGGAAAGCTCCAAAAGATCCCCGACCCGAGCCGCATCCCGCAGAGAAGCGGGACTGGACCCGGTGACCAGCAGAAAGTCTTCTGCCGCATCGGAAACCAGACGGAAGCCGGCGCCAACACCGGCAGGGGCGTCGAGAAAGACATAGTCAAAGCATTCCCGGGCTTGACGAATCACTTCCGAAAAGACAGCCGAGTCGATATCCCCTGCAAGGCAATTCATGGGAGCGGTGAGGAACGCCAGGGTGGGGTAGGCAGGATGACAAGGAGCAGCGCAGAGAGAATATTCTCCCCGGCAGACCTCCAAAAAGGAAAGACTGGAGCCATCGGTCATTCCCAAAGAAATATCCAGATTCCGAAGTCCAACGTCGCAGTCAACGCACAGCACTTTTTTCCCGTTCTCTGCCAAAGCGGTGGCAAGTCCGGCACATACAGAGGTTTTTCCCGTTCCGCCCTTTCCGGATGCCACGGCGTAAAGCTGCCCCATGAAATGGCCTCCCTTGCCAAAGTTTCTTTCATTATAAAGCCAAATCGAACAAAAATCAATAGGATTTCCTTGAGAAAAATAAATATTTTTCATCATATTGAACAGTTTTCCCTAAAAGCCTCTTTGATTTGCGGCAAATGGCAAAAAAATGCAAAAGGGGGTTGCACCTTTAAAAAAAGGGCGGTATAATAGAAGCGTAAAAATAAGGGCGTATGCCCAAGCTTGGAGGAGATTCCCATGTTCAACGCAATGATTGAAATACTGAAAGCAAATCCCCGAAAGATCGTTTTCACTGAGGGACATGACGCCCGGATCCTGGAGGCCACTGCCCGGCTGGTAGAGGGCGGATTCCTGACTCCCATCCTCATTGGCGATCCCAAGGTGGTCGCCGAGAACGCCGCGAAGGGTGGCTACAACATCCAGGGCGTGGAGATCATCGACCCCACCACCTATCCCGGCATGGAAGAGATGGTGGAAAAGATGGTGGAGCTGCGTAAGGGAAAAATGTCCGCCGACGATTGCCGTAAGGCTCTGAGCAAGGGCAACTACTTCGGCACCATGCTGGTAAAGATGGGCTATGCCGACGCGCTCCTGGGCGGCGCTACCTATTCCACTGCCGATACTGTTCGTCCCGCTCTCCAGCTGGTGAAGACCCGGAAGGGCGCCCATCTGGTTTCCTCCTGCTTCATCCTGGTTCGTGGCGAAGAGAAATTGGCCATGGGCGACTGCGCTATCAACCTGAGCTACGAGGATTCTGTGGACAAGGAAGGAAACGTTACGCTCACCGCCGCTCAGAAGCTGGCGGAGGTTGCCATTGAGACCGCCAAGACTGCCAAGGTCTTCGGCATCGATCCCCGGGTGGCAATGCTCAGCTTCTCTACCAACGGCTCTGGCAAGGGCGGTACGGTGCAGCTCAGCCACGATGCCACCATCAAGGCCAAGGAGCTGGATTCCGAGCTGCTGATTGACGGCGAGATGCAGTTTGATGCCGCTGTGGCTCCCGAAGTGGGCCAGCTGAAGTTCCCCGGCTCCAAGGTTGCCGGTCATGCCAACACCTTCATCTTCCCCAACATCGAGGCCGGCAACATCGGCTACAAGATCGCCCAGCGTCTGGGCGGGTTCGAGGCTTACGGCCCCATTCTCCAGGGCCTGGCAGCCCCCATCAATGACCTGTCCCGCGGCTGTAACGCCGATGAAGTGTACAAAATGGCGATCATCACCGCCGCTATGGTGTAATACTGATATTCAATAAAAATGTTTAATCCGCAGGATTAAACATTTTTATATGAAGATCATAATGAGACGGATTTTCGCTATTTTCCATTCCGA
>CAZCLX010000035.1:0-15534 GCA_964499615.1 uncultured Oscillospiraceae bacterium
CGCCATTGCTGAGGCCCGGAAGCTGAACATTCCCATTGTCGCCATCGTGGACACCAACTGCGATCCTGATGAGATCGACTACGTGATCCCCGGCAACGATGATGCCATCCGCGCCATCCGTCTCATCGCCTCCGCCATGGCCAATGCCATGATCGAGGGCCGTCAGGGCGAGGATACCGCTGAGGAAACCGCCGAGGCCGAGGCTCCTGCGGAAGCCCCTGCCGAAGTTCCCGCTGACAATCAGTGATTTCGTGATAATAGGAGGAAACTGAAAATGGCTTTTACTGCTCAGGATGTTAAGAAGCTCCGTGAAATGACCAACGTTGGCATGATGGACTGCAAGAAGGCCCTGGCTGCCACCGACGGCGATATGGACAAGGCTGTGGACTGGCTCCGGGAAAAGGGTCTGGCCAAGGCCGCCAAAAAGGCAGGCCGGATTGCTGCTGAGGGCATGGCCTACGCCACCGTCTGCGCTGCCTGCGGCGCTGCCGCCATCGTGGAAGTGAACTGCGAAACTGATTTCTGTGCCAACTCCGCTCCCTTCCAGGCCTTTGTGAAGGACCTTGCCCAGATCGTGATCAAGGACGCTCCCGCTGATGTGGACGCCCTGATGAACTGCACCTATCCCGGCTCCGATCTGACTGTGGCTCAGATCCTGCCGGAGAAGGTCATGTCCATCGGTGAGAACCTGCAGATCCGCCGGTTCGCCCGGTTTGCAGACAACACCTCCGTGTCCTATGTCCACGCCGGCGGCTCTCACGCTGTGCTGGTAAACCTGGCTGTGGAGGGCGATATCGACGCCACCGAGATTGGCAAGAACGTTGCCATGCAAATTGCCGCTATGAACCCCAAGTACTGGGACAAGAGTCTTGTGCCTCAGGCGGATGTGGATCATGAAATGGAAGTTCAGGTCGCCCTAATGGACAACGACCCCAAGCTGGCAAGCAAGCCCGCTCAGGTCAAGGAGAAAATCGCCGCCGGCAAGCTGAACGCTTTCTACAAGGAGATCTGCTTGCTGCAGCAGGACTTTGTCCGGGCTGATCTGTTCTCCGGCTCCGTGGAAAGCTACATTGCCCACGCCGCCAAGGAACTGGGCGGCTCCGTGAAGTTTGTGGACGCCATCCACTACGTCCGGGGCGAGGGCATTGAGAAGAAGGCCGACGATTTTGCCGCCGAGGTTGCTGCCCAGATCGCCAACGCCGGAAAGTAAATCTTAAGATTTCTCCGAAGGCCCCTGATCCCACAGCGGATCGGGGCTTTTGTTGTTGACATTTTCAACATTTGATATTATACTGTTTTTCATGTTGGGTTTATACAGTTCCCATTCAGGAAGGAGGCATTGCCATGGATCACAGCGCACTTGCGGGAGAGGCCTTTCGCAAAGGCTACAACTGCTCCCAGGCGGTGGTGGTGGCGTTTCTCGATAAGCTGGGGCTGACGGAAGCGGAAGCCGCAAAAATGGCCTCCTCCTTTGGCGGCGGCATGGGCAGGCTCCGGTCAGTCTGCGGCGCAGTCAGCGGAATGCTGCTGGCGGCGGGGATTCTGTATGGCTACGATACCCCCGGCGATGATGGTGTCAAAGGGGAGCACTATCGCCTGGTTCAGTCTCTTGCCGGTCAGTTCCGGGAGGAAGTTGGAAGCATTGTCTGCCGGGAAATTTTGGGCAATCCTTCCTCCGACCCTGCCCCTACCCCCAGAACCCCGGAATTTTACGCCACGCGGCCTTGCTGCCGGCTGGTGATGCTGGCGGCAAAAATTCTGGATGACGAGATCTCCCGCCGGGAAGGCAAGAAGGATACTCTATGAGCAATCAACCCAAGGAATTTCATAAATCCCGGGCAATTTACCGCTTTATCTGGGGGCTTGCCAAGCTGTTCTACCCCAGGATCTCCTGGGAAGGCATGGAAAACCTGCCGGAGGAGCCATGCATCATCGTGGGAAACCACAGCCAGATGAACGGCCCCATTGCCTTCGAGCTGTACTACCCAAGAAAGCGGCTCATCTGGTGCGCCAGCGAAATGATGTACTGGAAAGAAGTTCCCGCCTACGCCTACCGGGACTTCTGGAGCGAGAAGCCCAAGACACTGCAGTGGCTATATAAGCTGCTATCTTACATCATTACCCCCCTGTGTGTCTGCATCTTTAATAACGCCGATGTGATTCCCGTATACCGGGACAACCGGTTGCTGAAAACCTTTCGCCAGAGCATGGATGCCCTGGGCAGTGGCAGCGACATTATCATTTTCCCGGAGTGCGCTACGCCCTACAATAACATTGTCTGCCGGTTCCAGGAAAACTTTGTAGATACCGCGAGGTTCTATTATAAGCGCACCGGCGTGGCATTGCGCTTTGTTCCAATCTACCTTTGCCCCAAGCGAAGAACCATGTATTTCGGGAAGCCCATCTGTTTTGACCCCAGTGCACCCATTGCCCAGGAGCGGACACGGATCTGCCAGGAAGCCATGGATTCCATTACGGAAATCGCCGCATCCCTTCCTCTGCACACCGTGATCCCCTATCGGAACATTTCCAAGCGCCGGTATCCGAAAAATCTTCCAATCGAGGTGAACGGAAATCATGAAAACACCTGTGGTTAACTACCGGAAGCTCCGACTATCCAATCTGAACAGTCCCGAATTTTCCCACCTGAAGCTGCTGCTGGGCTGGGTGGTATACTTCATTTTCTATTTTCTCACGGAGAACCTGATCCCGGCGGAGCGGTGCTTCCCGGTCCACTGCTTTCTGGATGACATCATTCCCTTCTGTGAATACTTTCTGATTTTTTATATCTTCTGGTATCTGCTGATCGTCATTTCCCTGGGGTACTTTCTTCTGTACGATATTGAAAGCTTCAAAAGCCTGCAAACCTACATCATCATCACTCAGGTAGTGGCAATGACCATCTACATTATCTTTCCCAACCGGCAGGATCTCCGGCCTACGGAGTTTGCCAGAGACAATTTCCTGACCCGGCTGATGGCATTTATTTATTCCGTAGACACCAGCACCGGCGTCTGCCCCTCCCTCCATGTGGCCTACTCCCTTGGCATCGCCTCCACCTGGTTGAAAGCTAGGGACGTTCCCCGGTGGGTGAAGGTATCTGTCACCGTGATCGTGTTCTTTATCTGCATCTCCGTCGCGTTTGTGAAGCAGCACTCAGTGGTGGATATTTTCGCCGCTCTGCCAGTAGGCGCGTTGGCGGAGTGGATCGTATTTCGGAAATACTGGCGTTCCCGCCGGGAAAAAACTTAGAAAGAAGGATTTATCAATGAAAAAGAAATGGGGAGATCGCCGGGACGGCGATCTTATCCGAGATCTGGACTCCATGCACTACATCATGCCCCTGATGTACCCCAACCGATGTGACAACGAAGCGTTTCTCCACATCCGGGTGGATCTGACCAGCGCCATGGCCTACCTGGACAAAAAAAACGCCGGGGAGATTCCTTACAAGTATAACCTCTTTCAGATGGTGGTCACCGCCATTCTGAAAACCGTGACCCTCCGCCCGGAGCTGAACCGGTTTATCGTGAACGGGAACCTCTATCAGCGTCGGGAGCTGACCGCCGCCTTCACGGTGAAGAAGGTGTTTTCCGATGACGGCGGCGAAGCCTTGGCTCGGATCTATGCCAGGGAAAGCGACACCATCGACACCATCCATGAGGAGATCTACCGCCAGGTATCCTTCTGCCGCAGCGACAATAAGGATCAGTCCACCGCCAGCATGGACGTCATCCAGAAAATCCCCGGTAAGCATCTGATAGGCGCTGTTGCCCGATTTTTGGATCGCCACGACCTGATGCCCCGGGAAGTGATCGCCACCGATCCCTACCAGTGCTCCGCAGTGCTAACAAACCTGGGCAGCCTGAAAATCGACGCAGGTTACCACCACATGACCAACTGGGGCACGAATTCCCTGTTCTGTGCCATCGGTCTTATGAAGAAGCGTCCTTTCTACAGCGATGACGGCAGCGTGGAAATGCGAATGAGTGTGGATCTGGGTCTCACCATCGACGAGCGTATCGCCGACGGGTACTACTACGCCAAATCCGTCCACCTTTTGCAGTACATATTGGAGCACCCCGAACTGCTGGACGCACCCCTGAGCCAGCCGGTGGAGTATTAGCAGTTAGCAGAGCGCGGCATTCTTGCCGCGCTCTATGTGCCTCTACTCACTGTCTGCTATTTGCCAACTGCTATTCGCTAACCGCTAGCCGCCTCCCTTCTAAGGGAGGCTCTTTTTTCGTCAAAATCTATAGAGAGTCTGGGAATATTTCCCTGATTTTTCACACGGCTGGCTATAGACAAAGCGCTAAATAAGTGCTATTATATCGATATGGAAAGATTGATTTCTTTTCGGTTTATTGAATTCCCTGGGTGAGGCCGTTTTCGCCCGGGCTGGAAAAAGGAGACGTTATTATGGCAGCAAAAATTACTGTTGTAGGCGCCGGAAGCGTTGGCGCCGCCATCACCAATGACATTATGGTTCAGGGGTTTGCCAGCGAGATCGTCCTGATCGACATTAACAAAGAGAAGGCCTTCGGAGAGGCACTGGATGTCTACCAGGGTGTTCCCTTCTGCACCCCCGCCACCGTCCATTCCGGTGACTACGCCGACGCGGAGGACTCGGATATTGTGATCATCACCTCCGGCGTCCCCCGGAAGCCCGGTCAGAGCCGGCTGGAGCTTGCCCAGACCAACGTGGATATCCTCAAGCAGATCACCCCCGAGCTGACGAAGCACGCCCCTAACGCCATCTATATCATTGTCTCCAACCCGGTGGATATTCTCACCTATGTATTCACCAAGATTTCCGGCATTCCGGAAAACCACATCCTTGGGTCCGGCACGGTGTTGGACACCAGCCGCCTCCAGTCGGAGCTTGCCCGCCGGTTCCTGATCAGTCCCAAAAACGTTCACGCCCACGTCTACGGTGAGCACGGAGACAGCTCCTTCATCCCCTGGTCTCTGGCAATGATCGCCAACAACCACATCAACGAATATAAGCTCCGGATCGCCCACAGGGATGAAATTCAGTGGAACCCCAGTTATGAAGAAGTGGAGAACTTTGTGAAGACCTCCGGCGCACAGGTCATAAAAGCCAAAGGCGCCACCTGCTACGCCGTTGCCATCGCCGTGTGCCACATCTGCAAGTGCATTCTTTCCGGCGTGGGCACTGCCCTCACCGTGTCCACCATGATGCATGGGGAATACCATGTGGAGGACGTGTGTCTGTCTGCCCTGTGCCTGGTGGGAGAAAACGGTGTCCATGAAAAAATCGTCACCCCCCTGACCTGGGAAGAAACCAGAAAGATGCAGGCCAGCGCAGCCAAGCTGAAAGAAATCATCTCCGGGTTAAAGATTTAAGGAGGCTTTTCATGGAATATCGGATCGAGCACGACTCCATGGGGGAAATGAAGGTTCCCGCAGACAGATACTGGGGCGCTCAGACCCAGCGAAGCCATGAGAACTTTCCCATCGGCGTAGGCTATGAGACCATGCCAAGGGAGATCACCCACGCTTTCGGCATCCTGAAAAAGGCAGCCGCCCTGGCAAACCACGCTTTAAAGCCGGAAAAAATGACGGAGGAAAAGCTAACCGTCATCACGAAAGCCTGTGACGAGGTGATCGCCGGGAAGCTGAACGAACACTTCCCCCTGGTGGTGTGGCAGACCGGCTCCGGCACCCAGTCCAACATGAATGCCAACGAGGTAATCGCCTCCCGGGGTAACGAGCTGGCGGGAAGGAAGCTGCTGCACCCCAACGACGACATCAACATGTCCCAGTCCTCCAACGACACCTTCCCCACCGCCATGCACATTGCGGCGGTGTCCGCGTTGGAAGATCGGGTGCTTCCCGCTCTGGAGCTTCTCATTTCCGCCTTCTCCCGTCTGGAAGATGAGAACCGGGGGATCGTCAAGTCCGGCAGAACCCATTTGCAGGATGCCACCCCCATCGCCTTCTCCCAGGAGATTTCCGGCTGGCGCTCCAGCTTAGAGCGGGACTATCAGATGCTCCTTCAGTCCCTTCCCAATCTGAAGGAGCTGGCTCTCGGCGGCACCGCCGTGGGCACCGGCCTCAACGCCCCCAAGGGTTTCGATACCGCCGTAGCCTCCGCTGTCAGCGAGATCACCGGAAAAAGCTTTGTCACCGCCCCCAACAAATTCCACGCTCTCACCTCCAAGGATGAGCTGGTGTTTGCCCACGGGGCGCTGAAAGCCCTGGCCGCCGACCTGATGAAAATTGCCAACGATATCCGCTGGCTGGCCTCCGGCCCCCGGGATGGCCTGGGAGAAATCTTCATTCCGGAAAATGAGCCAGGCTCCTCCATCATGCCCGGCAAGGTCAATCCCACCCAGTGCGAGGCGGTGACCATGGTGGCGGTTCAGGTCATGGGCAACGACGTCGCCGTTTCCATGGCGGCCTCCCAGGGTAATTTTGAGCTGAACGTATTTATGCCGGTGCTGGCATATAATTTCTTACAGTCCGCCCGGCTTCTGACGGAGTGCATGGTCTCCTTCCATGACCGGTGCGTGGTGGGCATCCGTCCCAATCGGGAGAAGATGGCGCATAACCTCCACAATTCCCTGATGCTGGTCACCGCCCTGAACCCCTACATCGGCTACGAAAACGCGGCAAAAACCGCCAAGCTGGCCTACCGGGAGAACATCTCCCTCCGGGAGTCCTGCGTCAAGCAGGGCTTCCTGACAGAAGAAGAATTTGACCAGGTCTTCCATCCGGAAGAGATGATATAAGGAGGGAACCGATGGAATTTGCATATTATCCTGGCTGCACCTTGAAAACCCAGGGGAAGGCTCTGGACAAAACCGCCCGGGCCTGTGCCCAGCATCTGGGATTCTCCCTGGTGGAGCTGCCCCAGTGGCAGTGCTGCGGCGGTGTGTATCCCCAGTCCACTGATGAAATCGCCGTCCGCCTGTCCTCCGTCCGGGCACTCCGCGCCGCCCGGGATCAGGGGCAGGATCTGATAACCCTGTGCTCCGCCTGCCACAACGTGATCAAGCGGGTGAACCTGGACATAAAGAATAATCCTGAGATCCGGGATAAGGTCAACCGTTACCTTGCCCCCGCTGCTCCCTATCACGGAGAAACCCGGGTCATTCACTATCTGCAAATGCTCCTGGACTATGTGGGCTTCGACAACCTCCGGCGGCAGGTGGTGCGCCCTCTCGTGGGGATGCAGGTAGGCGCCTACTACGGCTGCCTTCTTCTCCGCCCCGGAAAGGACATGGAGCTGGACGACCCGGAAAACCCCCACATTCTGGAGGACTTTATCCGGGCACTGGGAGCGGAGCCGGTGTACTACGGTCAGCGAAATGAATGCTGCGGCGGCTACCAGACCTTGGAAAATCCCGGTCAGGCAACCCGGCGGGCAACCATTGTCGCGGACAACGCCCGGGAAAGCGGCGCGGAAGTGCTGGTCACTGCCTGCCCCCTGTGCCAGTACAATCTGACGAAGAACGCCGCGAGGCCGGTGAAGGTTCTGTATTTCACGGAACTCCTTGCCCAGGCCCTGGGCATCGAGGAGGCGTCTGAATGACCGGCAAGAATCTGACCGAGCAGGTGGTGCGGATCGCCGGGGTAAATCCCCGTAAGTGCATGAAATGCGGCAAATGCTCCGCCGCCTGCCCAGCCTACGACGAAATGGACTACCATCCCCACCAGTTTGTGGACATGATCCAGTCCGGACGGGTAGAGGAACTGATGAATTCCCGAGGCATTTACAACTGTTTAAGCTGCTTTGCCTGTCTGGAGCGGTGCCCACGAAGCGTGGAGCCTTCCCGGCTCATTGAGGCGGTGCGGCTGGCGGTGGTACGCCAGCGGGAAAATAACCACACCGTGCCCGGGGATATCCCCGGGCTGCTCACGGAAGACCTTCCCCAGCAGGCCATTGTCAGCGCCCTGCGGAAATATACGAAATGAGGTGACGGAAAAATGCAGAGAATCGGCGTATTTGTATGCTGGTGCGGTTCCAACATTGCCGCCACCGTGGATGTTCAGGCGGTTGCCGACGCCCTAGGGAAAGAGCCTGGGGTGGTCTACGCCGCCAACTATCAGTACATGTGCTCCCAGTCCGGTCAGGAAATGATCCAGTCCGCTATCCGGGAGTACCAACTCACCGGAGTGGTGATCTGCTCCTGCTCCCCCCGGATGCATGAAAACACCTTCCGGAAAACCGCCCAGGCGGCGGGATTAAACCCCTATATGGTGGAAATTGCCAACATCCGGGAGCAGTGCTCCTGGGTTCATAAGGATAAGACAGCCGCCACGGAAAAGGCGATCATCCTGGGGAGAGCCGCCATCGCCAAGGTGCAATTGAACGCTCCCCTCACCGCCGGGCAAAGTCCAGTGGTGAAACGGGCGCTGGTCATTGGCGGCGGCATCGCCGGGATCCAGACCGCTCTGGACATTGCCGACGCCGGGTTCCCGGTGGACATTGTGGAGAAAAAGCCCACCATCGGCGGAAAAATGGCCCAGCTGGACAAAACCTTCCCCACACTGGACTGCGCCGCCTGTATCCTCACCCCGAAAATGGTGGACGTGGCCCAGAACGACAAAATACGGATCTTCTCCTACAGCGAAGTTGCCGGCGTGAAGGGCTTTGTAGGCAATTTCCATGTGACCATCCGGCGGAAAGCCCGGTATGTCAGGGAAGACCTTTGCACCGGCTGCGGGCTGTGCACGGAGAAGTGCCCCCAGAAGAAGGTGCCCAACGAGTTTAACCTTGGGCTGGACACCCGGCGGGCCATCTACATTCCCTTTGCCCAGGCGGTGCCGAAAATTGCCACCATCGACCCGGACTACTGCATGAAGCTGAAAAGCGGGAAGTGCGGCGTGTGCTCCAAGGTATGCACGGCCAGTGCCATCGACTACACCCAGCAGGACACCTATCAAGAGGAGGAATACGGCGCCATTGTGGTGGCCACCGGCTTTAACCCCATCTCCATGGAGAAGTTTGACGAGTTTGCCTACAGCAAAAGCCCGGATGTGGTGACCTCCCTGGAATACGAGCGGCTGATGAATGCCGCAGGCCCTACCGGAGGCACACTGCTCCGGCCCTCGGACCGTACCCACCCCCACACCATTGTCTTTGTTCAGTGCGTCGGTTCCCGGTGCGACGGTGACGGAAAAGGAAAGCCCTACTGCTCCAAAATCTGCTGTATGTACACCGCCAAGCACGCCATGCTTACCCGGGAGAAGTACCCGGATACGGAAGTGTACGTCTTCTACATCGATGTCCGAACCCCGGGGAAGAACTTTGATGAGTTCTACCGCCGGGCAGTGGAGGAATACGACGTTCACTACATAAAAGGTATGGTAGGGAAGGTCACCCCGGAAAAGGGCAAATTAAAGGTTCAGGCGTCGGATCTGCTGGGAAATAAGCAGATGCACATCGACGCGGACATGGTGGTGCTGGCTGCCGCCATTGAGCCGGATTCTTCCGCCCGGTCTCTTGCCACCATGCTCACCGCCTCCATGGACACCAATGACTTCTTCACGGAAGCCCACCCCAAGCTCCGCCCGGTAGAAAGCCCCACGGCGGGGATCTTTCTGTCCGGCACCTGCCAAGGCCCCAAGGACATTCCGGAGACCGTGGCCCAGGCAGGAGCCGCCGCCAGCAAGGTCATCGGCCTGCTGTGCAAGGATCATCTCACCTGCAACCCCTGCGTGGCAAAGTCGGATGAAATGATGTGCAACGGCTGTTCCGCCTGCGAAAAGGTGTGCCCCTACGGTGCCATTACTTATGAGAATAAGAACTTCCGAGGCCCTAACCGCACCACCCTGGTGCGCCGGGTGGCGGTGGTGAATCCGGCGGTGTGCCAAGGCTGCGGCGCCTGCACCGTGGCTTGTCCTTCCGGGGCAATGGACCTGCTGGGCTTCTCCAACAGACAGATCATGGCGGAGGTAGATGCCATATGCAAGTAAACGACAGCTTTCAGCCCACCATTGTAGCATTCTGCTGCAACTGGTGCTCCTATGCCGGGGCAGACCTTACCGGCACCAACCGGCTTAGCTACCCCGCCAATGTAAAAATCATTCGCATTCCCTGCTCCTGCCGCTTAAATCCCATGTTTATCCTCCGGGCCTTCCAGCGGGGAGCCGACGGGGTGATCCTCTGCGGCTGCCACCCCGGGGACTGCCACTACACCACCGGCAACTACTATGCCCGGCGGCGGATGACGCTGCTCTTTTCCATGCTGGACTATCTGGGCATTGAGCGAGAGCGCACAAGGGTAGAGTGGGTTTCCGCCGCGGAAGGGGCAAAGTTCGCATCCACTATGAACGACTTTGTAAAAACCGTTACCGCCCTTGGCAAAAACAGGAGATTGGAGGATCTGAGATGCTCCCAGTAAAAGAAAAAGCCATTGAGCTTCTGAAAACCGGGAAGGTAAACCGGATCCTGGGCTGGAAAACCGGCGAATTTGTCTACGACCTGACACCGGCGTTTTTTGATAGCCCGGAGGAATTGGAGCGGGACTTTGTGTACAGCGCCTTTTCCGCCGCCAACCTTTCCAAATATCTGATTGCCGAGAGCCGGAAGGAGGGCGCCATCGGTGTGTTCCTCAAGCCCTGCGACTCCTACTCCTTCCAGCAGCTTATGAAGGAGCACCGGGTGGATCGGAGTAAGGTATACATCGTGGGCATCGCCTGTGACGGGGTTTGCTCCGCCGATGTGCTCCGGGAAAAGGGCATCCAGGGCATCACCGATATTTCGGAAAGTGAAGACAACTTAACCCTCACCACCCTCTACGGGGAAAAAACCGTGCCCAAGCAAGATGGATACCTGGAGCGGTGCGTTCACTGCAAAAGCCATAAAGTGGTCGTTTTTGACGAAATGCTGGGGAGTAACGGGGAGGAAAACCCGGACTGCGGACGGTTCGACGAGGTGCGTCGGTTGGAGACTCTGTCCCCGGAGGAGCGGTTCCAGTTCTGGAAAAAGGAGCTAAGTCGGTGCATCCGGTGCAACGCCTGCCGGAATGTGTGCCCGGCATGCAGCTGCGAAAAATGCGTCTTCGACAATGACCGTTCCGGCATTGCCCAGAAGGCGGCTGCCAGCAGCTTTGAGGAGCAGAATTTCCACATCATTCGGGCTTACCATGTGGCCTCCCGGTGCACCGACTGCGGCGAGTGCTCCCGGGTCTGCCCCCAGAATATCCCTCTGCATCTATTAAACCGGAAATTCATTCTGGACATCAACGACCTGTACGGAACCTACCAGGCCGGAGCAGATATGGACACCAGGCCCCCGCTGATGGACTTCCGTAAGGACGACTGTGAGCCCAGCGGTTTTTCCGTGAGAGGAGGGAGCCTATGAAATCCATTTTGAAACAGGAGTTGCCCCGGCTGTTTGGTGAGATTGCCCAGAGGGAAACCCTCTACATTCCAGCCGATGACGGCGGCGCTCAAGCCCGGTTCCTTCCCTATCAGGAAGGCATGGCGCTGGCAGACGCTCTGAACACCGTCCGAAGCGCCAAGGACCTGTTTTTCCCTCAGGTGGAAAACCTGTTAAAATTCACAGTCTGCGGAAAGCGGATCGAAATCATCGATGACCGGGATCCCATAAAGCCCTTCGTGATTTTCGGTGTCCGGGCCTGCGACTGCCGGAGCTTCGACATCCTGGATCGGGTGTTCCTATACACCGAGCCTCAGGACACCTACTACGCCGCCCGGCGGGAGCACGGCACCGTGGTGACCCTCAGCTGCGCTCGGCCTGCGGAGACCTGCTTCTGCACTGCCTTTGGCATCGACCCGGCAGACCCGGCGGGAGACATTACCGCCTGGGACTGGGAGGGAAAAATCTACTTCCGGGCCAACACGGAGAAAGGGGAAGCGCTGCTGGGCAGCCTCTCCCTGGAAGACTGCGACGGTGCCCCTGTGGAAGACGCCAAGACCGCAACTCAGGCAATCCTGAACCGGCTTCCTCTGAAAACCCTGGACTTTTCCTTTTTCCGGAAGGATCGAATGCTGGAAATCTTCAACGACCCCCGGTGGGCTTCTCTCTCGGAAAGTTGCCTGGGCTGCGGCACCTGCACCTTCGTCTGCCCCACCTGCCAGTGCTATGACATCCGGGAATTCCAGCACGGGGACAGCGTCCAGCGGTTCCGCTGCTGGGACAGCTGCATGTACTCCGACTTCACTCAGATGTCCGCCGGTCAGCCCCGACCCACCCAGAAGGAGCGGTTCCGCCAGCGGTTTATGCACAAGCTTGTGTACTATCCTGCCAATAATGACGGCATTTACAGTTGCGTTGGCTGCGGACGGTGCCTGCAAAAATGCCCCATCCACATGAACATTGTGAAGGTCGCGAAAACGCTGGGAGGTGAAGCCAAATGAAACGGGATCCTTTGATGCCGACCCTGGGAGTAGTCACCCATATCCGTCAGGACACTCCGGACGTGAAAACCTTCCGGGTGGTAGACCCGGAAGGGAAAAAGCCCTTCCTCCACAAACCCGGTCAGTGCGCCATGCTGTCCATCCCCGGGGTAGGAGAGGCGCTGTTTTCCATCACCTCCTCCCCAACCAATGAAGATTACCTGGAATTCTCCATCAAAAAGTGCGGCTGCGTCACCGACTGGCTCCACGCCATCGAGCCGGGGCAGCAGATCACCATTCGAGGCCCCTATGGCAACGGCTTCCCGGTAGACACGGATTTCCTTCACAAGGATCTGCTGTTCATCGCCGGCGGCATCGGCCTTGCCCCCCTGCGGTCCGTGATCAACTATGTCCGCCACTACCGGAACCGGTACGGCGCTGTGGATATCGTCTACGGTGCCAGAAGCAAGGACGATCTGGTGGACTACCAGGAGATTTTGGACGAGTGGAGCCAGGAGGATGGGTTCCAGGTTCACCTGACCATCGACAATCCCCAGCAAGGGTGGGACGGTCACGTGGGCTTCGTCCCCAACTACGTCAAGGAGCTGGGCTTCGATACAGGAAAGACCGTTATCATGTGCGGCCCTCCCGTCATGATCAAATTCACCCTGGCAGGGCTTCTGGATCTGGGTTTCCGAAAGGATCAGGTGTACACCACCTTCGAGTTGAAAATGAAATGCGCTCTGGGTAAGTGCGGCAGGTGCAACATCGGCGATAAGTACGTCTGTAAGGACGGCCCGGTGTTCCGCTTAGACGAGATGGACGAACTTCCCGATGAATATTAAGGAGACTGCATATGGATAATACGGTTACGATCTTTCTCTTTGGCAAAAAGCACCAGGTGCCGGACAGCCTGACAGTTATGGAGGCTATGGAGTATTCCGGCTATAAGCTGATCCGGGGCTGCGGCTGCCGCAACGGCTTCTGCGGAGCATGCGCCATGATCTATCGTATTCTGGGTGACCGGGAGCTGCGAACCGGCCTTGCCTGCTCCACCAAGGTGGAGGACAACATGTATGTCGCCACCCTTCCCTATTTCCCCGTGATCAAGGAGGGCTACGACATGGATACCATCCGGCCCACGGATCGGATCATGATGGAACTGTACCCGGAAATTTACGCCTGTGTCGGCTGCAACGCCTGCACCAAGGCCTGTCCCCAGGGCTTAAACGTGATGCAGTACATCGCCTACGCCCAGCGGGGAGAATACGAAAAGTGCGCCGAAGAGTCCTTCGACTGCGTGATGTGCGGGCTATGCTCCTCCCGGTGTCCCGCTGGCATCTCCCATCCTCAGGTCGCCATGCTGGCCCGGCGGCTCAACGGCAAATACCTGGCACCTCACTGCGACCACTTGGAAAAGCGGGTGGAGGAAATTCGCCGGGGTGAAGTGGAAGCCATGATGGAAAGCATTATGAATAAGCCCCTGGAAGAGCTACAAATGCTCTACAACCACCGGGACATTGAGCAGTAAGGAGGCGGCAAAGATGTATCAAGATCCCATAATCCAAGAATCCCTGAAAAAGGTTGAGGCCGCCCGGAGTGAAAATGTAAAGCGAGTCCCCCGGCGGATGACGGCGGAGGAAAAGGACGCCCTGCTGAAAACGTACCACCCGGACTACCGGGAAAGCCAGTTTGTCACCCTCACCGTAGGGCCAAACGCTGGGGAGAAGGTTCCCAGGGAGCTTGGCGCCCTGCTTCAGGGCAAATCCCGGCTGCTGGGAAAGCACCTGGACTTACATAGCCCTGACTACGACGCCGATGTTCTCATTATCGGCGGCGGCGGGGCAGGCGCTTCCGCCGCCATTGAGGCAGACCGGGCAGGGGCAAAGGTGCTCCTGGTCACCAAGCTGCGCATGGGCGATGCCAACACCATGATGGCAGAGGGCGGTATCCAGGCGGCGGACAAGTGTAACGACTCCCCCGCCCAGCACTTCCTGGACGCCTACGGCGGCGGTCACTTTGCCGCCCAGAAAGACTTGCTGTACAAGCTGGTGACGGAAGCCCCGGAGGCCATTGCCTGGCTGTCCGACCTGGGGGTGGAGTTTGACAAGGCCCCCGACGGCACCATGATCACCACCCACGGCGGCGGAACCTCCCGCAAGCGGATGCACGCGGCGAAAGACTACTCCGGCGCGGAAATCATGCGCACCCTTCGGGACGAGGTGCTGAACCGAAAGATCCCGGTAGTGGACTACACCGCCGCGGTGGAGCTGATTTTGGACACAGACAGGCGGTGCGCCGGCGCGGTGCTGATGAACATGGAAAACGGGGAACTGTATGTCGCCCGTGCAAAAACCGTAATTCTCGCCACCGGCGGCGCGGGACGGCTCCACTACCAGGGCTTCCCCACCTCTAATCACTATGGAGCCACCGCCGACGGTCTGGTGCTGGCCTACCGGGCAGGGGCAAGGCTCCTGTACCCGGACACCCTTCAGTACCATCCCACCGGCGCGGCATTCCCCGCCCAGATTTTCGGGGCACTGGTGACGGAGAAGGTTCGCTCTCTGGGGGCCATGCTGATTAACGCCAAGGGAGAAGCCTTCATGAATCCCCTGGAAACCCGGGACGTGTCCGCTGCCTCCATCATCCGGGAGTGCTCTGACCGCCATAATGGAGTGCAGACCCCCCAGGGAACCGCCGTCTGGCTGGACACCCCCATGATCGAAATGAAGGGCGGCGAAGGCACCATTGAAGCCCGGATCCCCGCCATGCTGCGGATGTTCGGCAAGTACGGCATCGATATCCGGATGGAGCCGATCCTGGTCTACCCCACTCTCCACTACCAAAACGGCGGAATCAAGATTTCCCAGAACGGGCAGAGCGACATAGAAAACCTGTTCGTCGCCGGTGAGGCGGTGGGCGGCATCCACGGTCGGAACCGGCTCATGGGCAACAGCCTTCTGGATATCATCGTCTTTGGTAGGTGTGCCGGTAAGAACGCCGCCGCCAGAGCCGCCACCGTCACCCCTGGGGAGATGACTCTTCACCACGTGGAAGCGTTTGAAGAAAGCTGCCAGGCTGCTGGGCTGAACAGGGATACCGTCTCCCCCAAGCTCCTGCCAGACTATACCCGCATTCGGAAATAAAAGGAAACTCTGAACAAATCGTCTGCGGCTGGATGGCGGATCTTTTGTCCCATCC
>CAZCLX010000036.1:0-14803 GCA_964499615.1 uncultured Oscillospiraceae bacterium
ACTTTTGTCTGGGACAAAATCTTTCGCCACCAGCTCTTGCCGATTTATTCAGAGCTTCCCTAAACCCACTGGTAATTTCAGTTGGATCGGTGTATAAAACACCTCGGTATTGTTTTGCCGCATAGCAGTTTCAAATATCACCAAACGGCTGCAACCTCAAACTGGCCGCAGCCGCTTCTCTTGACCATAAATTATGCCTTTTGTTCGCAGTATACGCAGCGGCAGATGCCGGCTGCCTTGTCTGTCACCCGGAAAAGCTGGGGCAGCTCCTGCTCTACGGCGGAGATGCATTTGGGGTTCCGGCAGGTAAGGTCCCGACGAAGACTGCTTGTGTCCAGCGCCTCCTGGACGGGGTCTCGTTCCGCCTCTTTCAGCAGCATCAGGATCAGCGCCATCCGCATATATTTTCCGTTCAGCGCCTGGCGGAAATAGGCGGCCCGGGGGTCGTCATCCACTTTCACGCTGATCTCATTCACCCGGGGCAGGGGATGGAGAACACACATTTTTTCCTTTGCCAGCGCCATTTTCTCCGGGGTGAGCACGTAGCTGTCCTTCAGCCGCTCGTAGACGGTGGGATCGTCGAACCGCTCCCGCTGAACCCGGGTCATGTACAGCACATCCACTTCCCCGATGGTTTCCTCCAATGTCCGGGCCTCCCGGTAGGGGATGTGACCTTTTTCCAGCACGTTGTACCGGACAAAGCCGGGAAGCCTCAGTTCCTCCGGGGAGATGAGGATGAACCGGGTTCCCTCGTAGCGGCTCATGGCTTCGATCAGGGAGTGGACGGTTCTGCCGTAAAGCAGGTCGCCGCACAGGCCGATGGTCAGATGATCCAGATGCCCAAGCTCCCGGGAAATGGTGAGCAGGTCGGCGAGCGTCTGGGTTGGATGGTTGTGCTGGCCGTCCCCGGCGTTGATCACGGGAACGGAGGCGTTCTGAGCCGCCACAAAGGCGGCGCCGTCCCTGGGGTGGCGCATGGCGATGATATCGGCATAGCAGCTGACGATTTTTGCCGTGTCCGCCACGCTCTCCCCCTTGGAGGCGGAGGAGGAAGACGCCTGGGAGAAACCCAGGACGCTGCCTCCCAGCTCCAGCATGGCGGCTTCAAAGCTGAGCCGGGTGCGGGTGGATGGCTCAAAGAACAGTGTCGCAAGCTTCTTATACCGGCAAACGTCCCGGTACTTTTCCGGGGACGCGATGATGTCCTTGGCGGTGGCGATGAGCTTATCCAGCTCCTCCACGCTCAAATCCAGGATGCTGTTGAGGCTTCTCATGTTTTCCCTCCGTTGATTGCCAGGTAGTTTCGGATCCTCTCCACGTTTTCGGCGTTGACGGGATCCTCTTCCAGATATTCGATAATGTCATATACATCCACCACGGAGTAGACGGGGAAGCCAAATTCCTCTTCCACTTCCGCCATGGCAAGCTTTTCGCCCTTTCCCCGCTCCTTCCGGTCCACCATGATAAAGGCGGCGGTGACCTTCACCCCTTCCAGCTGGTTTAAAATTGCCATGCTTTCCCGGATGGCGGTTCCGGCGGTGATCACGTCCTCCACGATGACCACTTCTTCCCCTTCTTGGGGCACATAGCCCACAAACGTACCGCCTTCCCCGTGATCCTTATATTCCTTCCGGTTAAAGAAGAAGGGAACGTTCACGCCCTCACCGCTCAGCGCCACGGCGGTGGAAACGGCGATGGAGATGCCCTTGTAGGCGGGGCCGTAGAGGACGGCTTCCTTTTCCCCCAGCTTTTCCCGGTAGGCCCGGGCGTAGAATCTGCCCAGGGCGGCGATCTCTTCCCCGGTGTTGATCATCCCCGCGTTGATGAAATAGGGAATTTTTCTCCCGGATTTGGCGGTGAAGTCGCCGAACCGGAGAACCCCCGCCTTTTCCAGGAAGGAAATAAACTCTCTTTTGTAGCTTTCCATTTTTTCGTTCTCTCCTCAATCCACAAATTCCGCGACACACTTTTCGTAAGCGGCGACAGGATCCGCAGCGGCGGTGATGGGGCGGCCCACCACAATGTAGTCAGAGCCGATTTCCCGGGCGGCGGCGGGGGTCATGACCCGCTTCTGGTCGCCCGCGTCCGAGGAGGCAAACCGTACCCCTGGGGTGACGGTGAGGAAGCTCTTCCCGCAGGCGTCGTGCACCTTCCCCGCTTCCAGGGGGGAGCAGACCACCCCGTCCAGCCCGGCGGCCTGAGCGGTGGCGGCGTAGTGCATCACCACTTCCTCTATAGGGGCGTGGATCATCAGGTCACGCTCCATGGCCTCCTGGTCGGTGGAGGTAAGCTGGGTCACGGCGATCAGCAGAGGGCGGATGCCGCCGGGACGGGTCAGGCCCTCCAGGGCGGCTTTCATCATGGCGGTGGTTCCGGCGGCATGGAGATTCGTAATGTCCACGTCCAGGTCCCGGAGGACTGCCATGGATTTCTTTACCGTGTTGGGGATGTCGTGGAGCTTCAGATCTAGGAAGATCTTGTGCCCCCTGGCTTTGATTTGCCGGACGATCTCCGGCCCCTCGGCGTAAAACAGCTCCATGCCGATTTTCACAAAGGGTTTCCGTCCGGTGAACTTGTCCAGAAAGGCGAAAACCTCTTCGCCGCTGGAAAAGTCGCAGGCTACGATCACATCTTTACCCATTTTCTCCTCCTATGATATCTTTCAGATTTTGAATTTCGTATTTTTCCATGACTCTGGGCAGATCCCGGATAATGTCCCGGCAGACGTAGGGGTTTACGAGATTTGCCGCCCCAACCTCCACGGCGGTTGCCCCCGCCAGCATCATTTCGATGACGTCCTCGGCGGAAGATATTCCCCCCATGCCCACTACGGGGATCTTCACCGCCTTCGCCACCTGGTAGACCATCCGCAGTGCCACCGGAAATACCGCCGGGCCGGAGAGGCCTCCGGTGATGTTTGCCAGCACCGGGCGGCGGGTGCGAAGATCGATCCGCATCCCCAGAAGGGTGTTGATCAGGCTGATGCCGTCCGCTCCCGCGTCCTCGCAGGCTTTGGCAATGGACACGATGTCCGTTACGTTGGGGGACAGCTTGATGATGACCGGTTTCCGGGTGACGGATTTCACTGCCCGGGTGACTTCCGCCGCGGCGTCGCACTGGGTGCCGAAGCTCATGCCGCCGCCGTGGACATTGGGGCAGCTGATGTTCACTTCCAGCCAGCCCACCTGATCTTCCTTATCCAGCATTTCGCAGGTTTCCACATACTCCCGGACGCTGAATCCGGAGACGTTTGCCATCACTTTTTTGTGGAAGAATTCTTTCATTCTGGGCAGCTCCTTACGGATGACCGCCTCCACCCCGGGGTTTTGCAGCCCCACCGCGTTGAGCATCCCGGCGGGGGCCTCCGCGATCCGGGGGGTGGGATTGCCGAACTGTGGCTCCCGGGTGGTGCCCTTAAAGGAGAAGGTACCCAGAATGTTAATATCATACAGCCGGGAAAATTCGTACCCGTAGCCAAAGGTTCCCGAGGCGGGGATCACCGGATTGTCCAGGGGCAGGCCACAAAGCTCCACATTCAGTCCCATAGAATTTCCTCCTTTTCCATCACCGGGCCGTCCTTGCAGATCCGCTTGTACCCGGTAAGGGTTTTGCAGGAGCAGCCCATGCACACCCCGAAGCCGCAGCCCATCCGCTCCTCGAAGGAGGTACGGGAGGCGCGGCAGGCCGCTTTGAGCATAGGCTCCGGCCCACAGGCGTAGAAATAGGTGTAGTCCATGGCTTCCAGGGGGGTGGTGACGAAGCCCTTCACCCCAAAGCTTCCGTCAACGGTGGTGACGGTCACGCCGCAGCCCAGCGCCTGGAATTCCCTTTGGAAGAAAACTTCCGACTGGGTGTTGAAACCCAGCACCACCTGAACCTGTTTCCCCTGGGCCAGCAGAGCCTTTGCCAGACGGTACAGCGGGGGGATGCCTACGCCGCCGCCCAAAAGTACGGGCTT
Organism: uncultured Oscillospiraceae bacterium; assembly: GCA_964499615.1. Classification (GTDB taxonomy): domain Bacteria; phylum Bacillota; class Clostridia; order Oscillospirales; family Oscillospiraceae; genus Faecousia. The sequence continues at coordinate 3,959 of CAZCLX010000036.1, forward strand.
TGCGCCCGACGGCTCCAACCGGTAGCCGTTCCCCAGCCCCACCAGCAGATCGAGATTACCTTCCCGCATTCCCGCCAGCTGGGCGGTGCCGCTGCCCACCACTTTGTAGATTAGGGTGAGAGTATCTTCCCCATAGTCGCAGACGGAGATGGGGCGGCGGAGAAATTTCCCCGCCAGGGCAATGTTCACAAACTGCCCCGGGGCGGTGATGGGGGAGGTATCACCCCGCAGATCCATCCGGTATACCTGATTCGTCAGCGGAACATTCCGGAGGATCGAAAAGGTTTTTTGGATTTCCATTGTTACAGCTCCTCATTTTTGTAGACGATCCTGCCGCCGCAGACCGTGGCGGTGCAGACGCCGTGGACATGCCACCCTTCAAAGGGGGTGGCTTTTCCCATGGAGGCAAATTTATTTGGATCGATGACCGTCTCCCGGTTCAGATCCCACAGGGTGAGATCCTCCCCCAGGGGGATGCCGAACCGCTTTCTGGGGGCGTAGGCCATCAGCTCCATGAGCCTGTCCAGGGTGAGAATTCCCGGCAGCACCAGGCGGGTGTACAGCACCGGGAAGGCAGTTTCCAGCCCCACCACGCCGAAGGCGCTGCCTTCCAGGCCCCGGCTTTTTTCCTCAAGGGAATGGGGAGCGTGGTCCGTGGCAATCATGTCTATGGTGCCGTCCAGCAGCCCTTCCAGCAGAGCTTCCCGATCTTCGCGGCTGCGGATGGGCGGATTCATTTTGAACCGCCCATCCTCCCGCAAACATTCGTTGTCCATGGTCAGGTATTGGGGCCCGGTCTCGGTTGTCACGTCCAGCCCCTGCCTCTTTGCCTGCCGGATAAGCTCCACACTCTCTTTCGTGGAGATGTGGCAGACGTGGTAGCCGCAGCCTGTTTCTGCCGCCAGCTCCAGATCCCGGGCGATCTGCCGCCATTCGCTTTCCGAGCAAATGCCCCTATGTCCGTGGGCGGCGGCGTAGCTTCCCTCGTGGATATAGCCGCCCCGGAGAAGAGAGTTGTCCTCGCAGTGGGCGGTAATGAGCTTTCCCAGGGCTTTTGCCTGGAGCATGGCCGCTTTCATCATTTCCCGGTTCTGCACCCCCCGCCCGTCGTCGGAGAAGGCGACCACATTGGGGGCCAGACCGACTAAGTCCGCAAGGGTTTCCCCCCTTTCCCCCATGGTGATGGCACCGTAGGGGTAGACATGGATGCAGGCCGTATCCCGGATTTTTTGCAGCTGGGGCTGTAGGTGCTCCCAGGTGTCCGGCACAGGATCCAGGTTGGGCATGGTGCATACGGCGGTGTAGCCACCTCGGGCGGCGGCGCGGCTGCCGGAAAAAATGGTTTCTTTATAAGAAAACCCCGGCTCTCGGAAATGCACATGCACATCACAAAAGCCGGGTAAAACGGTGTATTTGGAGAATACCAACCCCTGGGGGCTGGAAAGAAAGCGGTTGGCGGAATCAGAAAAAAACGCCCCCATAGAGGCAAAATCGTTTTTTCTGGGAGTGCGCATAGGTTTTGCTCCTTTCGTTGACGGGGATTTTACATTTACGGAATCATACCATAGCTTTCCGCACTTGTCAAGTGGGAAGATCATAATGAGACGAATTTTTGATAAATGTCCATGCCGCGCCCGGCGCCACCATGAATGAAAATCAGCAAAAATGTTCCGAGTCTATCCCATTTTTTGAGACTTTCACAGTAAAATGAAACCATTTTATCAAAAAAGTATTATAATAATTTGAGGACAAGTCCGGTAAGCTCCTCCACGGTTTTTCCGTCTGTATTTATGGAAATGCCTTCAGAAAATGCTGCGGCTTCCTTCGACGCCATTTCAATATTTTGCATACACCAGCAGTCTTCGTCTTCTCCCCGGGCCAGTATTCTGTCATGAATATTCTGATAACTTGCTTTCAGAATAATAAATCTGACAGGAATTCCGCCGGTTTTCAGCTTCTCCAAAATATTGGTATAGGATCTGCGGCGCAGCAGCGTCATTGGAACCAGAATGGTTTTATGGAACTGACTGTGAATATCCTTCAGCAATTCATAGCAAAACCGGCTCCACAAGGGGTAATCTTCGAATATATATCCATAAGGGCAATCAGGATAATTCTCCCGCACCGCATTGCCAACCGCTTCCGCGTCAAAAATAAGGGCATTTTCAATTCTCTCCGCCAGAGCCTCCGCTAACGTGGATTTCCCAACGCCATACGCCCCGCTGATCCAAATAATCATGTCGGTTTCCCCCACGTTCTCACAGATAGTTCCTGTTAACCTGCCATGAAGCGGTGCACTTTGTACACCATGAATTGAAGCGTACGCCTCTATTCCGCAGGCACGCTTCATGTGCGTAAGCGCACTTCATTGAAAAAAGCACTTGCAAAAGCAAGTGCTTTTTTCTGGAGCGGGTGACGAGGCTCGAACTCGCTACCTCCACCTTGGCAAGGTGGCGCTCTACCGGATGAGCTACACCCGCACGGAACTGTCTTAATTATAGCGGGTCTGCGGGAAATGTCAAGGTATTTTTTTCGTTTTTGCCGCTGGCTCCTCCTTTGGGGGAGCTGGCAGCAAAGCCCACTCTGCGTCTCCTAACCGCTATCCGCTTACCCAAAAATCAATTCTGCGGGTCAGACTCCTCCTGGGGAACGGACTTCGGATTGGAAGCAGGATAGGCAGAATAGTCCCACACGTAACCGGTCATTTCCGCATCACACATTTCCCGGTAGCCGCCCAGCTGGCTACATGCTAGCAGATCCACATGGTAAGGAAGCTCTTCATCGAAAACCATATTCCAGACCCATGGCTCCCCTTGGCGGGTGCCGGTAACGATCTGGCAGTCCAGTCCGGCCATCCGGCACATTGCGGCATAGACGGTAGCAAAGGCTCGACTATCCCCCACTCCGTGGCGAAGCAAACTGTAGGCCGGTGTGATGGAGGTTTCCACCTGGTAGTCGAAACGTTCCATTAGAAAACCGTAGAGCTGACCAAATTTCTGGCTGTCTGAACCTTCTCCGCTGACGTAAAGAACGGCAGATTCGAACACTGGCTTCACCTGGGTCTGCATCTGGCGAAGTACGTCCCGGTCGTTCTCGTATGTAAATTGCAGTTCCACTACCCTGGAGGCTCCGCTTCCGAAAACGTTTTCTTCCACACGGGGCGTTTCCATCACCGCCTCCGGGTAAGTCAGGGCAAGGTTCTGAACCATCTGGGAGAAATCGGTCTCCTCGTATTTTTCCACGAAAAATACCGTTCTCGGGTCGCAGTCCCGCAGAGATTCCTCCACCGCCGCAGCGGCCTCGTCCAAGTCCTTCAGCCGAGGGATCCGCTGGATCTCCGCCATGGTGTGGTGATAAGAGATTTTCACAGCCACGGCGGTTTTTCCTCCGCCGATACCAAGTTCATAACTCATATCCTCCACAGCATAAGCGCCGATAGGGTAGCTGTTCAGGATATACGTCTCCACCCGACGCATGATCCGGTCAATTTCGTCCATGTCCAGATCCACCGCGTAAATCACGGCGCTTTCCTGGCCGGAGGAAACCATCTCCTCCAGGATCTTCCGAAACTCCGATTCATCTTTAGCAGTAAGTTCCTCACCGGAGAATCCGCCGGTTTGGGCGCGATGGGGCGTCAGGTGGACATAGCTGCCGTCCAGCCAGCTACAGCCGGACAGCACCAATAGGAAAATTGCCAACATGATAACGATCCCTATGCGCCGCATATCGGATCCCTCCTACAGAGAATTTTGGGAGTACCGGGAAAAGCCATCTCCCAACACCTGGTGGGCCTCCTGGACAATGACGAAAGCGTTGGGATCCAGTTCTATGACCAGCTCCTTAAGTTCCGCAAGCTGGCGCTTCTTTACCACCGCCAGCACCACTTCCGTCTGACGGTGACTGTAGGAACCTTCCCCATGGAGGTAGGTCGCCCCCCGATCCAGTTTGGTACCGATGGCTTCGGCAATCTGCTGATACTTGGGAGAAATGATCATTGCCACCTTGGAGTAGTCAAAGCGATAGACCACAATATCCAGCACCTGGGAGGTTAGGAATACAGCAATGCCGCTGTACAGGGCGTTGCTAACGTCATGGAACACAATACCGGTCAGAACCACCACAATCACATCGATAATCAGGGATATCTGCCCAATGGGGACATTCCGCCAGTGAAGCTTCAGCAACCGAATGAGGATATCCGAGCCGCCGGTGGAGGTTCCCGCCGCGAATACAATGCCCAGCCCCAGGCCGCAGATCGTGCCGCCGTAAATAGCGCTAACCATGGTTTCCGGCGGCTGGAAGGGAATCTGTGAGATAATGTCAATCAGTACGGAGCTGAGCATCAGTCCCAGCAGAGATCCGAAGAAAAACTGCTTGCCGATCTTCTTTCCGCCCAGCAGAAATAGGGGAAAATTGATGACCACAGACAGGGAACCCACGCTGCCGAACCCAAGCAGTTCCACCACCACCATGGCTAAGCCAGAGATGCCGCCGGAGTTAATATTGTTGTTTTGCAGAAACAGCGAAAAACCTAGAGAAAAAATCATGCTGCCCAATACTGTCTCAAAAATCCAGCTTATCTTTTCCCATATCTTTTTCGCTTTTTTTCCCCAAATCCTTTTCACATTGTTTTCCTACTTTCCGGAGTGTAAATCCCTATATTCGATACACAGGGGATCTCTGAATCAATCGGCAAGAGCTGGTGACGAGAGATTTTGGCCCGGCCAAAAGTATGAAAAGCAGAGAAATCCTGTGTGTATTTCCTGCTTTTCGTACTGCGCGGATGGGTAAACAGATCCGCTATCCAGTCGCAGTCGATTTGTTCAGAGGTTCCACATTTTAACTAGCCAATGATCTGCCGCGTATTGTGCTGACGGTGGTTCGCAGAGAGTGCCGGGATCTCCTGTGGGGATGATCAAAATGGACTTCAGCCCACAGGAGATGCCAAAAGCGTTAATCATCCAGTGAAAGCTGCCCGGCATCCTCCTGTTTCAATACTGCCCCTGTAGTGGGCAATGTCTTGCAGCGGTAGCGGCTGACGTTCTCAATGCCGCTTTCCTCCAGCGGGAGCGCATCGGATACCGCTGCCTTTTTCCGCAGAGTTACCACCGCCACTCCCTGAGTATTGCGGGTGGATTTCGGCAGCAGCAGAGCGGTGGAAATAATCGCGGCTCTGCCGTCGTTGGTGAACACCGCAATTTGGCTATCCCCCCGGAAGGAGAGGGCTTTCACCAGGGGACTCTTATCGCTGTACGCGCCGGTAAGCTTCTTTCGGTTGGTCTTGGTCTCGTAGGCACTGATGGGAACCTTCGCCGCCTTACCGTTTTCAAAGAGGAACAGGATAAAGCCCTGGTAGTCCCCCGCCAGTGCTACAGCCCGAACGGTCTCACCCGGCTCCATGGAAAGCTTCTGAGGCAGGTAGTCCCCAAGCTGGGAGGCCTTCCCGTCATCAAAGTCGGACAGCCGTGCCTTATAACACTGGTATTTGTCGGTAAACACCAGCAGCTCGTCCCGGTTGGTAGTCTCCTGGGAGAAGCTGAGGCCGTCCCCTTCCTTAAACTTCTGCTCGCCGCTGAGCCGGAGAGACTGGGCAGTGATTTTCTTCAGGTAGCCCTCCCGGGAGACGAACACCGTCACGGGGTAATCCGACACGGTCTGCACTTCCTCTTCCTGGGGCACTTCCTCCACATGATAGAGGATCTCGGTTTTCCGGGGCGCGCCGAACTTATCCGCCACCTGCTGAAGCTCCTTTACGATAACGTTTTTCAGACGCCGGGAGCTTCCCAGGATGTCCCGAAGATCGGCAACCTCCTTTTCCAAATCCTCCACCGCCTTGGTCTGCCGAAGGATATATTCTCTGTTGATATTCCGCAGCTTAATTTCCGCCACAAAATTTGCCTGCACTTCGTCAATACCGAAGCCGATCATCAGGTTCGGTACCACTTCGCTTTCCATCTCCGTTTCCCGGATGATCCTGACCGCCTTGTCAATGTCCAGGAGAATCCGCTCCAGGCCTTTCAAAAGGTGAAGCCGTTCCTCCTTTTTCTGAACCTGATAGAAAATCCGGCGCTTGACGCAGTCGGTACGCCAAGCAACCCACTCCTGGAGGATCTCCCCCACTCCCATGACCCTTGGCATGCCCGCGATCAGGATATTGAAGTTGCAGGGGAAATTATCCTGCAAGGTGGTCATTCGGAACAGCTTCTGCATCAGCTTATCCGGATCTACCCCCCGCTTTAAATCGATAGTGAGCTTCAGACCGCCCAGGTCGGTTTCATCCCGCATGTCGGAAATTTCCCGGATCCTCCCCGCTTTGATCAGCTCCGCCACCTTGTCCATAATGACCTCCGTGGCGGTGGTATAGGGGATCTGGGTGATCTCAATGAGGTTTCCTTCCTTTACGTAGCGCCACTTTGCCCGGAGACGGAAGCTTCCTCTGCCGGTAGTGTACACTTCTCGGGTAGCCGCTTCATCAAACAACAGCTCTCCGCCGGTGGAAAAGTCCGGGCCGGGAAGGGTTTCCAAAATATCGTGATCCGGATTTTTCATCAGGGCAATGGTAGTTTCGCACACCTCCCGGAGATTGAAGGAGCAGATATTGCTTGCCATGCCCACGGCGATGCCCAGGTTGGCAGACACCAGCACATTGGGAAAGGTTGTGGGCAGCAGGCTGGGCTCCTTCATAGTTGCATCGTAGTTGTCCACCATATCCACGGTATCGGAGTCGATGTCCCGGAACACCTCGGCGCAAATGGGATCCAGCTTAGCTTCCGTATAACGGGAGGCGGCGTAGGCCATATCCCGGGAGTAGACCTTGCCGAAGTTGCCCTTGGAATCTACAAAGGGGTGAAGCAGGGTTTCGTTACCCCGGGACAGCCGAACCATGGTTTCATAGATAGCGGCATCGCCGTGGGGATTTAAACGCATGGTCTGGCCTACAATGTTGGCAGACTTGGTTCTTCCGCCGGTGAGAAGTCCCATTTTGTACATGGTATACAGCAGCTTCCGGTGGGAAGGCTTGAAGCCGTCGATCTCCGGGATGGCCCGGGAGACAATGACGGACATGGCATAGGGCATAAAATTGATTTCCAGAGTTTCGGAAATGGGCTGCTCCACCGTGGAACCCACAAGGCCCATAATACCGTCGGTGTTAATTTTCTTCTTGTCGGTTTCCGTTTCCTTTTTCTTACGTGCCATAGTAACTCCTTAGGAAATATCCGCTAATTCCAGGTATTTCGCGCCGTTTTCCGCAATGAAATTTTTCCGCTCCGACAGGTTGTCCCCCTGGAGCACGTCGAAGTAGTAGGCAGTGCGCTCCGCGTCCTCGGGCATAACCTTGATGAGCCGCCTTGTCTCCGGATTCATGGTTGTCATCCACATCATTTCCGGTTCATTTTCACCCAGGCCTTTGGAGCGCTGGATGGAAACCTTCTTCCCCTCCAGCTCCTTCAAGATCCTTGTTTTCTCCTGCTCATTGTAGGCAAACCAGGTTTTATCCTTGCAGGTGATCTCAAACAGCGGCGATTCCGCGATAAACACATACCCGTCCCGGATCAGCGTGGGGCACAGCCGGTACAGCATAGTGAGGATCAGCACCCGGATCTGGAAACCGTCCACGTCCGCGTCGGTGCAGATAACGATCTTATTCCACCGCAATGCGGATAGATCAAAGGAGGAAAGCTCCTTGGATTTCTTTCCCTGGACCTCCACGCCGCAGCCCAGCACTTTCATCAAATCTGTAATAATGGGGGAGGCGAAAATACGGTTGTAGTCCGCCTTCAGGCAGTTGAGGATCTTGCCGCGAACCGGCATGATGCCCTGAAACTCCGCGTCCCGGCCCAGCTTGACGGAACCCAGCGCGGAGTCGCCCTCCACGATGTACAGCTCTCGGCGGGAGGTGTCCCGGCTGCGGCAGTCCACGAATTTCTGAACCCGGTTGGCAATGTCGATGGAGCCTGACAGCTTCTTTTTCACATTGGTGCGGGTTTTCTCCGCCGATTCTCTCGCCCGCTTATTCAGAAGGATCTGGTCCGCCGTCCGTTCCGCCTCCTGGCGGTTCTCGATGAACCAGACCAGAAGTTGCTCCTTAAAAAAGGCGGTCATTGCCTCCTGGGTGAACCGGGAATTGATGGATTTCTTCGTCTGGTTTTCAAAGCAGCCAATGGTGGAAAAGCAGTTAGTTACCAGCACCAGGCTGTCCTGAATATCCTGAAACAGGATTTTATTTTCGTTTTTGGCGTATTTTCCATTCTCCCGGAGAAATTTATCGAAGGCCGCGGTAAAAGCGGAGCGAACTGCCTTGTCCGGACTGCCGCCGTATTCCAGCCAAGAGGAATTGTGGTAGTATTCAATGTGGCTCAGCTGCTTGGAAAAGCAGAAGGAAGCGGTGATTTTCAGCTTCATTTCCGGACGGTTGTCCGCGTCTCTTCCCCGGCGCTCCGCCTCCCAGAACACCGGCATAGTGAAAGCGTTATCTCCCACCATTTCCTCGATGTACTGGCGGATGCCGCCCTCGTAGCAGTATTCCTCCGTCTCGAATTTCCCCTCCGTCTGGTTCCGGAATCGGAAGGTAACACCGGGATTCACCACTGCCTGGCGGCGCAGCACATCCCGGAAGTACTCCACGGGAATGTCAATATCCGTGAAAACCTCTTTATCCGGCCTCCAATGGAACAGAGAACCGGTCTTTTTCCGGTCTGCGGGCTGCTTTTTTAGGCCGCCGATGTTTTTACCCTTTTCAAAGTGAAGATCGTACCGGTATCCGTCCCGGCGGATAGTGGCATCAAAGAATTCGGAGGCATACTGGGTAGCGCAGGAGCCCAGACCATTGAGTCCAAGGGAATACTCGTAGTTTTCCCCGTTCTCTCCGTATTTGCCGCCTGCGTACATTTCACAGAATACCAACTCCCAGTTGTACCGCTTCTCTTTTTCGTTGTAATCCACTGGGCAGCCTCTTCCGAAGTCCTCCACCTCCACGCTGAAATCCTGGTACCGGGTCACCAGAATGGTATCCCCGTGGCCCTCCCGGGCTTCGTCGATGGCGTTGGACAGGATCTCGAACACCGCGTGCTTACAGCCCTCCAGGTCGTCGGAACCAAAAATAACCGCCGGGCGCTTGCGAACCCGATCCTCCCCCTTGAGCATGGAGATGCTGGAATTTCCGTATTGCTCTTGCTTTTTGCTTGCCATATTTCCCTACCTGTTATTTTCAAGAATTCAAAGTAATTATACATTTTTTTGCCAATAAAGTCAACTGCCCAGCTACCGGAATGGGATAGCCGCCGTTGGGATATACTATTCACGCAAATTTAAATTGGACAGTGGACTGTTAGCAGGGGTGACGTCCGGTTACGCCGCCGATTGGAGCGTATCCGCTCCCCATTTCTGTCATTTCGCGACCCGGCGTCGCGCCCTACGCGATCCTAAACGCTGCCTGCTGCCCGCTCCCACTGTCCACTCATTTTTTGCTAAGGAGCGATCTTATGGAATCGATTTGGACCAAGGAACCCCTTCCCCATTACCCCGCTCTGTGGGGGGATATCCATACCGATGTACTGGTGGTGGGCGGCGGCATTGCCGGGCTGCTGTGTGGCTACTATATGACAAAAGCAGGCATTCCCTGCGTCCTGGCGGAGCGGGGAAAAATCGCCGAAGGGAACACCCGGTTCACCACCGCCAAAATCACCGCTCAGCACGGCTTGTGCTATGACAAGCTCCTGCGCAGATTCGGGACGGAGAACGCCCAGCTGTATTTGCAGGCAAATTTAGCGGCAATTGAAGAATACGAATCCCTCAGCCTGGAAATTCCCTGTGATTTTTCCCGGCAGGATAACTTTATATACGCCCGGGCCGGGGTTCAGAAGCTGGAAACGGAGCTTGCCGCTTTGGAGCAGCTGGGTTATCCCGGTGAGTTCGTCCGGGAGCTTCCGCTGCCTTTCCCCATCTCCGGGGCGGTTCGGTTCCCGGATCAGGCCCAGTTTCACCCGCTGAAGCTTCTCCATGGGATCGCCTCTCAGCTGACGATTTACGAGGATACCCCCGTTACCCGGCTGGAACCCGGCTGTGCGGTCACGGAGCATGGACACATCTACTACCAGAAGGCCATCGTCGCCACCCATTTCCCCATTCTCAACCGCCATGGGCTGTATTTTCTCAAAATGTACCAAAGCCGTTCCTATGTTCTGTCCCTAGGAGGACTGCCAAAGGTCTACGGCATGTACTTGGACGAGTCGGAAAAAGGCTTGTCCATCCGGGGTGTGGGAGACACCATGCTTCTTGGCGGCAGAGGACACCGCACCGGCAAGCGATCTGCCGGTTGGGCTGGGCTGGAAAACGCAGCCCAGCAATATTTCCCACAGGGGAAAATCCTGGAAAAGTGGGCGGCCCAGGACTGCATGACCCTGGATGGGATGCCCTATGCCGGGCTTTACAGTCCCAGTACACCCGATCTGTATGTGGTCACTGGGTTCAATAAATGGGGCATGACCGGGGCGATGGTCTGTGCCCAACTAATAACCGCCCTGGTACAGGACCGGGACCATCCCTGCCGGGATCTGCTGTCTCCCGCCCGGCGGATGGCCCGGCCCCAGCTGCTGGTCAACGGATGGGAAGCTACGGTCAATCTCCTGACTCCCCTCCCGCGCCGGTGCCCCCACATGGGCTGTGCTCTGAAATGGAACCCTCAGGAGCACACCTGGGACTGCCCCTGCCACGGTTCCCGGTTCCAAAAGGACGGCTCCCTCCTGGACGGCCCGGCCATGCGAGGAGTGCGTAGCAAATAGCAGTTAGCAATTAGGGAAGCTCTGAATAAATCGGCAAGAGCTGGTGGCGAAAGATTTTGTCCCA
>CAZCLX010000037.1:0-14574 GCA_964499615.1 uncultured Oscillospiraceae bacterium
ATAGCCCGATCGTGAAGCTGGCAATCTCCAAAGAACGAATGGAGAAAGCGGGTTATACATTCTTTCTTGACTATTACCTGAAAGTAATAATGCAAAGTTGGAAACTGCCTTATACCGAACGGTATGTACGGTGGTGTGAAAGGTCGGGGCGACTTCCTAGTCAGCCCCTCCTACTCGATTATCACAAGCAGGAAGAATTGACACCCGTTATTTACTTGACACAGCGGCGTTCTCCTGAATCGGAAGGGGAAAACAATTTGTCGGGCAATAATCCGCGCCAAGCGTGATCATTGCCCGCACTGCCGCCGGTGTGTCCGCTGCCCTCAGGCAGAAGCACACCCCCATGTCATGGGTTCGCTTCAGAAGCGTGCCGGGCGCGTCGTCATAATTGGGATAATTGTAGGAAACGCCGCAGTATCCCCGTCTGGAAAGGATTTCCATAGCTTGCTCATCGGAAAAAATATGATGCAGGAAAACGGCAGAGGAATAAGCCTTCCCAATCTCCAAATGTTGAAAACAGGTACTGGAGAGAATCACATCCTCCTGCCGGAAATACTGGAAGGCGGCAGACAGCACTTTCCGCACATCCTCGGTTTTGGTTTCAATAAAAGGATGACATCCGTACTGCCGGCAGATTTCCAGGTATTCTGTAAGGGTCGGCATCATTTCCGGGAAACGGTCTCCTTCCTCCGGAAAATCTAAAAAAGCCAGCTTTCGCAGTTCGGCCAGAGTCATATCGCACACCCTGCCGCTACCGGCAAACGCGGTATCCACACACGGATCATGAATACAGACAAGCTGACCGTCCCGGGTCTTTCGGATGTCTGTTTCAATTGCCCAGAAGCCTTTTTCTCCGGCGGCTCGAAACGCAGCTATGGAATTGGACGGGCAGTTCCGCGCCAGTCCCCGGTGGGCGATCATTTTGGGCCTCATAAGGGAATTGGGAGAATCAATTCGATCCATCCGCACCGTCCTCCTCTCCGTTTCCCCAAAGTAGTTGGGGCAGCTCGAAAATATCGTTGATTCTGTATGCGGGTCGGTATTCCTCACCGGCGATCCTCCACGGAGAGGTTTGTACCCAAACGGAGACCATGCCGACGCTGTTCGCGCCGGCAATATCCGTTTCCAGGCTGTCTCCGACAAAGGCCATGCTCGGCGGGGCCAGCTTCATTCGCCTGGCCATTTCCAGGAAAATAGACGGATCCGGCTTCTGGACGCCGAATTCCCCGCTGATAAGGATTTCATCGAAGGACCGGGATAGACCCAGAAGTTCCAGCTTCTTCCGCTGCCGGAATCCGGGGCCGTTTGTGATCAGGCCCAAACGATATCCCCTCTGCCGGAAACATTGCAGCAGCGTCTCCGTGTCCGGAAAAGGAACTGCTGTCTGAAGGAATCCGGTATTGAGAATATAGTCCTGGAACGCACGATCACCCGGTGGTTCCTGAAAAATTCCCCTGGACTGTAGGCGTTCATACACGGCCTGCCATCCGTAATAGATCAACCAGTAATCTGCCTCCGCCAGTTCTTCCCCCAGCCGATACGCGCTGACCTCCTGCCGGAACCACTTTGGCCGGTCACGTTTCATCAGAAACGCCACGCTACGAAGGGTGGAAAAGCGGTCATACAGCGTGCGGTCAAGGTCAAACACAACAGCCTGTATTTCCTTCATGCTTCCTCCAATTTACCGTTTGTACTCGACGGACACAGCCGTGTGAAATGTCATCCGTCCCGCTGCCTCTTCCCCGATTTTGCAGAGCTGTCCCCGGCCTGCCACCGGCTCCCGGGAGCCGTCCTTATCCGGATCCACATAGGCTCGGAACCAGGATTCCAGCTGCTGCCGCAGCCGGCGCTCCTTTTCCTCGATAAACTTCGGGCCGTAATAGAAGAAACGGTTTTCGTTTAGCAGGTTGAAACGCTCTTCTGGATCATGCTCCAGATCGTATAGCTCATCCGGTCCGTAGGGATACCTGCGAATATACTTCCATTGCTTTGTCCGGATCATGCGGTTAGGCCCGTATTCATCAAATACCACGATATTTTCATGGTAATCTTCCCCGGTTTCTCCCAGCAGCAGAGGCAGGAAGCTCTTCCCGGGAAGGTTTTCCGCTTCAGGGTTCTCAATGCCCAGGAAATCCAGCAGCGTTGGCATGAAGTCATAGGCACTGAGCAGGCTGTCCGTTACCGCGCCGGCCCGGATGACCCCAGGCAGGTTAAAGATACAGGGAACCTTGACGCAGGTATCGTACAGGTTCAGGGGATTTGTGGCGTTTCCCTTTCCCCATACGCCGTGCTGACCTCCGCTGAATCCGTTATCCGAGGTAAAAATGATCAGCGTATTGTCACGGATTCCCTTTTCCTCCAGCAGCCTGACAATCCTGCCCACATTGTCGTCCACCCCCTGAACGGCGGCATAGTACCCGGAGAGCAGATCCCGAATGGTCAGGTACTCTCGATCCTTGGACGCAAAGGTCAGACTGTAGGCAATGTCATGGGGCTGCTGAATGCTCCAGGGACTTCGCGGATCCTGGGGCACATCGGCAAATGTACAGTGATCTTTGTAATACCGGACATATTTCTCATTGTGCTGATCCACATGAGGACTGTGGGGGGCGGTATATGTCAGATTTAGATAGAAGGGCTGTCCGCCGTGATGATCGCAGCAGTCCGCAATGAAGGAAAGCGCATCATCCGTAATTACATCGGTAAGGTAGCCCTTTGTCTGGATCCGCTCCGTTCCCCGGTAAACCTCCGCATCATGATAGGTTCCGCTTCCGCCCAGCGTAACAAACCAGTGGGAATAGCTCTTCTGGGGATATGCTGTGGCGCCTAAATGCCATTTGCCGCTGATACCACAGATATATCCGTTTTGGGCAAGAAGGTCGGTATAACCTGTGATTCCATCCAGATATTCCACCGGAGCGTCACCATGGACTTCTCCCGCCCCACAGCGGATCCAGTCTAAAACGCCGTGCTGAGACGGGATCCGCCCTGTCAGCAGGGACGCCCTGGCCGGAGAACATACCGGCGACGCGCAAAAAAAGTTTTCCATGCGGATTCCATCGGCAGCCAACGCGTCGATATTAGGCGTGCGGATCTCCTGATTTCCGTTGCATCCCAGCGACCAGTAGCCTTGGTCGTCTGTCAGAATCAAAATTACATTCGGTCTGTTTCCGTTTTGCATATATGCATTGTCTCCATGAGTTATTTATCCTTTCACACCCGAGGCGGCAACGCCATCTTCAAAATATTTCTGCATGGAAATATATAGGATTACAATGGGAATAATGGTGCTTGCCGCAGCGCACATCATCAAATTGTATTCTCGCGCCGTATCGTTAAGATAGTAGCGGATGGCAAGGGAAACCGTATAATTTTCTTTGCTGGGCAGGAAGATCAGCGCGGAAAGATATTCGTTCCAGGAGCTGATAAACGCGAGAATCGCCGCGGAAATCAAACCGTTCCTGGTCAGTGGCAGCATAATTCTTCTCCAGATCTGGAAATATCCGGCGCCGTCGATCAGAGCCGCTTCCATCAGCTCGTTGGGCAGGCTCATATAGAACTGACGCAGCAGGAAAATCGAAGTGAAATTAAAGAAGTTTGGTATGATCAGAGCCCACAGGGTGTCATATAGACCGATCTTATAAAACAGCATATATCTTGGGATAATCAGTACCTGCCCTGGGATCATCATCGTCATCATCATCAGGGTGAACAGCAGTCCACGGCCCTTAAATGGAATTTTAGCGAAGGCATACCCCGCCATGGACGCGACGATCAGCTGCCCAACCACGCTGATTACGGATATCGTCAGGGAATTCAAAAAGGATTTCCAGAAGGGGAGATCCTTGTCAAACCAAACGGAAGCGTAGTTGGAAAACCGAAGCTTATCCGTAACCCAACGGAAGGGCTTTTCAAAAACCTGCATCGGCGTCTTCAGCGAAGAGGAGACCATCCACAGCAGTGGCAGCAGAAACACGATGGCGAGCAGAAACAGCAAGATTGTGAGGATCAATTTATTCATAGATATCTTGTGATGCTTCATTGTACTTCTCCTTAATAGTGAACCCACTTTTTCTGCAGCTTAAAGTTGATCAATGTCACGATCAGCACCAGCAGCACCAGTACCCAGGCAATTGCGCTCGCATAGCCGAAATTGTAGTTGTTGAACGCCTCATTATAGATTATGGTAACCAGGCTTGCGCTGCCGGAAGATTTTCCGGAGGAAGAAGTAATAATGTTAATGGCCGCGAATATTTGAAACGCATTGATCATGCGGACGATTACCAGGTAGAAGGTGGTGGGGGAAACCATCGGTACAGTGATGGAGAAAAATTGGCGCATAGAAGACGCGCCGTCCAATTCCGCGGCGTCATATAAGTCCTGGGGAACATTTTTCAGCGCCGCGATATATACGATCAGGCAAAATCCAATGCCTGAATAGATCATGACGCAAATGATCGGAATTTTTGAAAGAGAAGGGGTAGCAAGCCAGTTGGGCACCTGGGATACATGGAAAACACGCTCCAGTATTTCATTGATGGTGCCGTCGGCGCTAAAAAGGAATTTGAATACCGCGCCCAGTGCCACCATGTTAGAAATATAAGGAATGAAAAAGGCAAGCCGCATGAATCTTTGGCAGTAAACTTTGCCGTTCACCGCGTAAGCCAAAAGCATCGAGGCAAACACCGTGACCGGAACGATTCCGATGACATAGATAAACGTGTTACCCAGAGCGCTTTTAATGGACTTATCTGAGGTAAACATTTTGACGAAATTATCAAGACCCACAAATTTCAAGTTGGAAAAACCGGAAAAGAAATTCCACTTTGTGAAGGCCAAAAGGAATGACACAATCACAGGCATCAGCACCAGCGTGAGGAAAATCACCAGCGCGGGAGCAAGGAACGCGTATCCAACCAATGTTTGCTTTGTTTTGTTATGCATAGGAAAACCTCCAGTTCCTTGGCAGAACCATACGTCGGAGCGTATGGTTCTGCCAAATTGGGTCTACGTCACATTATTGGGCGTCCAGAATCGCCTGGTTGGCGTAGTCGTTCAGCTCCTGCAAGCCGTCCTCCACGCTCATCTGTCCGCTGAGAATATAATCCGTATACTCATCCACATAGCTTGCGATTTCGCTGTAGCCGGTGATGAACTCTTCATGGTAGGCAGGCTGACCAATTGCCAGAACGTTTTTCACATAGGAGTCAACATCCACATATTCCGCCGCGGTTTCTTCGTCTCCAAAAACAAGATCCACGATCTCGTTGGGATCCGTGCCAGTCCAGGTGGTGGTGTGTCCGGCCTTATAGAGGTACTTGCCGCCGTAAGTGGAGGCGAACTTGGCGAATTCGTATGCCGCGTCCTCATTCTGGCAGTTGCTGGTCACGCAGTAGAAGGAGTTGGGCATATTGCCAAGAGCGTAGTTTGTCTCGCCTTCTTCGTTGACGGGATAGGGGGCGTAGCCGAGGATGAAATCATGGGGATAGTTTTCCTTGTCCATAACGAAGCGGGTCAGAATGCTTTCAACGGTAGTGGAAACAGTACCGGCCCACAGCAGATCCCGGGACTTCTGGCTTCCGGTAATCAAATCGATCTTTGGATAGAAGATACCCTCTTCTTCGGCACTGAGCTCACGGTTGAGGATCGTTGCCGCCAGACCGCTGGTGAAGTCAGCCTGCCCGTCAGAGGTATAGAACGCGTCGACGCCCTTGGTCTGACGCATGGAGTAGGTCCAGTAGTCACGCTGGTTGAAATCGCAGCCGCCGTAAACCACCGTTTTGCCGCTGTCGTCCTTCTGGGTCATGGCGCGGCACGCTTCCAGGTATTCGTCCCAGGTCCAGGAATCCGGGATCTCACCCAGACCCGCCTCTTCCCAAGCGGTCATATTCACGGCAACGAAGATGGACAGTCCGCCGGAGGGAAAACAGTATACACGGTCATTGTAGGTATATGCGTCGGTGCCCCATTCCTTCACCAGATCCAGGTTATCCGCCGCCAGACGGTCAGTCAGATCAGCCAGCATACCATTTTCCCAGCGGAAAGCGGTATTGTTGGTGCCGAAGCTCAGGATAACGTCCACATTGCCACTCTGGATTGAGGTATTGGCAAGCATGTTGCCCTCGGAATTGTTGGTATAGATGTCGTAGGTTACTTCGATGTTGGGATAGTACTCGTTGAACGCCGCGATCAGATCGTCCGTGCCCAGCTCGCCTTTAAAGGCAGTCAGCAGGTTAACGGAGCCGGTCATCTCCGATGCGTTCTCCGCGATGTAAACAGGCTCTCCGGCGTCCGCTTCCGTGCCCGGAGTTTCACTGTTCGCGGGAGTTGTACTTTCTGTCTGCAGCTGTGTAGTTTCTTTTGTTTCATCAGACGAATTCGAGCAGGCAGTCATGCTGATGACCATTATCACTGCAAGAATCATGGCTAGGATCCGTTTCATTTTGGTCAACCTCCAATTATTTTTTTGATTGCGAAATGTGGATAATCAACAATTCCAGGTTGATCAGTCCGTGGAAATTGGTCAATTTCCTCAATCCGTATTTCTAGAATAACAGATTTTTCTCGCTATAGCATATAAAAATAAGCAGTATGTGTATAAAAAAGTGTTTTCCCATTGAAAGGAAATCCCGATTATGCTAACATACCCTTGCGGGGGCAAACAAGGCGCCGATAATACCGCTTCTTTTGGGGGTATCCACCAGCCCACCCTATACTGTCTATGCGTTTCTTATACCCAAGTCTAAACAAAAAAGGAGTGTGTCAGCAATGGAAAAAATGTTTCAGCAGGTTATGACTGCGCCGGGAAAGATTACCTTCCGGGAAATTCCCATTCCTGCCGTGGAAGCCGGTCAGGTTCTTGTAAAGATCCGCATGATCGGTATTTGCGGCAGTGATATCCATGTCTATCACGGGAAGCATCCCTTCACCACTTATCCCGTAACTCAGGGCCATGAGGTCTCCGGTGAGATCGTCGCTTTGGGTGGCGATGTTTCCGGCTTTACCGTCGGTCAGAGGGTTACCATTGAGCCTCAGGTTTACTGCGGTCACTGCTATCCCTGTACCCACGGGAAATACAACCTCTGTGAGGAACTGAAGGTCATGGGCTTCCAGACAACTGGAACCGCGTCCACATATTTCGCCGTGGACGCCTCCAAAGTCACGCCCCTGCCCCAGGAAATGCGGTTCGAGGAAGGCGCAATGATCGAGCCTCTTGCGGTGGCGGTTCATGCAGTCAACCGGGCGGGCAATGTGAATGGCATGAAAATCGCCGTCATCGGCGCCGGCCCCATCGGCAACTTGGTTGCCCAGGTGGCACGGGGAATGGGCGCGGAGGTGCTGATTACCGATGTTTCCGATTTCCGGCTGGAGCTGGCGAGGAGCTGCGGCGCTGACCACATTGCCAACACCAGAAATATTGACTTTAATACCGCGCTGACGGATGCCTTCGGCCCGGATAAGGCGGATGTGATTTACGACTGTGCCGGCAACGACGTTACCATCAATCAAGCAATCCGCTACGCCCGGAAGGGGAGCGTCATCATTCTCGTCGCGGTATTTTCCACCATGGCAAACGCCGACCTGGCGGTACTGAACGATCATGAACTGGATCTGAATACTACCATGATGTACCGGCATGAGGATTACCTGAAGGCCATTAAAATGGTCGGAGAAGGGAAGATCCGCCTCGCGCCCCTCATGAGCAAAGTGTTCCCCTTTGACCGCTATCTGGATGCCTATCGGTACATCGACGCCAACCGGGAGACCACCATGAAGGTGCTGATCGATGTGCAGCAGCACACGGATTTTTAACCAATTCGTTACGGATTTTTGCCTGTTCCGAATTCCTGGCCTTATGCCCTGCCGCCACAAGCCCGTTTTTCACTTTATGGAAGCTTTGAAAAAATGCAGTAAATATGTAAAAATATGTTTTTCCTTGAAATACAGCCAGACTTTGTGGTAGTATATTCTCTGTAAAAAACGCAGGCAGCCGTGGCAAGGGAGACTAACTATGAGCGCCGAGGAAATGATGGTAAAGCTTTTTTTGCTGCTGGATCGGCAGTTTCGGGGCGTTGTGATCAAGGATTTTGTCGGCTTTATGAACTGGAATAACGCGCTGGGTACGGCGCTGCTGTCCTATACCGGTCACCATTCCCCTTTCTGCACCGCGGTGAAGCAAAATCCGCGAGCCTATGACAAATGCTTCCGGTGCAGCCGTGTGCAACAGCACAACTGTATGAAGTATCAAAAGCCGTTTGCCGTCCCCTGTTTCCTGGGGCTGAGCGAATACTCCGTTCCCATTATGATCGACGATTTGTGCATCGGTTCCATATCTGCGGGATTGTGGTGCGGCGATCCGGTTCAGTCTGAGAAGCGGATCCGGAAGCTGTCCGTACAGACCGGTATTGACTGTGAACTGTTGCTGCGGCTTTTCGCTGACCTGCCTCAACAGGAAGCTTTCGCAGCGTCGAATTTCCCTCTGATTGATTTCGTCGCCCAGTTCATTGCGGAGCTTTTCCGTCCCTTCGCCTATGGCAGACAGACTGTGTCCGCGAATTATCAGCCCATTGACAACGGCCTCAATAAGATTTTAACCTATATCCGGAATAACTATACCGATCCGGGCATCAGCGTTTCCTCCATTGCCAAGGCGTGCAATTACTCCAATTCCTATGTAAGTCACACTTTCAACCGCTATATGAAAACCAATATTCGAACCTACATCAACCAGCTGCGGATCGTTCTCGCGAAGCACGAGTTAAAAAACGGGAACAGCGTATCCATGACTGCTATGGTATGCGGATATAGCGACTACAATTATTTTACAACCGTCTTTCGCCGATTGGTAGGAGTATCCGCTTCCCAGTATGCCAGTAACCGGCTGAGAAAATCTTCCCACTGATCCCTGTCGTCCACCGTTGCTCCGGAAAAATCCTGTGATCCATATTTCGGGAAAAAGCCATTTCAAAAGGAGAAATTATTGTGAAAACATTTATCCATGAAACCCCACCGATTTCTGAAAATCCGCCAGTTGAACTCCATTATGACGTTGTGATCGTCGGCGGTGGTATGAGCGGTCTGTGCGCGGCAATCGCGTCCTCCCGTCACGGCGCCAAAACCGCGCTCATCCAGGACAGAAGCGTGTTCGGCGGCAACGCCAGCTCCGAAACCAGGATGCACATTTCCGGAGCCTCCTGCCATTGGGGAAAAACCAACGCCGCCGAAACCGGCATCCTTATGGAGCTTCAGCTGGAAAACAAATACCTCAACGACAGCTACAACTACTCGATTTGGGACGGTGTCCTGTGGTCAAAGGCGAAGGAAACCGAAAACCTGGACAGCTATATGAATACTACCATGGAGCGGGTGCACGCGAAGGAGGGGGAGATTCTTTCCGTGGACTGCTACCAAATGACTACGGAAAAGCGGTTCCGTTTCACCGCCGACATTTTTGTTGACGCCACTGGAAACGGCACCCTGGGCTACTTCGCCGGCGCGGAATACGCCATCGGGCGGGAAAGCAGTGAAACATACCGGGAAGCATCCGCGCCCCAGGAAGCGGACGGCTGTACCATGGGCAATACTCTCTATTTCTGCGCCCAGGACGTGGGGCATCCAGTGAAGTTCCGCAAGCCCTCCTGGGCGTACTCCTTTGACGAGAGCTTCTTCAAGCATCGATATCACGGCGACATCGTCGTCTATCATACCGACGACGATGTGGTTGTTCTGAATCCTGACGAAGACTATGAGGATCACGCTGACCAGCTTGTAGAAAAGTACGATGTGCAGTCCGGATACTGGTGGATCGAGCTTGGCGGGGACTGGGATGATATTATCCGATCCTATGAGGATATCCGCTGGGAGCTGTATAAAACCATTTACGGCGTATGGGACCATATCAAAAACGGAGGGGATCACGGTGCGGAGAATTATGAACTAATCTGGGTGGGAAATGTTTCCGGCTCCCGGGAAAGTCGCCGTCTTATGGGAAAATACGTCCTCACGGAGAATGACATCCGCCCGGAGACAAGAACCGTCCGTGACGACGCCGTCGCCTACGGGGGCTGGCCCATGGACGAGCACACGGCAGGCGGTTTTGCCGCAAAGGGAAAAATTCCTTCTGTCGTCCGCAGCTTTCCGGGGCTGTATTCCATCCCCTACGGCTGCTATTGTTCCAAGAACATCCGCAATCTGATGATGGCTGGCCGTGATATCAGCGCGTCCAAGCTTGCCATGGGTTCGGCCCGTGTCATGGGTACCTGCGCTGTTGGCGGACAGGCTGTCGGAACCGCCGCCGCAATGGCCAGCGCGAGGCACTGCGCACCGGATGAATTCGGCAGGAAATACATTTGGCAGCTGCGTCAGGAACTGCTGAAGGACGATTGTTATATTATCGGCTGCAAAAATGAGGATCCGCTGGATCTTGCCCGCACAGCCCGCGTCCGTGCCACCTCCCAGAAGACAGGTTCGGAGGCCGAAAAGGTGATCAACGGTGTCAGCAGAAACGTTGGCAGCGAGATCAACCAGTGGTGTTCCGACGGACTTGCCAGGGATGGCGAAACGCTGTCACTGCAGCTTGCCAAGTCCGCCCGGATTTCCCAGCTTCGCCTCACCTTTGATCCAAATTTGTCCGAGGAACGCTGCATCTCCGTATCGAAGGCATTCCTTGAGAAGGAGCCGGTGGGCGTCGCCAAGGAGCTGGTCAGGGATTATACCGCTGTGATCCGCAGCGAGGGAGAGGTTGTCTGGCAGCAAACCGTCACAGGCAACTATCAGCGCCTGAACATTCTGGATCTTCCGGAGAGCGTCATCGGTGACCGGGTGGAGTTTATCTTCACCGCCACAAACGGCGACCCCTGTGTCCGTGTGTTTGAGGTCAGAATTTACTGATGCCATACTATAAATGATTTCACGTTATCAAAAAGACATCGCCTAATGGCACTGTCATTTTTGGCATTTTCGAGATAGAAGGTACCAAAAATACGTCACATAGGAGCTTCATATAGAAATGTTCAATT
Organism: uncultured Oscillospiraceae bacterium; assembly: GCA_964499615.1. GTDB lineage: Bacteria > Bacillota > Clostridia > Oscillospirales > Oscillospiraceae > Faecousia. The sequence continues at coordinate 11,019 of CAZCLX010000037.1, forward strand.
CTTCGTATTGAACATTTTTATGAATATCCGTATCAAAGGACGGTTTTGGAACTGTCTTCATAAAACGCGCGGCGGGAGAAGCCACGAATTACCGTGGTTTCTCCCGCCGCGCGTTAAAAATGCCCATAGGGATTTGAAACAGGGCGCCAGCTTTTCTGGGCCTCCGCGATTTCTGTAAGCGCCTTCTGATGATGGCGGAGGAAATCCTGATAGCCGCAGAAGTCTCCGTCGGGAGCGCAGCAAATCTGGCGTTGCATTCGCTTGCAGTTTCCGCCACAGAAGCGCACGAACTCGCAGCTCTGGCAAAGCTTTGGCGGGACATGGCTGCGGTTGGCAAACGCTGCCATCTTCGGGGATTCCAGGATTTCCGTCAGGTGATTTTGGGTCAGATTTCCCAGACGGTATGCATCTATACAGTAGAAATCGCAGGGATAGACGCTGCCGTCCGCTTCTACCACAATTTGGAGGCTGCATCTGCCGTTTATTCCGCAGGCGGTGGGCGCCCCATAGACGATCAGGTTCACAATGTCGTCAATCAGCTTGACGCTGCGATACCTGCCGTGGCAGAAATCCAAATACCAAAGGCGAAATATCTGATCGTAAAAGGACGCGAACCGTTCCGGGGTCAGCGCGTATTGGCTTTTACCGGGTAAATCCAGTTCGTCCAGGCAGGGGGTAAACTGAACGAAACGGATATTGTGCTTTATCAGCTGTTTCCAAACCTGCTGGGGATGTTTCGCCGCGAAATTTGTCAGGGTGCAGAGCACATTATATTCCACGCCCCATTTTTCCAAAAGGGCAATCGCGTTCAGCACGGCGCGGTTTGTGCCCCTGCCTGAGCCATCCACTCTGGCGCTGTCATGATATTCCGGCAGCACATCCCAGGAGATGCCCACGAGAAAGCGGCGTTGTTTCAGAAACGCGCACCACTTATCATCCAGAAGCGTGCCGTTGGTCTGCAAGGCATAGCTGACGGAGATTCCCTGCCAGCGGGCAGTTTTTTCCGTAAATGTCTGGAAATAGTCCAGCCCTGCCATCGTCGGCTCGCCGCCCTGAAAGGCAAATGAGATCCGATCTCCGGGTTTCAGATCTCCGTAAACATTTTCCAGCAGCCTGTCCACCGTTTCCTCCGACATGAACCCGTAGGATCGGACTTCCCGCAGATCCGCCACGTTTGCGTAAAAGCAGTATTTGCATCGTAAATTGCAGAGGCTGGACGCTGGCTTGATCATAATGCTGATTTGCTTCATTGGATTCACACACTTCCGCTCTGTAATGTCCTTCTATTATAGCAGGGATCCTGCGGATTGAAAAGGAGAAAATCCGCGGTACGGTCAGAATACGGTCTCCGTCAGCAGATTGGCGCACAAATATATCACGCCGCAGAGCGCCATAACCAGAATCGGATTCCACTTTTTTCGGTTCAGCACCACCAGCGCGGCGGCAAATAATCCAAGGCCAAGCCAGTTGATATCGGAAGGCGTTTCCCCACTCCCGCCCAATGCCACTAGCTTCAAAATGGAGAAGCCCGCTCCCGCGATCAGAGACACCACCGCCGGGCGGAGACACGACAGAACACTTTGCAGAGCGGACAGATTCTGATAGCGGCGGTAAATATATGCCAGCAGGGAAACAATGAAGCATGACGGCAAAATACATCCGAAGGTGGCCACAAGGGCTCCTGGGATTCCCGCAATCCGAATGCCCACAAAGGTGGCGGAATTGACGGCAATAGGTCCGGGAGTCATTTCGGCGATGGTGATCAGATCTGTAAACTCATTCATGGTCAGCCAGCTGTGGCCGAGCACCACCTGCTCTTGAATCAGCGGCATTGCCGCATAGCCTCCGCCAATACTGAACAGCCCTACCTGAAGAAAGCTCCAGAATAATTGCAGATAGATCATTTTGCCCCACCCCGCTTCTTATTGACCAATTCCAAACCGATCCCAATCAAAGCCGCGGCCAAAATAATAAAGATTACATTGACGTCAAAGAAAACGTTTGCTGCAAACGCGGCAATCATTATAAAAAGGTAGATTCCCTTCTTTTGCTTAATCACCCCGGAGCCAAGCCCCAAAACAACATCAAAAATGACAGCCGCCACGCCGGCCTGCATTCCCTTAAGTACCAGCGCTACATATCTGTTGGACGCGAAAGCGGCATAGAAGAAGGAAATAACGCTGAGAATGGCCAGCGGCGGAAGAATGGTTCCAATTACCGCAACCAGCATGCCGGAAAATCCGGCAACGCGCCAGCCTATCAGGATCGCGGCATTCACCGCGATGGCTCCCGGGGAGCTTTGAGCCAGCGCGGCCATATCCAGCATTTCCTCTTCGTTGATCCAATGCAACTCGTCCACAAATTTTCGCTTCATAAACGTCACAATGACGAAACCGCCGCCAAAGGTAAACGCACTGATATACAGCACGGAAACAAATAATTTCCATAACCGCTTGCGCTTCTCCATTTTCCATCCCATCCTGTCATGATGATCGTGATCCGGCAAAGCCGTTCCTTTCCTCATTATAGCGCTTGCGGATCAAGATGTAAAATGCTATAATTTTATAAAGTTCATAATGATTTTGATATAATTTATTGGAAAGGATACAATCGACATGACAATCCGCCATTTGAATATCTTTCTTGCGGTCTATCAGACCGGGAGCGTAACGCGGGCGGCGGAAAAGCTGTATCTGACTCAGCCGGCAGTCTCCCGGGCAATCAAGGAAATCGAGGGCTATTACGGCGTTCGTTTATTTGAACGGGTTAGCCAGCGGCTTTCCGTTACCGAGGCAGGAAAACAGTTTTATGCTTACGCGCTGCATATCATCGATTCCTTCAATCAGATGGAGAAAAATCTGCGCAACTGGGATGATCTGGGCGTCATTCGTGTTGGCGCCAGCGTAACGCTGGGAAGTATGCTGCTGCCGAAGGTACTGAAAGAGTTTCGGAAGCTGCATCCTCAGATCACGATCAAAGTCACTGTGACAAACGGAACAAAGCTGGAAAGCAAGCTGGAAAATAATGAACTTGATTTCGCGCTGATCGAAGGGATTGTTTCCGGCGAAAATCTCGTATGTGAGGAGTTTTCGGAAGACCGGCTGATTCTGCTGCTTCCGTCTGGCAGCGAGCTGCTGGCCCGGGAACGGATTTACCTTGCCGATCTGAAGGAATACCCTATGGTGCTTCGGGAACAGGAAAGCGTCAGCCGCATCCTGCTGAATCATATTTTTGCGCTGCACAACCTTCCGGTGGAGCCTTTCATGGAGAGCGTCAGCGTTCACGCGATTGTCCAGGCGGTGCATGAGGGAATCGGCATTTCCTTTCTGCCGGAGCGGCTGATCCACTACAGCGTGGCGTCCGGCTTTATCGCCACAAAACCGGTGGCGGATGAGGATTTTTTCCGGAAAAATTACATCGTGCGGCACAAAAACAAGCTTCTTTCCACTTCCGCAAAGGACTTCATTGACCTGTGCCGACATTGCTCAGCAGAACAGCCTTACTAAGGAAACTCTGAACAAATCGTCTGCGGCTGGATGGCGGATCTTTTGTCCCA
>CAZCLX010000038.1:0-14479 GCA_964499615.1 uncultured Oscillospiraceae bacterium
GCAACTTTGGAACTTTTGCTGCTTGACAAAGGGTCACTTCATAACAGCGTTTACAATTATCACTTATTCCGATATTAATAGGAAATAGGAGCAAAAAAATTTCAGCGTGTATGGCATAAACCGATACACGCTGAATGGAATCCGATTATAAAGGAAGAACCAGGAGAATACTGCATTGCAACAAATAAACTGTTGCGGTGTTCGCCTGGTTCTCTTTTGGTACCCCTGACACGTCCAAATACGAACCGGAAGGGGCACCGGTGGGGGCGGATACGGAAACATCTTTGACCGCTGAGAAGGGCATCTCGACGGCACCGGCCTTATCAATGTTGAAGACGATCCGTAAATGATCGTCATACACATACACGGAATGGACCAGCGCACCGAAAACCTCACGGCGGAAATCCGGGTCGTTCTTGTCACCATGGCGGAAACCGTCCAGCCAACAGGCTACCGCTTCCGCTTTCACTTCCAAACCGGCCTGAACCGTGGCTCGTTCGATTTGCTGCCGAAGACCGGCTCGGTCTGCTTCCGCATCCATTAGCAGCTGCTTGGTGGTTTCCGTTATGATCCCCTGGGCAATGGCGTTTCCTATATTCTTTAACTTTTTTTCGACCTTGGAAAGCTGCGCCCGTAGGCTGGATAACAGGGCCTTGCTGTCGCTGTTTTCAGCGCACCGGCGTTCGACTTCCGTGGAAATATAGGATATATTCTCCTCCGTTAACATATCCAGGGTAGCTTGCAAGACCAATTCTTCGAGAGGTTCCAGCTTTTCATTTTTCTTATTGCACAGTTTTGCCCGGCGGTTATTGCAGATGTAGTAATGGTGCCGGATGCCGTGGCGGCTTGTACCGGCGGTGCCGGTCATGGGTGATCCACATAGTCCACAAAAGAGCTTGCCGCTAAGATAGTATGGCACTTCCGCCTTATACGCCCCGGGCCGGTGGCGGTTCACCTCCAAGCGACGCTGGACATCAAAGAACAGATCGTCCTCTATGATCCGGGGACAGCCACCGGCAATGCTTACGGTGCCGTTATACTCGTATACCCCGATGTACTTTTTATTGCGAAGGATCGTGGTAAAGCTGCCCTTGGTAAACGCCGAACCCCTGGCGGTTTTATACCCTTCCTTGTTGAGCTGTTCCGCCAGCTCTTCCATAGGCTTCCCGCTGGCGTACCAGTCGAAGATCCTTTGCACAACCTCTGCCCCCACCGGATCGATCCGCCACCGTTTATCCGGGCCGGAGCGGTACCCAAGGGGCGCACCGCAAGTGATTTGGCAATGCTGGGCGGCTTTATTCATGCCCCGAGAAACATCCTCGGACAGCTTTGCACTAAAATACTCCGCCACCGTTTCGATCATGCCCTGGGTAATGACGCCGGCACTTCCCTTCGGGATAAATTCCGTGACGCTGATAAGGCGCACACCGGCCTTTTCCAGCTGCCGCCGGTACAGAGCGCTTTCGGCTCTGTCACGGAAGAACCGGTCATACCGCCACACAAGCACACAGTCAACCACACCGGTTTCGGCGTCACGGATCAGCCGCCGGAAGTCCGCCCGATTCTCCGTCCTGGCACTGCGTGCCCGGTCTACGTACTCCCCTACCACGGTTATATTATGCTTTTCGGCATATTCCAAGCATATATCCCGCTGCCCTTCGATGCTCAATTCCTGCTGCTTATGACTGGAAAAGCGACAATAGATAAAAGCACGCATTCGATTCTCTCCTTTCAATTCCCAAACAATTACGGGTTAAGTTTCTTCCCGAAAACGCAGCTCCTTTTGGGAAACTGATGTACAATCATTTTCAAGATTTGTGCATTTTGCCGAGTTTACATTTGTAAGGTAAGAACATATAATAACAGTGCGGAGTGATCCGCATTAGAGTGAAACATATGATTGTCATTGTTTGCACTCCTCTCATTGAGCGGAAAGCCCATGCCGTAAGTTGGGACCTGAAAAAGCGGAAAGCCCATGCCGTAAGTTGGGACCTGAAAAAGCGGAAAGCCCATGCCGTAAGTTGGGACCTGAAAAATGGCGGGACGGGTTTAGCCTGTCCCGCCATTCGTCATAATAAAGAAAGAGAGGCAGTGCATGGAAAAACTTCGGATTTACAAAGTCAGCGATCACTATATTCGCTTCTTAAGGAGCCGAGATACAAAGGTTCAATACAATAAAGGAAATCGGAGGCCGTATGTCGGGGTTGTTCTGGAAGTTGGAGGGTATCGGTATTTTGTCCCTATGGAATCCCCAAAGCCAAACCATAAGAACATCAAGCCTGGGAAGCACATCTTGCCGCTGGGTGGCGGCGCCTACGGACAGCTCGGATTTAACAACATGGTTCCCGTACATAAAGACGCGCTGATAGAATTCGACATTGACGCTGAGCCGGACGAAGCCTACCGTGACCTTCTGAAAAGACAGGCTGCGATCTGCAACCGGATGAAAGCGGACATTCTGGATCATGCGTACCGAACCTATTTTGATGTGGTGAACCAGAAGAACAAATTCCTGATGGGAATTTCTTGCGACTTCAGGGCACTGGAAGCCGCCTGCAAAATCTATCGGAAAGACTATCAGCCGAAGAAAAAGAAAGAAACTACGGAAATTGAATAATCATTCTCCGTCCCCGGTTCCTGCCGGGGACGGGTTTTACTATATATCATCATCTTCATCATCCACAGGGTTTTCCGTAACAGTAGAGATGGACATACTCTGATAATACTGCTCTGCCAGCATAGTGCGGTGGAATTCTGCGGTGGGAGCAATCTCTCCTACCAGGGATTCCAATTCATCAAGTGGGATTCTAAAGAATTCCTTCCGTAGATTTACCTTATTCACTCTGCGGTCATTCAGAATCTTATGGATTTTATTTTCCAAAGCCACGGCATCATCGGAGAAAATAAAGCTATGTACGTCAAACGGGAAGGGAACGCTGGCACTGCCCAACTCGTCAATTCGCTCTTGAGGTTCAAGCCGCCGGGTCATGCCGATTTTAAAGACATCATCCCCGAACGAACCGAGATTGCTGATTACATACACGTTGCCAGCCTTGCCATTTTGAAGAGTGGCAATTTCTTCCCGCTTTTCTTGTACGGCATTGAGCTGCAAACGAAGTTCTTCCAGCTTTGCCTCCAACTGTGCGACCTTATCAGCCTCATCAGTGGATTGTAGTTGCTCTTCAAGTTGGGAAATTTGCCCCTGGAATTTGCTTTCTTCCCGTTCAATCTTCTTCTTTTCAGCTTCCAAAGCGCGACGATCCTCGGCTTCCTGCCGCATTTGTTCCCGGATTGCACGCTGTTCTTCTTTTGCGCGTTCCTTCTGAACATAATACTCATATTCGATGCGGACGGCTTCCTGGAAATAAAAGTCTATTTCTCCAATGAACTTCTTCATAGTGGGGGCAATGCTCTGGTTCCCGTCTGTTGCAATTGTATAATACCTTTTGGTAATTTCGGATATTTTCCCCAGCGCATCATCCAACTTACCAAAGCGGATACTGTACAGAACATTTTGCAGTTCCGCTTCCAGTGCAATGACCATGAGATTGTAAATCGCAATATTGGCTTTAGTGGTATATCTACCCTGGTACTTCTCCAGCGTATCCTGTATGTTTTTTTCGTTCTGCCGGTATCTTTTACGGAGTTCCTTCATGCTAAGGCACTGGAGATCCAGTGTGACCGTTGGAGATAGATAATCTTCAACATCCTGAACCAGCGGTGCCGTTTGACTTGGCTTCATCTCTTCAATGGGATGTTCTTGGAACAAGGAAATGGCATGGTCAATTGATTTTATGAGAGACCGGCTTTTTTCTACTTTCCTTATGGCAGATTGGGAAGCCTTCTGCGATTTTTCCTCTGCTGCCTTTGCCTGTTCACATTCTGATAGGGCATCCCGCAGTTTCATACGGGCAGATTCTACTGCCTTTTCTGCCGTTTCCCGTTCAGTCTTCAAAGCGGACATTGCCTTTTCCATGGCAGATGCCTGTGCTTTTGCTTCAATTTGGTCAAACAAGGCTTTCTGATCTGAAAGCTTCTGGCAAAGTTCGTCCAGTTTCGCCTCGGATTCTTGAATATCCCGCTCATTTCGAATAATAATTTCACAATCGCTGCACAGACCGTTTTTGAGCTTTAAAAACAAGCCTTTTCTTCCGCATCTTGAACATTTTGCCACCTTCTATCTCTCTCCTTTATATGAATTAAAAGCTATACAACAATCTCATTTTTGGTGGACGCCAGGCGAAGGAATTCAGCTTCATCAATGATTTTGATGTATGTTTCGCCTGAATCTATTAGTTGCCGGGCCGTTCGCTGTTGGCTGCTCATACCGTTTTCGTCCTGATACATTGGATCGACGATACCCAATACAAGGTAGTCAACCTTTCGGGACACCCTGGACTTCAATATGGCGCCAGCATCGACAGCTATCTGATATGCTTCCTCACGCAAAAGGTTAAGTTCGCCAGAAAAAGCGACGCTTTTCCCTGTCAACAGTGTGGATGGAACTGCCTCAGGATTAGTCGGGGTGAACGAGTGAATATCTATTTGAGGATAGAAACCATTTTTCTCAATTGCAAAATTGTTTAGAACGTCCTTATTTCTCACACGGTCTTTGTATTTTTCGGGTTCAGCACAAGCAAGGAATAAAGAATTATTAACCAGAATGTCATTTTCCGCACGATGATGTTCCAGCATACCTAATTGTAAAACTTGATCCAGAACTGACAGCTTATAGCTTGGTAGTCCAGGAAACACTTGCCGGGATAAATGAAGTGTATCTATGCAGTTATTGCCGATATGGTGGGCAAGCTGCGCTTCCAAAAACGGAATATCAAAAGTTTTTATATTATGCCCAACAAGGGTATCTGTTCCAAAGAAAAGCAGCAGCGAGGTCTTAATTTCCAATATGCGGGGAGCGTTTTGAACATCCGCATCATGAATACCGGTAAAGCGTGTAATGTAATTTGGGATGTGCCGACCAGGGTTAACATAGGAATGAAAAGTTTCGATAGATTTACCATGTGAATATTTTATGGCAGCAATTTCAACAATACGGTCATTCGTTCGTGAAAGGCCAGTGGTTTCAATATCGAAAACAATATAACGGTCAGGAATGTGCACTGGTATATTACCTGATAGCTTTGTCGGGGCATAATAGCTTTTTTCTGGACTGGCATGGGGTTCTGGGTATACTGGTGTATCATTATCGGAAGCTGGATTGTCAGATTGATTGCTATCGCGCTTTTGTACATAAACAAAGAGAAGAATGAAAAGGACAATGCAAACGCCTAAAAACCACATATAGTATGAACCCCTTTTCTTTCTGCTTTAACCCGCTCGGTGGCGGGTTATTTTTTATGCCGGAGAATTGGATGATCTTACATTCTCTTGAGGAATCGACTGGTACTCAAATTCCAGAGCATTCAAAATGCGGGCTTGAGCCATATCATCAAGCGCATGAAACTTTTGAATTAAAGACCTATCATTATCAGACAACTCATAAATCCGAATAGGCTCCACACGGGCATTCCCCATTAAATAGTCAACCGATACATCCAGCGCATCGGATAGACTAAGCCACCCAGCAATACCCGGTTCATATTTTCCGTTTTCCCAGCCGGATAAAGCGCTTTGGGAAATACCAAGTCTTGCGCATAGATCAGTCTGCTTAATTCCAGCATTTTTGCGAGCTTCTTTAATCCTGTTCATCACCCACACCCCAATATAAGAAATACTTATATTAATAGTATAGCGTAATAGCGGAGATGGCGCAATAGAAAAAATATTAGCTTTCTTGATATTTAATATTGACAATTCTAATATAAAGTGTATAATATCAAGTATACTAATATTCGGAATACGAATACAGCGGAAGGAGGATACCATGCACAAGATTAAAGAACTGCGAAAGAAAGCGGGGCTTACACAAGTGAAATTTGCAGAAGCCATGGGCGTTACTCAAAGCACTGTTTCTCAGTGGGAAAACGGACGTGTGCTTCCTGACACTGCGAGGCTGCCAGCACTCGCCGAAGCGCTGGGCTGTAGCGTGGCGGATCTGTTCAGCGAGCAGACGAACGGAAGGGGGTGAAAACCAAATGGCAAATATCAAAGGATACGAAACGATCGACATGGAAGACCTGAAAGATTATGAGCTGCTGAAAACTCATGTGATCTACTGTGACCAGTTCGCGGAGCTTCCAGAAGATCAGAAGAGGATGATCTATGTCTACTGCAAATGCCACGCAACCCATCCCGCCTGCGTCGAGAATCTGAATCAAATCCGTTATGCGGTCACAAAGATCTATTTTGGGTATTAAAAATGCCCCCGCAAGCGATAGCAGCGCTTACAGGGGCAAACAGGGAAAATACATCCACCTTTATTGTACATCCGGGCTGGGTATCTGTCAAGGAGGTATCCGCATTATGGCGAAAGAACAGAATGCCGGCAAAATTAACGATTATGTCGCTTCCCGGTTGGCGTCGGTCATCTGCCGGAAAAAATTGTGGGCCACTCCGGAAGAAACCGCCGAATGGCTGAAAACCGAAACCGGTCAGCGTATTGCCGCCCTGATTGAAATTGAGCGGAAAAAGTATCGGGAAACCGTAAATGTATGATCATTGCCGCCGCCCGGGTGGCGGCACATGGGCAGGAGGCGCTTTCGGAAGCGCACCCGCAAGCACAGCGGGAGGAAGCCGGTTCGAATCCGGCTCTGCCCTCCACCGGCGGCTGGGCACCGCCGGTATCTCCTAAACGTTTGTCTTTCGCTGACAGCCGGGAAAGACCGGCAACACGGGGCGGCAAGTTGTGAGGTGGCTAACCTTTCCCACCAGAAGGCCGTTCAAGTCGACCTCGTCCCACTCAAAAAAATAAGGAGGAAAAATCAATGAATGAAAACGAAAAACTGGATCAGGAGCTTTTCCGGATGGTTCACAATAACCCCCGCCGTCAGGGTATAACCAGAACCGTGGGGATCATCGTCCCAGAGGAGGACGCACGCTGCTTCGCCGCCTACAAGGCCGGCTGCCAGCAGGGCGGCAAGTGGCAGGGAATCGCCATGACCATCATCGCCACCCTTGCGGTCATTGGCATGACCGTGGCGGCATTGCTGTAGGTGCGGTACTTGTGTGGATACAAAGATGTTTGACGTAAGCGCCCGGTGCGCCCGGCTGGTTCCGGTGTGCATCTGCCCTCGCTGCGCCCATGATGCAATCGTGCCAGCCTGCGGCGTCCGCTGCTGCGGGACGGCACACATCTGCAAAACCACATCCGGAGACCGGTGCACAGTGATTCGCTGCCCGGATTTCAAACCAAAGGAGGCATAACCGTGATCATTAAAGAAAAAGCCCTGATGCGAGTCATGAAGGAAAGCTATAAGACAAGAGGCTATCATGTGGCGGTGGTCGAGGGAGAAGGCCATGACAAAATGATCCTGACCGGCGGCAGCTGGATGGTGCTGATAAACGCCGACACTGCGCCAAGGAAGATCCTGGGCTACATCGCCGAGACTGTGGGCACTCTGCCCCGCCCGGGACAGGCCTACCGTGTCCGCAAAGATCTGGCTGAGCGGGAACAGCTGGAATTTGTCACGGGCGTAATCGACCAAACGGAAGATCTTTTTAAGAAGAACCCGTATTGGAAGGTCAAACCCACAGAGCTGACCATGGGCGGCAATGAGTTGTGGCAGAACTGCGGCACCATGGAAATGATCCTCATGGATCCGGCGCTGACGGATATTATCGGGGATTCCAGAGCGGAGGTCACCATGGCCGGGGACTGCCTATCCGTGGAGGATGCCGACAGTGTGATCTACCTGGTAAGTCTCCGGCCAACGGAAAGCTCTGCGAAATACCTGGAGCACCTGTCCAAGGCCGTGTGGGTGGCGGTCACATGAGAGCAAAAAGCGCGGCGCTCCCACCGACCAAAGCAGAGCGCCGCATCATATCACCAGCCGGAACGGCTGTGCCATGATTATAGCACAGATCGTCTTTTCCGGCAAGAGGAAAAGTAGTGAAAGGGCGGAAATTAATGAAAGAAACATATAAAAGCAGGGTCTACACAGACCGTCCGGCCTATGCGGACTTTGACGCGCCGAAAAAATTCCAGGCGATCCAAAGCATCATTGCCAAACGGCTGATGCAGCACCCAAAGGCGATCTGCTCCTATTCTGGTGGGGCGGACAGCGATATTTTAATTGATCTGATCGAACGCACCAGGGCAATCTTCAACTTGCCCCCTGTCAAGTATGCGTTTTTCAACACAGGACTTGAGATGCGGGCCACAAAAGACCATGTAAAGGCTGTGGCGGAAAAATACGGCGTCACGATTGAAGAACACCGGCCAAAGGTGAATATTGTCAATGCCACAAGAAAACACGGTGTTCCGTTTGTATCCAAGATCATGTCCGCCGGACTTTCCGAGTGGCAGAAAAAGGGAATCCCGTTGTCAATTGCCCAGGAATACGAGGAAGCAGAAGACAAGACGGCGAAGCGCCAAGAGCTGAGGGAGCGGTATCCGAAGTGTGAAAGCGTAATTAACTTCCTGTGCTGCTGCAACTCAGCCGGAGATCCGCGCCCCAACATCCAGCTTGTGATCAACTCCTCCAAGTATATGCAGGACTTTATCGCAAAGTGCCCCCCGGACTTTGCAATCAGCGCAAAATGCTGTGACTGCTGCAAAAAGCAGGTGGCACACAAAGTCCAGAAAGACTATGAAATGATTATAACGGGAGAGCGCCGGGATGAGGGTGGCATGAGATCAGTCCCCCGCAAGGATAATACCTCTCTGTGCTTCACTGAGACCAGCAGCGGGCAGTACCGCTTGAGACTGCTCTACTATGTGTCCGATGCAGATAAGGCGTGGTATAAGGATTACTACGGAATCAGATATTCCGACGCCTACGAGGTATACGGACTGACAAGGACTGGATGTTGTGGCTGCCCCATTTCCTACAAGGCGGTGGAGGATCTAGAAAAAATCAGGCCGTATGAGCCTAGTTTAGTTAAAGCTGCCTGGAACGTTTTCGGCAAAAGCTATGAGTACCGGAGGAAATACAACGAGTACAAGGCTATGCGGATGCGGGAAAAAGCCGGTCATGCGGAGAATCCTGGGCAGATAAGGATGGACGGATTTAAGCTATGATGGGAGTTCTAACCCATCTGAGCCTGTTTTCTGGCAACGGTGCCCATGATGGCGGTGCGCATGGGGCGGAAGGGCTACGGCTGCGAATTGAACGTCGATTATTTTGCCGACGGCGTGGGCTACCTCCGGGCAGAGGAAGCGGAAGTGGAGCAGCCAAGTCTATTTGACATGCTGAAACAGGAGGACGCGGTATGAAACGGTTTGTGGCAAGCTTTAACGACGGGCACGGAATGAATATCCAGGCGGACAGGATGGAGACAACCCAGGATGGGACTGCTCTGCTGATTTATGATGACGGGAAGCTGGTAGGTTATGCGGATCTGAGCGCGGTGATCAGCGCCCATCTGAGCGAACAGGGGGAGAAACGTGAGCGGACTGCGTTATGATTCTCTGGCGGATCTGCCGCCCAATATACGGAACCAGGTGGCGGGCAAGGTTCTACGGGAAAAGTCCACAGTGGCGGCCCGGAAGTACCGGAACGAACCGGTGGCGGTTCGGGGCATCCGCTTCGACTCCAAAAAGGAAGCCCGCCGATATTTGCAGCTGATAGACGCTCTCCGACTGGAACTGATCTCCGAACTCCGATTGCAGCAGGATTTCACCTTGCAGGAAGGCTACACCACCCCGGAGGGCGAGCGCATCCGGGCAATCCGGTACAAGGCGGATTTTGTGTATACCGTCCGCTGGGCAGGTGAATACATCCCCACCGGGATATCATTTGACGATTTGGAGTACTGGCGCAAGGTCGGCCCCGGTGTTCGGGTGGTGGAGGACACCAAGTCCACCGCCACCAAAACGCCCCAGTACCGGATGAAATATAAGATGATGGCAGACCGGGGCTTTACCATTCGGGAGGTGTAGGTCATGCAGAAAAAGCAAGGAATGGACAAGATCGCACGGGAATCCACATGGGCAATTATTCTGGGCATCAGCTACGGGAACCTAAAGGCGCGGCAACACGATGGCTTGCTGCCGGAACTGCCAGAAGACGCACCAGATCCGATCCCTAATGAGGTAAAGCAGTGCCGCGTCTGCGGGGCGCCGCTCCGAAAGGGAAAGAAACGATACTGTTCCTGGGATTGTGAGCACGCGGCGGCCAATGCCCGGGCGCGGGAGACATACAGGAGGAAACACAATGCTGATTATGATCATAGCGGTTGATGCGCCGGAGGGATCTGCGCAAGGGGCAAAAGAGAGCATAGCCATGGCGATGGAACATCTCGGCCCCGTCCGGGTGGTGGAAATCCGGGAGATACCTCCGGAACAGCAGAAAATAAAAATGTAACAGGAAGGGAGCGCGGGTCATGAAGCAAGTCAAACAGAAAATCTTCTTAGGGCCAGTGTGTGAGCAGATCGTCTATTGTGTCCCAGATAGCGCAAAGAACCCGGCGCTTTATGACCCGGAGCTGATAAAGAAGGATCGGTTTGAGAATCAGGAAGAATACGAGCGGTTCAAGGTCATGATCTCCCGGCGGAAGCATTACCAGAACTTCCAGGCGAATTTCTCTCCAAGCTCTCTGTATTCCACCTTGACATTTGACGATGAATACGAGGTACATACCTTCCAGGAAGCAAAGCAGGTTCGCCGGAATTTTGTCCGGGTACTCCGGCGGGCTTGCCCGGAAGGGGTGATCTTCCTTTACATGGGCAGAGGCAAGAGCACCCACAGGATCCACTTTCACATGGTCACAGAGGGGATCCCGGAGGAGGTGATCCGGGAAAAGTGGAAATACGGAAGCGTCATCCGAATCTCCCACCTCCGGGAGCACTGCTATTATGACGGCGTAGACCACGGCCCGGATTACAAGGGCCTTGCCAACTACCTCTTTAACCACTGGACGGAGGAAGTCGGCGGGCACCGGTGGTTCCAGACCAAGAACGCCCGGAAGCCAGAAAAGGAAGAACCCACAGAAGTCCACATCCGTGGCGGATACACCCTTGACCGCCCGCCAAGAGCACCGAAAGGCTATACTCTGGTAGAATCCACCGCAACCAAATACGGCTACCTCTATTTCAAATATGTAGTCGTACCGCCAAAGAACCGACAACCCCAAAAGCCAACCGGTCACATGACCGGATAGATTAAGCCTTGTAGATGTGTAAAGTTTTGGAACCGCCCAGGCTCGAGCGGAGACGGAGGTAATAGAAAATGGAATACTGGAAGTATAGGGCAATCGACAAGCTGAGGGACTACACGGCGCAGAAAGCCGCGCTGCTGAACATCCCAGATGAAATCGCAAGGCTGGAATCGGAGGCTACCAGCATCCGGAGCGCAACCGGAGACGGCACCCCGGTAAAAGGCGGCGGTTCCCGGCGGGAGGATATGCTGCTGTCAAACATCGTCGAGAGGGAAGAATATCGGGCACTGCTGGAGCGAACGAAGTATGCCGTCGGGGTAGTTGATCGTGGGCTGAATGTGCTTTCCCCGGAAGAGCGGCACATCCTCGACGTGATGTACGTTGTTCGGGAAAAGGGATACAAAGAACGCCTAATGGATGAATTTGGGTTGCAGGAGGAAAGCAGCCTGTATAAACGGGTGAATAAAGCATTGCTCCATTTTACGATTGCTATGTGCGGCGCAACAGAAAGCTAGGACACTTTTTGGACAATGACTTTTCAAAAAATGTGTGCTATACTGGTATAAGCAAAATTGTAGCGGAGACCAGGGAAAGCCCTGGTCTCTGTTGCACATCGGGAGGATGGAGCATGGCAACGGCGAAACGGAACCGCCCGGATCAGGATGGAACGCACCGGCTGGCATTCGAGCGGAATAAGAAGAAAATCTTTGCAGCCCAGAATGTGTGCGGGATCTGCGGGAAGCCGGTAGACAAATCCCTCCGCTATCCGCATCCGCTATCCCCTTGCATTGACCATATCATTCCCATTGCCAAGGGAGGGCACCCCAGCGATATTGAGAACCTTCAGCTGGCGCACTGGACTTGCAACCGGCAGAAATCAGACAAGCTAATCAAAAGGCACCGAAGGGCGGAAGAAAATGAGGTTTTGTCGAACCGGGTTTTGCCGCAGTCCCGGGACTGGACTTCTTACCGGTCAAAGTAGGGGGGATACCCACCCCCCTAAGTGCTGCCCCCGCTTCAGCCCCCCGTACTACGAATATTTCTCGCGGAGAAGTGTGCCGAAGAAGGACGCTGTGCGCTGTAAAAGGACACATTAATTATAGAAGACACTAAGAGGACGGTGGACGCAAATGGATGCGTATTTGGGCATGGAAAAATTGAAGAAAAAACTGGATGAAAAAAGCGTCCGGGTGAAGCTGAGATACCGGTACTATGAGATGAAAAACGGGGTGGATTATTGGAGCACCATCATCCCCCAGGAGTTCCGGAATTTGGTGGCGCCGCTGGGATGGTGCGGGAAAGCGGTGGATGCCCTGGCGGATCGTCTGGCGTTCCGGGAGTTCCGGAACGATAATTTTGATCTCAATACCATCTTTGCCATGAACAACAGGGATATCCTGCCGGACAGTGCCGTGCTATCCGCCATGATCAGCTCCTGCTGTTTTATTTATATTTCCGAGGACGACACCGGCTTTCCCCGCTTGCAGGTGATCGACGGTGGGAACGCCACCGGTGTTATCGATCCTATCACCGGGATGCTGCGGGAGGGCTATGCGGTGCTGGATAGGGACGAACACGGGAAGCCCAAAACGGAGGCATACTTTCTCCCAGGCCGGACGGAATACTACCAGGCAGGGGCACCCTTCCGGGTGGACACAAACCGGGCGACCTATCCTCTGCTGGTACCAGTGATTCACAGGCCGGACGCCGCAAGGCCATTCGGGCACTCCAGAATCTCCCGGGCGTGCATGGATCTGATGAAAAGCGCCAGGCGGACGCTGCTCCGTTCGGAGGTCAGCGCGGAGTTCTATTCCTTCCCCCAGAAGTACATCACCGGTCTGTCCCAGGACGCCGAGGAAGTTGACACCTGGAAAGCGACGATCTCCACGCTTCTATGGTTTGCCAAGGATGAAGACGGCGATAGCCCGAAGCTGGGGCAGTTCACACAGCAGTCCATGACGCCGTACACCGAACAGATGCGAACCATCGCGTCTCTGTTTGCCGGGGAGACCGGTCTGACCCTGGACGATCTTGGCTTTTCCACAGAGAACCCATCCAGCGCGGACGCGATTAAGGCAAGCCATGAAACACTGCGGCTCGCCGCCCGGAAGGCCCAGCGGACGCTGGGGAGCGGTCTGCTGAATGCCGGGTATCTGGCGGCGTGTATCCGGGACGACTTCCCGTACAAACGGGAGCAGATTTATCTGACGACCCCTGTCTGGGAGCCGATTTTCGAGCCGGACGCCTCCATGATGTCCGGGATTGGAGACGCCGTGACGAAAATCAATCAGGCGGTGCCGGGGTACTTTGGCAAGGAAAACCTCCGGGATCTGACCGGGATCCAGGCGGAAAGCTGAGAAGCATATGGCAGAGGACATTGTACCGGGGCTTCTGGAAGGCATCAAGACCGAATTCCAGGAGCTGTATGACAAAAGCGATAAGGCGGCGGCGCTTCTGAAAAAGGTTCAGGCGGGTACCGCGACTTATGCCCAGGCGCAGGAATACGCCATCGAGGTCTCCCGGCTGATCGGCAAGGCATGGGAAAAGTTCATTTCTTCCGCGACGCTTCCGGACGGAGAGATGTATTATAATATCGCCTCTCGGCTTATTCCATCGATGCTGGATGAGAACCACGCGCTGGTGGCGGACTACGCCGCAAAGGTGCAGCAACAGCTTAACCAGAAGGCGGGGATCGGCATCCGTGCCCAGGTTGTACCTGTTGACACAGACAGGGAAAATGGGCTGGTGAATCTGGCAGCCAGCCGGGAAAAGTATGACGATATATCGGCACAGCTGAAAACCGCAATGGAAAACTATTCTCAGGCGGTAGTGGACAGCACCTTGAAGAAAAATGTGGATTTCCAGGGCCGTGCCGGTCTGTCCCCCAGGATCATCCGCCGGGCTGAAAGCGGCGCCTGTAAATGGTGCCGCGCCCTGGCAGGGGTGTACGACTACCCGGACGTGCCGAGAGACGTGTACCGCCGGCATGAGAATTGCCGATGTGTAGTGGAGTACGACCCCGGCACCGGGAAAAGGCAGAATGTACACACAAAGCAGTGGACAACGGCGGAGGAACGCGCTAAAATAGAAGCGAGAAAACAGGTGGGGCTAGAAGAAAGCAGTTCTGTTATTGCAAGTAAATACAAGAGGTTTGACTATAGCAAAGCAGTCTTTGCTGGAACCAAAGACATTAACTGGCACTGGGAGAAGCATAGTGAAGAATTTACTGGGTGGACAAAAGAACAGTATTTAAGCAGAGCAA
>CAZCLX010000039.1:0-14442 GCA_964499615.1 uncultured Oscillospiraceae bacterium
GAAGCTTTCACAGGGCTTGCAGTATTTCCCCTTGTAGACGCCCTTGTAAATGTCCCCGTTTTCGTACATCTTCTTGAAGATCTTCTGGATGGCCTCCACGTGGTAGCCGTCGGTGGTGCGGATGAACCGGTCATAGCTGATGTTCATCAGCTTCCACAGATCCAGCACGCCGCCGGGGCCTTCCACGATGTTGTCCACAAACTGCTGGGGGGTGACTCCGGCTTCCTTGGCCTTGTCCTCGATCTTCTGGCCGTGCTCGTCGGTGCCTGTGAGGAACATCACATCGTAGCCCTGAAGCCGCTTATACCGGGCCATGGTATCCGTCGCCACGGTGCAGTAGGTGTGCCCAATGTGAAGCTTCGCCGACGGGTAATAGATCGGCGTTGTGATGTAGAATTTACCCTTGCATTTTTCGCACATGTTTCTTTCCTCCATAAAAACAAACCGCCCCCGGAAGACCCAAGGGCGACAAAAAATTGACGCGGTACCACCTTGATTCGCAGGAAATTCTGCCTCAAACGCGCTTTAACGGGCGCCCCCGGGAAGCGCCTACCTATCGGCGTTCCGGCTCCAAGACCATGTTCCCCACCGCGTTCCGTGCCCGCTCACACCTTTCCGGGCTCTCTGACCGGCCGCAAAATGGGTACTCTTCTTTTCCCAGCCTTTTCCTTATACAAATATTATACCGAAGGAAACCGGTTTGTCAAGGGGGGAGTTAGCTGGTAGCGGTTAGCAGATAGCAGTTAGAAGACGGGGGTTACGTGCTGGTGCGAAGCACCACTAACTGCTAAACGCTACCTGCTAACTGCTAAACGCTCCCCCGTGTCAGCCACATGGCTGCGGCGATGGCGGCGATGCCCCCTGCCAGCTTTCCGACGATCATGGCAGGCAGCACCTCCGGGGCGAACCCGGCGGCAAACCCCAGGTGATCTCCGAACACAAAGGCGGCGGAGACGGAAAAGGCGATGCAGATCACTTTCCCCCTGGGATTCATGTCCTTCACCATCTCAAAGGCTGCAATGGAGTTTGCTAGGCTTGCCACCAGCCCCGCCGCTGCCGCGTCGTTAATGCCAAGTCTTTTGCCCCCTGCCGTCAGGGGCTTCCGGAGCAGCTTTGTCACGGTATATACCAGGGGAAACGCCCCCGCCAGCACCACGGCAATGCTGCCAACGATTTCAATGCCTTCAGAGATGGGAGCCATGCCGGAGATAATCGTCCATCCTGTCAGGCTCTCCGCCACGGCGGCGCCCAGGCCGAAGGTGGTGATCGCCACAACGCCTTTGCCAAAGATGGCAAACCCCCGGATCATTTTGCTCTCCGCCTTCCAAAGGCCCAAAGCAATGGCGGCGGCGATGATCACAATAGGTGTCAGGTTCCGCAGCACCATCCCCAGGGGATACCCGGCGACAATGCCTCCTACCAGCACACCCACCGGAATGGTGACCACGCCGCATAGAATGCCCTTTGCCAAAGCGGGGCGATCCTCCTCCCGGAGAATCCCCAGGGCCACCGGAATGGTGAACACCACCGTGGCCCCCAGCATGGAGCCGGTGATCACGCCGCCCAGGTTCGCCGCCCGGGGATCGCTGGTCATCTTCTGAGCCAGGGTTCCGCCGCCCATGTCGCATGCCAGGATGCTCCCGGCAAACATGGCGGGATCCGCCCCCAAAGCCCGGTACACCGGCAGCACCACCGGGGTCAAAAGCTTTGCCAGCACCGGGGTAAGGCTGACAATCCCCGCCATGGAAAGAGCCAAAGAGCCCATGGCAAGAACACCGTTTTCAAATTCCGGTCCCAGACCCAGCCGGTTTCCAAAGATCCGGTCCACTGCCCCCGCCGCCGCAAACGCCGCGAAGACGATCATTAGGATTGTGTATGCCATTTTTCCTCCTTATAAAGAAGTGGACGGTACTGTATTGAAAAAGGCTCTCCCTCTGGGAGAGCCTTTGCCCTCTCCGCCCAGCGTGTGCGCTGGGCACCTCTCCCATAGGGAGAGGCTTTTCCCGGTTTGCTCCGCTAGATGCTAGCTGCTACCCGCTAATTTCCCTTCTTCTCGTCCACGATGGCCACCACAGCAGCGTCTACAGGGGCGTCCATGCAGTAGCGGGATGCCACCGTGCCGGTTGCCAGAAGCACCCGGTCTCCGGGGCCTGCCCCTACCTGATCCGCCGCCACCAGTTCCTCGTCTCCGGCACGCACCACCAGGAAGGTTTGTCCCTGTAAGCACTGGGCCTTTCTTGTCGCCCAAATGGATCCTGTTACCCGTCCGATTCTCATTTCGTTCCCTCCAAAATTTCCTTTGCCAGAGGCGTCAGCACCGCCCCCGGGCTGGGCGCCTGCCCCCGGGCACGAAGACGCTTGGCTTCCTCCCCGGTGATGAGTCTCTTCCTGCCTCCGTCGGTAAACAGAACGCCCCAGTTTTTCAGCTCCCGCTGGGCGGAGGTCAGGCTCCCGGACAGCGCCCGGTTTTTTGGTGACTCCGGAAGCCCTGGAGTATAGAGATATACGCTTTTCCCTTCCGCCAGGGCACTTAGCACCCGTTCCTCCCGGAAACGAAGCAGTTCCCCCAGGCTCAGTGAGCCGATAACCACCGCGTCATAGGGCATTTCCGCCACATACTGAAAGCCCAACTCCGCCACCGGCTCCCGCCCCACAAGCAGCGCCCGGGTCATGGGAGGATCCTCCCCAGGTCGCCCTTTTGGAACCCGCAGGCGTTGCTTTCGTCATAGTCCAGGTGCACATAGGTGGCAAAATCCTTGCTTACCCGCACCGTCACATCGTCAAAAATCAGGGGCCTGGCAGTGAAGGTTTGCAGCTTCACCCGCTGCCCGTTCCTGACTCCAAACCGGGCAGCGTCCTCCGGGGTGAGATGGATATGCCGCCGGGCGACGATCACCCCATGATCCAGCGGGACAGTGCCCTTCTCCCCCACCAGCACCGCTCCCGGGGTTCCTTTCGTATCACCGGAAAGGCGCACCGGCGGGGAAATTCCCAGAGTTCTCCCGTCGGTGAGGGAAATCTCCACCTGGTTTTCTTTTCGCTCCGGACCGAGCACCGCCACCTCCCGGAATTCCCCCTTCGGTCCCCGCACCGTCACCCGCTCCAGGGCCAGGTACTGTCCAGGCTGGGACAACGGGCGCTGGGGGGTCAAATTGTGGCCAAACAGGATTTTCGCCGCTTCCTGGGTCACGTGGACATGGCGGCCCGACGCCTCCAGCTCCACAAACAGCCGTCGTGCCACTTCCTCCGCGATTTTCTCCACACGTTCCATGGCTTCCTCCTATCCCAGCCGCTCCAAAATCTTTTGGGTCAGCTTCTCCACCAGATCCTCATCCACGGTAACTTTCGGGGTACTGTCCCTGGGGCACGATTTCTCAGCGCCCCAGGCTACCCGGCGAATATTCATGAGATCCAGAGGAGAAATGTTATTGGAGGAGCTGCTGCCGCCGACAGCGCCGCAGCCCAGTGTCAGCGCCGGGAACAGATTCGTTGTTGCTCCGATGCCACCCAGCGCCGCCGGGGTATTCACCAGGAACCGGGACACGGGAATCTCCAAAGAGAACCGCCGCACCACCCGTTCCTCCCGGGCATGGATGGCAAAGGTATGGCCGCTTCCCTCATGGGTCAGAACCTCCACCGCCTTACATAGCACCGCGTCCTCGTTTTCCATCACAAAAAACGCCAGCACCGGGCAGAGCTTTTCCATGGAGTAGGGCCGGGTGGGGCCTGCCTCCTGCTCCCGGGCTACCAGCACCCGGGTTCTCTCCGGAACGGAAAAGCCCGCCTTTTCCGCCAGGGCACGGGCGGATCGACCCACGATCTCCGGATTCAGCGTCCCGTTAGGGCGGAACAGAAGCCGCGCCAGCAGCCCCGCCTCCCGGGCGTCCATAAAGTAGAAGCCCCGCTGCTTTCCCTCCCGGATCACTTCCGCCTCCATAGGCTTTTCCACAATGATGCTCTGCTCCGAGGCGCACACCGTTCCATAGTCAAAGGACTTGGACTTTGCAATATCCTCCAACGCTTTCCCCACGTCAGCGGAGGAATGGATATAGGCAGGGCCGTTTCCCGCCCCCACGCCGATGGCGGGTTTCCCCGAGGAGTAGGCTGCCCGAACCATGCCGGGGCCGCCGGTAGCCAAAATCAGCCGGGTTTCCGGGGCGCTCATCAGCTCCCGGCAGCCCTCTATGGAGGGGATGGAAAGGCAGGACACCGCTCCCTCCGGCGCCCCCGCCTCCCGGGCTGCGTGCCGCACGATTTCACAGGCCTTTCTGGTGCAGTCAATTGCCTTGGGGTGAGGGGAAAACACCACAGTGTTGCCAGATTTCAATGCGATCATAGCTTTATAGCACACCGTAGAAGTGGGGTTGGTGCTAGGGACAATGGCAGCGATCACGCCTACCGGAACGCCGATCTCCCACAGTTTCTTTTCCCGATCTTCCCGCATAATACCAACGGTACGCATATTCTTCACGGCCTCCCAAACCTTTTGGGAAGCAAAGAGGTTTTTCACTTTCTTGTCCAGAGGATTTCCGAAGCCGGTCTCCCGGACAGCCAATTCCCCCAGCTGACCCGCCTTTTCGGCAAAGCTGACAGCGATTGACTCCACGATTTTGTCCAGCTGCTCCTGGGAAAACCTTGCCAGCTCCCGCTGGGCACGTTCTGATTGTTTCGCTAAGTGCCGCGCCTCCTGCCGGGCCAGCAAATCCTGATCCAGTTCCATATTTCTTCCCCC
Source organism: uncultured Oscillospiraceae bacterium (assembly GCA_964499615.1). Classification (GTDB taxonomy): domain Bacteria; phylum Bacillota; class Clostridia; order Oscillospirales; family Oscillospiraceae; genus Faecousia. Next base: position 4,733 of record CAZCLX010000039.1, read on the forward strand.
TTAGTACAGCAGAGCGGAGCCGTCCCCCGCCTTGGCGGTGAGGTGTCCGTTTTCCACAAAGCCCATTTTTTCCAGCCACTTCTGGAATTCCGGAATGGCGGTTTTCCCCGTGATCTCCCGCAGCGCCGCCGTCTCCCGGAAACCGGTGGTCTGATAGTTGAGCATAATGTCGTCCCCATGGGGGATGCCCATAAAGTAGTTGCACCCCGCCAGGGTCAGCAAACTTGCTAAGTTTTCAATGTCATTTTGATCCGCCTTCATGTGGTTGGTGTAGCAGCAGTCACAGCCCATGGGAATTCCGGTAAGCTTGCCCATAAAATGGTCCTCCAATCCCGCCCGGGTCACCTGCCGGGCATCGTACAGGTATTCCGGCCCGATGAAGCCCACCACAGTGTTCACCAGGAAGGGCTGGAACCGCTTGGCAAAGCCATAGCACCGTGCCTCCATGGTCACCTGGTCGGTATCGTGGTGAGCGTTGGACGACAGCTCTGAGCCCTGCCCGGTTTCAAAATACATTACGTTTGGCCCCTCGGCGGTGCCCTCCCGCAGGAGAAGCTGCCGGGCTTCCTCCAAGGTCTTTCCGGAAAAGCCGAAGGCCTCATTGCCCTTCTGGCTTCCGGCAATGGACTGGAAAATCAGGTCGCAGGGTGCTCCCGTCCGCACCGCCTTCATCTGGGCGGTGACATGAGCCAACACGCATATTTGAGTGGGTATCTGCCAATGCTCCTGGATCTCCTGGAACCGCCGCAGGATCTTACCTACCTGCTCTGGAGAATCCGTCACCGGGTTTAAGCCGATCACCGCGTCTCCCGCGCCGAAGCTTAAGCCCTCCAGCACCGAGGCGGTGATCCCCTCCAGGTCATCGGTGGTGTGGTTGGGCTGCAAACGGCAGCTCAGGGTTCCGGTCAGGCCGATTGTAGTGTTGCAGTGGGCGGTGACGGTGATCTTATTCGCGGCGTAAATCAGATCCAGATTGCTCATCAGCTTGCACACCGCCGCCACCATCTCCGAGGTCAGACCCCGGCTGAGGCAGCGGATGTCCGCCCCGGTGGTGGTCTCCGCCAGGAGCCATTCCCGCAGCTCGGAAACCGTCCAGCCCCGGATCTTCCGGTAGACCGCTTCATTCACGTCGTCCTGGATGATCCTTGTGACCTCGTCCTCTTCATAGGGCACCGCCGGGTTTTCCCGGAGCTGTCCCAATGTCACCGCCGACAGTACCACCTTGGCGGCAACCCGCTCCCGGGCGTCCTCCGCGGCAAGCCCCGCCAGAGCGTCGCCGCTTTTCTCCTCATTGGCTTTCGCCATCACCTGCTTCAGGTTCCGGAATGTGTAGGTTTTCCCCAGCAGGGTTGTTTTCAGCTTCATCTGATTCTTCCTTCCCTTGTTTCCCTTCGCTCCTTAGCCTTCTGCCGGATCATAAGCAGATACAGGGCGCTGCTCAGCCGGTTCATCCCCCGGAGAAGATCCTCCCGGGTGGGCAGGCCGTCCCGATCCGTGAAGGCTTCCACTGCCGCAATCTCCGTTTCCCGGGCGGCGCACCGGCACCGGTTAAGGAATACCACCGCTTTCCCGTCGGCTGCCTCCGGCATAAAGTGGGGCTGTCCGTAGTATTCCTGGGGAAAATGGCTGTGCCGCCGAAGCTCCGCCTCCGTCAGTCCCAGGAGCGTTTCCTCCGGGATCGGCTCTTCCAGAACCTCCCGGCGGAGGAGCATCCGGACATATTGGAGGATTTCCCCCACCGGCCCAGCGATTTCCGGGCACTGAAGCTGGCAGGAAAGCAGCTCTCCTTCCAAGGTATCCAGTTTCCCCCGGAACTGGATCCGCCGGTGGTTTTTCGGCACCAGCATATCCCCATTCAGGTGCGTGAAGTGCTCCGGCTTATTTTCCGTCCAGCCTCCGCTGGGCAGCGCCCATTTTTCCTTTCGCGCACTCTCCCCGGGCAAAATGGGGATCCGCTCCCGAAGGAGATAGTCCCTTGCCTCACTGGTCAGGTTATCCCCCTTGCCCAGGTAGAACACCCGCTTCCCCTCCCGGTTTCGGATGTTCCCCTGGACGTCCTTCAAGGAATAGAGCACGGTTTACTGACTCTTTCCCGGCATCTGGGTGGGGCGGCCCTTGGGAAGGATGTTGTCCACCTCCGCGTGAGGCCGGGCAATCACATGAACGGAGATCAGCTCCCCTACCTTTTCCGCTGCCGCCGCACCGGCGTCCGTCGCCGCCTTCACCGCGCCAACGTCTCCCCGAACCATGACGGTGACCAAGCCGCCGCCAACCTGCTCCTTGCCCACCAGCTGGACATTTGCAGACTTTACCATAGCGTCCGCCGCCTCAATGGCCCCCACCAGGCCCTTGGTTTCGATCATTCCCAGAGAATTGGTATCCATAGTTTCATGTTCCTTTCAATAATTGGTTTTTGTATTCTGCTGTAACTTCTTATGGCATCCTTGCGTAGGGACCCTCACCGCTTGCTCCCCCCTCTGGGGGAGCAAGCGCCCGGTTCGCTCCACTCACTGTTAACCGCTACCTGCTAACCGTCACCCGCTAAACGCTATATCTCCCGCGGCGTAATCGCCGTCTCCGCTACCGCTTCCCGGAAAGCGGCGCAGGCGGCTGAACAGGCGGACTGGGTGCCGGAAAGGAGCCCGCCGCTGAAGTTTGTCTCGCTGGGCGGGGCATAGAGCTTCTTTAGCTCCACGTCCGCCGCCTTCATAGCAGCGTCCATAGCGTACATGCTTTCCAGCGGCGGGGCGATCAGATAGGCCAATGCCGTCCCCGGGGCAACCCCCGCCTCCCGGGCCAAAAACGAGCCTACGCTGCTCACCGTCCAGGCAAGACAGGGAACGCCATGCAGGTCTTCAAACCCTATTCGGCTCAGCTCCGACAGCGCCGCTTCCATGCCGCTTCGCACTGCCCCCGGGGTTCTGGCCGCCAGAATGCCGATGACCTCCCCTGCGTAGGGGGTGGAGGCGTTGGCGGCTCCGGCATACAGGCTCCTGCCGTAGGCCACTTCCACCTCCGCCGCTTTGGTAGCCGCGTCCAGGGCAATATAGGTGGCGTCATCACAGTCGGTGGTGATTAGTCCCAGAGAGGGGTATCCCTCCGGCGCTCCCAGCGCTCTGCACAGCGACGGGGAGGCGTTCGCCAGGAACCGGATTGCCAGCACCGTTACTGGGATCATGCTCCCGCCTCCAAATGCAGTCCCACGCCGGATACCTGCTTTTTTAAAATGGTCTCTATCAGGGAGGCAATATGGGCTCCCGCCTCCACCGCAGGGGTACCCTGGGAATGGATATTGCTGACCACCGTCCGGCTGGATTCCAGCACTCCGGTTCTGGGTCGGTAAGTGATATAGGCGGACATACTCTTATCCGTCACCAGTCCCGGACGCTCCCCCACCAGGACGCAGACGATCTCGCACCCGGTAATGTCGCCAATAGCATCTCCCGCCCCTACCCGGCAGTACCGGACAAAAATGGGGGTACCCGGATCGATACCTCTTGTCTTCAGCCCCTCTTGAATAGCCGCCAGGCAGTCGGCGGCGTTTGCCAGGATGGCGGCGGAGGAAAGCCCATCTCCTACCACCAGCTGCACCCGGGGCGTTCCGGGGATCGCAGGACGGATCTTCTGCCGGTTTTCCTCGTCAAAGGTTCTGCCAAGGTCAGGCCGTGTCAGGTACTCGTCCTTACTGTGGCAGCAGGTCTGCACCTCCGTCATGCCATGCTCCCCGGCGTAGCTTTCCGGCACCTGGGAAAACACCGTGTCCTGGGCGGCGGCGTGATCTGCCCGAAACCGGAGCATGGTAAGGGTTTTGTACCTGGCTCCCGCCTTGCCGCTGCCCAGCCGGGCAGGGGTCTTCTCCTTCATCTTTCGGAACCGCTCCGGGTCCGCCGCTCCTTCCGTCAGGTACAGCTTCCGAAGATCCAGAGCGGTCACGTCCGGCACAAAATCCCCCTCCCGGTATCCCTCGTCCTTCTGCTGGGGGCCGGGAGAAGTTGGTTTGTAGTCGCTGCCCTTCACCATCGGCTCCATAGTGGACAGTATTTCCGCAACCATGGCGGATAATTCCTGCTTGTTCATAATTCTCTCCTACTGATTCAGAATAAGGGTTTTCACCACAATGGGCATGGCTGGGCCTACCGGTGCGCCTACGTCCAGATAGGATCCGGGGGAGAGCTTCACCCCGTCCAGGCACAGGATGCTTCTATGCCTCTCCGTTCTGGATGCCAGCGCCTGTCCCAGAGCCTTTGCCATATCCTCCTCCAGGCAGATCCGAAGATTCTTCCCGGGGAAGCCCGCCAGGATCTTTTCTGCCAGCGCCGTCACCTGACGGTAGCTGGGGCTTCGGATCCCCGGCAGGGCAATCACCGGCTCTGCTTCTCCCTCCAAAAGTCCTCGTCGGATACTCTCCGTTAGATTTCCTTCCTGCTGCTCCAGGCTCAGGGACAGAACCGGTATGTTTTTAATGGGCAGCGCCGTGTCCCGGCAGTAGACCGTGCTTCCGGACAGTTGGGCACTGTGGCACCCCGCTCCAATCACCGTAGCCCGGATGGTCTCCTCCCCCAGGCGGTACTCCCCCTGGCACAAGCGGCTCCCTCGAATCGCCCTGCCCAAAGTCGGGCCAATGTCTCCAAAGGCCCTTCCTGGCAGATCCTCCCGGATGCAGTCCGCCACCCCGCCGGAGAAAGACAGAATCACGTCTCCCGTCGTACCGGGCAGAGGGAGGGGAGCGGTACCGGCTGTGGTGAGCTCTTCCAGCAGCCCGTCCGGCTCCCGCAGCCCCGCCGCCATTTCCAGCGCCCGGGCAAGCAGCCCCGCCGTCTTCTCCTCCCGCTCCAGGCTCAGCTTTTCCCCGGGACGGATATCGCACAGATCCCGCAGCACTGGGGACACATAGGTCACTATCCCGCTTTCGTCGGTCTTGATGAGCCGCCCGCCCACGTTCAGGCACCCGGTTCCCAGGAGCTTTCCCCCTTCCAGCAGGGCAAGGTTGCTGGTGCCGCCCCCAATGTCAAAATGGAGCACCCTCCGCCCGGTTTTCTCGCTGTACCGTTCTGCCCCGGCGCCCTTTGCCGCCAGGACGCTTTCTAAGTCCGGACCTGCCGTCGCCACCACAAAGTCCCCTGCCAGATTGGACAACGCTTCCAGCACCGTCTGGGCGTTTTCCTTTCGGCTGGTCTCCCCGGTGATGATGATGGCCCCGGTATCCACCGTTTCCCGGGTGATCTCTGCCAAGCGGTATTCCTCCTCCACCATTCGGCGGAGGGCTTCCCCGTCCATGTGGCTTTCATCCAGCAGCGGGGTAAACCGCACCGGGCTTTTGTAGAGGATCTTCCGTCGGGTGATCTCCATTTCCGGCACCGCGAAGCCGGAAGCCCGGTTCTCCACCGTCAGCTCTGATAGGATCATTTGGGTAGAGGTGGTACCCACGTCCAGCCCTACGCTGCGCAGGATCTCAGCCACGGCCCGCCACCTCTTCCAGAATCCGGCGGATCAGAAAATCCTCTGCCGGCAATGGGCTTCCGGCACAGCAGGGATCCTTCAGCGCCGCCTCCACGATTTCCTCCATGTGGCTCCATAGCTCCCGTGGGGAAATACCCGCCTGGGAAAGGGTCTCCGGAAGCTCCAGCTCTTTCCGCAGCCGGCACAGCCCGTTTTTCAGGTTCCGCACCGCCACCTGATCCGCGCTGCCCCCCAGTCCCGCCGCCCGGGCGAGGGCCGCCAGCTTCCCCGGAACAGCGTGGGCGTTGCAGGACACCACCGCCGGAAGCAAAATCGCGTTCAGCCGCCCGTGGGGCACATGGAACCGTCCTCCCAGGCTGTGGGAAATGGCGTGGCACAGCCCCAGCCCCGACTGGGTAAAGGCGATCCCCGCCATAGTTGCCGCCATATGCACCTTGAGGCGAACATCCTTCCGCCCAGCGAAGGATGCCGGAAGCGCGGCGTAGGCAGCGGCAAAGGCCTCCCGGGCGTAGAGTCCGGAAAATGTCCCGCCTCCCGGAGAACAGCAACTCTCCACCGCGTGGGCCAGCACATCAAACCCGGCGTCGGCAATCAGACTTTTCGGGAGAGACTCCAGCAGGTCGCTGTCCAGGATCGCCATCTCCGGCTGGAGCCGGGGATCCACCAAGGGGTGCTTCACTCCGTCATGGGTCAGCACCGCAAAATCCGTCACCTCGGAGCCGGAGCCGGAGGTGGTGGGGATCGCCGCAAAGGGGATGTTTTCCTTGGAAAAGTATGCCATGGCCTTGGCACAGTCGATGGCACTGCCGCCGCCCAGTGCCACCAAAAGATCCGGATGAAACTGACGGAGGCGGGCAGTTCCCTCCGCCGCCAGCTCCACTGTGGGATCCGGTGTCACCCGGTCAAAAACCGCCGCTTCTGTTCCCTTGGCTGCCGCCGCCACCTTGGACGCGGTCCCATTTTCCGCAAAGAAGGGATCCGTCACCAACATGACCCGCTTCGCTCCAAAGCTTTCCAGAGCGGAAACCACCCCTGCCCCGGACACCACCGTTGTTTTACAGGAGAATTTCTCCAAAACCGTCACCGCCTTTTCGCCGCTAGTATTGCCCGAGGTGAGGAAAAATATGTATCCCCCTGAAAAAAAGAGTAGGAATTCCGGAACAAATGTGCTATCATATATGCATAGGAGAACACTATGCTGAAAGGGGTGACCACTATGCGGATTCTGGGCATTGACCCCGGATATGGCATTACCGGCTTTGGCCTGCTGGAGGCTCAGCGGGGCAGCGCCCGCCTAATTAACTGCGGCGCCATTACCACCCCCCCCAATTCCGACTTCTCCTATCGGCTGGAAATCATATACCACGATATGACGGAGCTTCTAAAGTCCACCGCTCCGGACGCTGCGGCCATTGAGGAGCTGTTTTTCGGTCACAACGTCACCACCGGCATCAACGTGGCCCAGAGCCGGGGGGTGATTTTGCTTGCCATCCGTCAAGCGGGAGTGCCGGTGTACGAATACAAGCCCATGCAGGTCAAGCAGGCGGTAGTGGGCTACGGCGCTGCCACCAAGCACCAGGTCATGGACATGACCAAGCGGTTGCTGCACCTGAGCGCCGTGCCAAAGCCCGACGATGCCGCCGATGCCGTCGCCATCGCCCTGTGCCACGCCCGCTCCAGCACATCGCTGCTGGCGATGATGGGTAAGCAGCCGGCAGCGGGTAGCAAGGGGTGAACAAAATGCGAAGCTATCGGGACTTGATCGTCGCTCTGTAAAAGAATTCTATTATTATCTGAATATTACCCGTGGCTCCAAAGCAGAGATGGAAACACAGTTGGAAATTGGAATTTCCTTGGGATATTTTACCGCCGGACAATGTGAACGCGGATTTCTTCTGCTTGAAGAAATTGGGGAAATGCTAAACGCAATGATTTCCCCACGCTAACCGCTAACTGCTAACACCTACCAAGGAGGAAACACAATGCTTTTTTACTACATATCCGGTACTGTCACGGTCATGGAGCCGGGGCTGGCGGTCATTGACTGCGGCGGCGTTGGCTATGGCTGCCACATTACCGCCTACACCGCCGGGCAGCTGAAGCTGAATCAGTCCGCCCGGCTGTATATCACGGAGTCCATCCGGGAGGATGCTTTTGATCTGTACGGCTTTATCAGCCGGGAAGAGCAGCGATGCTATGAGCTGCTCACCGGCGTAAACGGCGTGGGGCCGAAGGCTGCCATGGCGATTCTTTCCTCCGGCGGTCCCCAGAACTTCACCCTGGCCGTAATGACCGGGGATGAAAAAATGCTTACTGCTGCCCAGGGAGTAGGCAAGAAAATCGCCCAGCGTATCATCCTGGAGCTAAAGGATAAAGTTGGCGGCGCCCGAGAGCTGGACTTTTCCGGCGGAATTTCCATGCCTGCCGCCGCCCCGGAAGGGAATGTTGCCCTTGCCCGGGCGGCACTCCAGGAACTGGGCTACTCCCCTGCCGAAATCGCCACTGCCCTCAAAGGCGCGGATCCTGCCGCCTCCACGGAAAATCTGATCCGCTATGCCCTGCGGGCAATGGTGATGAAATGATTATGATCGGGTAGCTGTTAGGTCGCCGTCATCCCCGTCTCCTAACTGCTACCTGCTAACTGCTAGCTACGGAGGAACACAACCATGAGCCTTGAATTCTCTCAGGAAATAGAAAGCCCCATTATCTCCCCCACCTTTACCCCTCAGGACGCGGGGGAAATCGGTCTGCGCCCAAAGTTACTTTCAGACTATACCGGCCAGGAAAAGGCAAAGGAGAATTTGTCCGTCTATATTGAGGCCGCCCGGCGGCGGAATGAGCCGCTGGATCATACCCTTCTCTACGGCCCTCCCGGTCTGGGCAAAACCACCCTTGCCGGAATTATTGCAAACGAAATGGGGGCAGGGATCCGGATCACCTCCGGTCCCGCCATCGAAAAGCCCGGGGACCTGGCGGCGCTGCTGACGAACCTCAGCCTGGGAGACGTTCTCTTTATCGACGAAATCCATCGGCTCAACCGGGTGGTGGAGGAAATTTTGTATCCCGCCATGGAGGATTCTGCCATCGATATTATCCTGGGCAAGGGGCCAAGCGCCAACTCCATCCGGCTGGATTTGCCCAAATTTACCCTGGTGGGTGCTACCACCCGGGCAGGGCAGCTGTCCGCTCCTCTTCGGGATCGGTTTGGTGTCTCTCTCCGGCTGGAACTGTATACCCCGGAGGAGCTGGCTCGGATCGTCAGCCGATCTGCCGCCATTCTAGGTATCGACATTGACCCCTCCGGTGCGGCGGAAATTGCCTCCCGGAGCCGGGGCACTCCCCGGATTGCCAACCGCTTCCTTCGCCGGGTGCGAGACTTCGCCCAGGTGGTGGGAGACGGGGTCATCACCCGGGAGGTCGCTGACCTGGCCCTTCGGAAGCTGGAGGTAGACCAGTTGGGGCTGGACGCCATTGACCGGCGAATGCTCACCGCCATTATCCGCAACTATAACGGCGGCCCGGTGGGACTGGAAACCCTTGCCGCCACCATTGGCGAGGAGGCGGTAACATTGGAAGATGTATACGAGCCTTATCTGATGCAGCTGGGCTTTTTAACCCGCACGCCACGTGGCCGCTGCGTGACACCCCTTGCCTATGATCATCTCCACATTCCATTTGACGGACAAACCCAGTTCAACTTATAGTGTCCATCAGATATTAACATTTGTTTTTTGGAAAGTTACACAAATCCGGTAGGTTTTAGAAAAATAAATTTATTCCCCATTGACAAAATCCCCCTGTTTGTGTATAATTTGATTCGTGGCGGTATTCGCCCATAATTTAATTCACCCTGCGTTACACCATGGTACATGGACATTCACGGGGCAAATAACCGAGGAGAGGTTTTTTATGTACGAAGATAAGACTTTAGTTTGCAAGGATTGCGGCAATGAGTTCGTGTTCACCGCTGGTGAGCAGGAGTTCTACGCAGAGCGCGGTTTCCAGAATGAGCCCCAGCGCTGCAAGGCTTGCCGTGATGCCCGCAAGAACAACGCTCGTGGCCCCCGTGAATATTTCACCGCGACCTGCGCACGCTGCGGCCGTGAGGCTCGGGTTCCCTTCCAGCCCAAGACTGACCGCCCCGTTTACTGCAGCGAGTGCTTCGCTCAGATGCGTGCCAACGGCTAATTCTGTGCCAATCGAGTAGGAGGCGGCCGGTCAGGCCGCCGACCTCTCACACCACCGTGCGT